>JBGQHM010000153.1:0-14118 GCA_041497995.1 Binatia bacterium | reverse complement strand
TGAACATACGGACGCGCGTTGACGATGCGCTGGGTTCCCTTGGCGTGTTTCTCGAGCGGAAAATCCGCTGCGTCACAGAATGCCGCGATGCGTCGGAGAAAATCCGCGCCGCCATCGCCATTGATGAGGTGGCTGACGTCGACTCGATAGCGGAAGGCGGCGATCTGCGTGGCGATGCTGGTGCCCCGCAGCGGCACCGACTCGGCGGCGAGGATGCGCATGCCGTCCGGCAATTGCCCATCGAACCGTTCGCGCACCGCATCCGCGGTGAGGGCTTCTGTCAGGTCGATGTCGACGAACTCCCCGTTGCTTTCCACTCCCACTGGGAGCGCGGGACCGAACGCAAAGCGCGGCAGCGGATGGTACCCCTGTGAAAACGCGACCGGCAATCCGGCGCGCCGCGCGGCGCGGTGAAAGAGGGTCGTGAGCTCCAGGCTGCCAATGAAGCGGGCGCGCCCGAGCTTCGTGTACGTGAGTCTGACTCGCGTTTGCACCTTCGTGGGGCCGGCGTCGACGACCGGTACCAGCGCCTCGCCGCCAGCCGACAACCACTCTTCTGCATTCCCCAAGCCGGCGGCGGCTTCGCTCCCGGGCCGGGGAGCCTCGTCGCCTGCGAGACTCGCGGGTGTGGCCAATGGGGCCGCTGGCTGCGGCTGTTGCCCACGTGCCTTGGTTTGAATCTTGTGCCAGCCACGCGGCTCCCACGCACCGGATTCTTCGGAACCCGCAACGATGTTGCTCGCCCAATGATCGATGACGTCACCGCGGTGGTCGGCGCCTTTGGCGCCGCGGACGTGGTAGTCAACATTGCGCACGGTGGTGAAATCGCAAGCGCCGCAGTACGTGCAGCGCTCGACACTACAATCCGGTGTCAGCGTCCGTTCGAACGCGCGCGCCAGCTCGCGCTGCAGGAACGCTTTGGTGACGCCGCTGCTGAGGTGATCCCACGGCAACGGTTCATCGAGCAGACGCCGCCGCAGGTAGAAGTCGGCTGACAAGTTCGTGTCGCGCAATGCTTGCTCCCACAGGTCGAAACGACAGGCGTCGTTCCAGCCGTCGAAGCGGCAGCCGAGCTCAAAAGCGCGCTGCAGCAGGGCGCCGGTCCGCCGGTCGCCGCGCGAGAAGATGCCCTCGAGGTACGACAGTCGTGCATCGTGCCAGCGGAACTGGATGCGTCGCTTGCCGAACTCCCGACGCAAAAGACGCTGCCGTGCTTCGATCTCGGCGATCGGGATCTGCGCCGCCCATTGAAATGGAGTGTGAGACTTGGGGACGAAATTCGAGACGCTGGCGGTGACCTGCGCGCGGAACTTGCCTGCGGCGGCAACTTTCATGGATAAGTCGACGATGCCCATCAGGTCGACTTCGGTCTCACTGGGGAGCCCGAGCATGAAGTAGAGCTTCAGCGAGCGCCAGCCGAGGGAGAAGATCTGTTGCGCCGCAGCGACCAGTTCCTCCTCCTGATACTCCTTCTGAATGATGTCGCGCATCCGTTGGCTGCCGGCTTCGGGTGCCAACGTAAAGCCGGTCTTGCGCACGCGTTTGATCTGTTCGAGCAGTGCCGGCGCGAGTGCATCGACACGCGTCGAAGGCAGCGACACCGCCACCTTCTTCGCCGCCAGTCGGTTCATCAACTCGGTCAGCAACGGATTGACGCAGCTGTAGTCGCCGGTGCTCAGGCTGAGGAGCGATACTTCGTCGTGACCGGTTTGTGCGATCGCCCGTTCGGCTTGCTCTAAGACGCGTCGCGGGTCGCGCTCACGCAACGGACGATAGATGTAGCCCGCCTGGCAGAACCGACAACCCTTGACGCACCCGCGCATCACCTCCAAGCTGGGCCGGTCATGCACGATCTGCATCGTTGGCACGACGTAGGTTTCTTGCAGCGGTACAGTGTTGAGGTCGCGGACGATCTGTTTCTCGACGAGTGTGTACCCTGGGCGCAGCGGACGGATCTCGGT
This sequence comes from Binatia bacterium, assembly GCA_041497995.1. GTDB lineage: Bacteria > Desulfobacterota > Binatia > HRBIN30 > HRBIN30 > DATKMS01. Next base: position 12,157 of record JBGQHM010000153.1, on the reverse strand, counting down.
GAGCTTGCCATCAGCCGCATAGCGCGGTTCGAAGAAAGCGGGCACGTACACGCCGCGGATGGTGGCGAGGGCGGCCAGCAGCTCGCCACGGTCTCGATGATCCCACGCTAGGTACGTGTCACAGATTTCGTGGATCGCGTTCTCCCCATCCCCGAGCAACACGGCGTCGAGAAAATCCGCGAGCGGCTCCGGATTGAACGCGCAGGGGCCGCCCGCAATGACCAGCGGGTCAAACCTCCCTCGGTCAGCAGCCCGGAGAGGAATACCTCCCAGATCCAACATGGCCAGCAAGTTTGTGTACGTGAGCTCATACTGCAGCGTGAAGCCCACGATGCCGAAGTCGCGGAGTGGGGTGAGCGTCTCCAGTGACGCCAGCGGAAGACCGTTGGCGCGTAGCTCGCGCTCCATGTCGAACCAAGGTGCATACGCACGCTCGGCATAGACATCCCTGCGGCGGTTCAAGATGTCGTACAGGATCTGCAGCCCGGGATGCGACTGCGCGATCTCGTACACATCAGGAAAGGCCAGGGCGAACCGCAGCGCGACTGCACTCGGATCCTTGCGCACCATGCCACGCTCGTTCCCGAGGTAGCGGCCTGGTTTCTCGACCCGGCTCAGCAGCGACTCATATGAAGTTCTGTTCGTGTCCAACCTGGATCCTTTGAGGTCGCCGCATCATAGGGGTCAGGCCCCGAAAGGGCAAGAATCGACTCGCCAATCTGCCGGCAGTCGGCGTAGATTCATCTGAAAAACCAGTCATATTCTTGACTTCGCTGAGCATCACGGGTACGGTGCCCGCCAAACCTCAGGTTCGAGTGCCATGGTTCGAGGATGTCTGCAGCGGCGTCAGTTCTTAATACCAAGGTCCTAGTCCTCAACCGGTCTTTCCTGCCGGTCCACATCACGTCCGTCCGGCGGGCATTTTCGCTTTTGTATCAGGGGGTTGCTCACGCGGTCGATGCTGAGTACCGAACCTTCAACTTCGACAGCTGGTTCGACTTGTCGGCCTCGGTCCACGACGACACCATCGGGCTGGTGAACCGCGTGGTGCGCGTGCCACGGGTTATTCTGCTGCTGGCCTACGATCGTGTGCCGCGGCGGCAAGTCCGTTTCAGTCGCTTCAATATCTACAGCCGCGACCGCAATACCTGCCAGTATTGCGGCCAGAGATTCCTGCGGAATGATCTGAACTTGGACCATGTCATTCCACGCTCGCAGGATGGGTTGTCGCGTTGGGAAAACGTGGTGTGCTCGTGCCATGCGTGCAATCGCCGCAAGGGTGGGCGGACGCCGGAGCAGGCCGGTATGCGATTGCTGCGTCCGCCACGGCGGCCGGAGTGGACGCCGTTCATGCTGGAAACCTTCAGCTTGCGTCGCTACAAGGAGTGGGCGCCGTTCTTGTCGACCGTGGACGTATCGTATTGGAACACAGAACTGCTCGAATAGATCAGTGCGATCACAGCGCTGGGGCCATTGGAAGACCCTTCAAGAGGTTTTCTTGACCCTCCAGATGGGCTGTGAAATACTTCGCGGCGGGGTGGTGGTGCGGGCATGCGGATCAAGCAGCTCGAATTAATCGGCTTCAAATCCTTCGTCCACCGGACGGTCCTCGACTTCCCGACAGGTATCACCGCCGTCGTCGGCCCGAACGGGTGTGGCAAGTCTAACGTCGTCGACGCCATTCGCTGGGTGTTGGGGGAACAGAGTCCCAAACACCTGCGCGGCGAGTCGATGGAAGACGTCGTCTTCAACGGCAACGAGCGCAGCGCACCGGCCGGAATGGCGCAGGTATCGTTGACCTTCGAGAACGACCCGCAGGCACGCCAGCTGAGCGAGCTCGACATCGACATCTCGACCGTTCCCGCGCATTTTCGCGAGCTCACCGAGATCATGATCTCGCGGCGGTACTACCGCTCGGGCGAGTCGGAGTACTTCATCAACAAGACATCGTGTCGCCTCAAGGACATCACCGAGCTGTTCCTCGGTACCGGCATCGGCAGCAAGGCGTACGCGATCATCGAGCAAGGGCGCGTTGAGCAGCTGATCAATGCCAAGCCGGAAGATCGCCGACTGTTTATCGAAGAGGCCGCAGGTACGACGCTGTATCGCAGCCGCAAGCTGGCTGCGGAACGCAAGATGGAGCGCACGCGCGAGAACCTGCTGCGCGTCAACGACGTACTGCGGGAGATCGACCGGCAGATCCAGTACCTGCACCGCATGGCCAAAAAGGCGGAGCAGTACCGCGCGCTGCAGGAAGAGATCCGGCAGCTGGATCTGGCGCTGTCGGGTGCGCAGTGGCAACGGCTGCTCGCTGTGATTGCCCAGCTCGAAGATGAGCTGGCAAGCGGTCGCGAACAGGAACGGAACACGCTCGCCGAGCTGGCGCGGCTGGAGCAGGCACGCAGCGAAAAGATCGCCGCACAAGTCGCGGCGGAGGAAGAGCTCGCAAGCCGCCGGGAGACGGCGGCGGCATTGGAGTCGGAATGCAATGGCTTGCGACAGCGTCTTGACCTACTGAGCCAGGAAGCGGGCGAGCGTGAGCGTCGCATCGCGCGTTTGGAGGCGGACGCGACGGCGGCGGCGCAGCAACAGACTCAGGTGCAACACACCATCCAGCAACAGGAACGCGAACGCTCCGAGTTCGCTCAGCTCGTGCTATTTGATGAAGGCGAGCTCGGACGAAAGGAAGCGGAGCTGGCTGACGCCCGCGAGCGCGTTTTAGCGGCGAACGCCGAGCTGGAGGCGGCAAAGAATGCCGTCGTGGGGCTCGCCGCCCGTGAGGCCGAGTGCCGGAATGCGCTGGCCCAGCAAGCTCGTCAGCGCGATGATGCCCGCCGCCGCCTCGACAAGCTGGCCGCTGAACAGGCGGAAGCCAGCGAGCATCTGGCTGCCGTGGAGGTTGCGGCGGCAGCCCGCCGCGCCGATGTGGTGTTGCTGCGCGACCGCCTGCGTACGGCGGAAGGCGAAAAGGAGCAGCGTGCCGAGCGCGTGCGTGTGCTTGCCGAGGAGCGGCGTGGGTGGGAACGGGAGATCAATGAGGCGCACAACCAGGTGGTGCAGCTGCGCTCGCGCCTGGAGTCGCTGCAAGAGATTCAGCGCAGCTACGAGGGGTACCAGCGCGGCGTACGTTCCATCTTGCTGGGCGCGCAACCCGAGGGCGGCGTCCTCGGAGTGGTTGCCGATGTCATTGATGTTCCCCGCGAGCACGAGCGCGCCGTCGCTGCGGCTCTGGGCGACCGGCTGCAGTACGTCATTGTCCGCCAAGCCGACGATGGCGTCGGAGCGGTGACCACACTGCGTCAGGAAGACTCTGGCCGGGGCAGCTTCATCCCACTCTCACCTCGACAAATTCCCATGAATGGCCATGGAGCCAGCAGCCTCAATGGCAACACCCGCCGTCTGTTGGATTTGGTGCAAGTCGACGAGCAGTATCGGCACGTTGCTGAGACGTTGCTGAGCGAGGTGGTCTTGGTTCCGGACCTCACCTCCGGGTTGGCGTTGTGGCGCAAGAACGGTGTGCACGTCACCATGGTGACACCCGAGGGTGACGTGATCGACGCCAGCGGCGTGATCACGGGTGGCAGTGAGCGGCCGGTCGAGGAAGAGATCGTCTCGCGTCGCCGTCAGGCCGGCGAACTGGTGTCGGACAGTACCGCTGCGGAGGAGCGCCTGACGCGCGCCCGCGATGCCGCCGAACGCGTGCAGCACGAACTGGAGGAGCAAGAGAGCGCGCTCAAGAGCCTCGACCGTGACACGCACGCGCTGACGGTCGACCTGGTCGCCGCTGAGAAGGACTTGGAACGCCTGGAAAGCGAGCGGCCGCGATGGCTCGATCGGCTCGAGGTTGCGCGCTTCGAGGCAACGACTGCGCTGACGGAAGAAAGTGAAAGCAGCGCGCAGGTCCACGGTTCGGAAGTCGAGCTGGAGGCCCTGGCCACCGAGCACGGAAGGGTTGAAGCGGCGCTGCAGACTTGCCAAGAGACGGCTGCGCGTGCTACCGCGCGCATCGACGGCCTGACAAGCGAGGTCACGGGCATCAAAGTGCGGGCCGCCGAGCGCCGTCAACGCCAAGAGGCGGCGGTTGCGGCTCTGTCGCGATTGGTGGCGCAGCGTGACGAGACGGCCGCGCGTGCGGCGTCGCTTGCCACGGAGCTGGAGGAGACGCGGCGCGAACATGCGGGATTCCAGGCTGCCGCGCGCGAGACGGAAGCGCTGTGCGCGACGCAGGAAGCTCGGCGGCAGATCGTCGAGGGCGAGATCGCTACAGCACGTGCAGCTCTGGAGACCGCAAACGATGCGGTTGCAGCACATGACCGCTTGATCCACGTCACGCGCGAGCAGATCGATGCGGCGCGTACGCAATGCAATCAGTGCGAGGTCGCGCTGGCGGAGAAGCGACTGCGCGCCGAGCACCTCAGCCAGGCCGTGCGTGAGAAGTACGCCACCGATCTGGCGGAAGAACCGGTGGTTGAGCCGACCGAGGACGAGGAGCAGGCGCTCGCGCGGCTCGATACGCTGCGTGAGAAGCTCGGGCGCATCGGCGAGGTGAACGTCGCGGCGATCGACGAGTTGCGCGAGTTGGAAGAGCGCGCACAGTTCCTGCGGACGCAGAAGGAAGATCTCGAACGGTCGCTGACCGATCTCGAGCGCACGATTCAACGGCTGAATCGCGCCTCGCGCACAAAGTTCGCCGAGACGTTTGCGGCGGTGAACGAGAAGTTCCAAACCGTGCTGCCGCGGCTCTTCCGCGGCGGCGAAGCGCGGCTGGTACTGACCGACGAACACAACATGCTGGAAACCGGCGTCGAGATTGTCGTGCGCCCTCCGGGCAAGCGGCTCGACACTGTGTCCCTGCTGTCTGGCGGAGAGAAAGCGCTGGTTGCCGTCAGCCTGATCTTCTCGCTCTTCATGATCAATCCGACCCCATTCTGCTTCCTCGACGAAGTCGATGCTCCGCTCGACGATGCCAACATCGGCCGCTTCACGAACCTGGTGCAGGACATGAGCGAGCACTCGCAGTTCATCGTCATCACGCATAACAAGCGCACCATGCAAGCGGCAAACGTCCTGTACGGCGTGACGATGGAAGAGCCTGGAGTGTCGAAGGTCATCTCGGTGGCAATGCACTAGCCGAATCGTTCGTTGCGCTCGGCACGTCGCTCGTGGTTGTGCCTTCCTTCTCATCACCGGCGACGTGCGGTAATCCTTCCTCTCGATGATGTGGACTCCCGAAATTGTCATCGCTGCCAGCGGCGCCGCGGCCGCGGTGATGGGTGTGAGCGCCTTCTTGTTGTTCCGCCGACGTTCGGTTGGGCGAGCGACTGTTGAGACAACCGCGGCCGAGCCGTCCGCACCGACGCTGCGCGAGAGCCTCACCAAGACACGCCGGGGCCTGTTGGGGCGTCTCGAGACCGCCTGGAGCGCAGGAAAGGATGACGAAGCACGCATCGCGGAGCTGGAAGAAATCCTGCTGACTGCTGATGTCGGGCTCAAGGTCACGCAGGTCTTGCTGGCAAAGCTGCGCCCGCGTGCGCGGGAGCTCACCGACGTCGATGCATTGCGCCGGGTGCTGCGCGACGAGATGGAAGCAATCCTCGCAAACGGCGGGCATCAGGCGTCCGACGTCAAGCCGCGTGTGGTCCTTGTCGCCGGCGTCAACGGAGTCGGTAAGACCACGACGATTGGGAAGCTCGCGTACCGCTATCGCGAAGCGGGTCAGAAGGTCTTGCTCGTTGCGGCAGACACGTTCCGAGCGGCCGCAAGTGAGCAGCTGCAGCGTTGGGCGGAACGCGTGGGGGTTGGATGTGTGCACCATCAAAGCGGCGCCGATCCATCGGCGGTGGCTTACGACGGCATCAAGGCGGCGGTGGCGCGCGGCGTCGACGTGGTCATCGTCGACACCGCCGGGCGACTCCACGTCAAGGCGCACCTGATCGAAGAGCTCAAGAAGATCGTGCGCGTCATCGGCCGGGAGCTCGAAGGAGCGCCGCACGAAGCGCTGTTGGTCATCGATGCGACGACCGGGCAGAACGCCATCAATCAAGCGCGCGTGTTCTGCGAAGCCCTGCCGGTGACCGGCATCGTCCTCACCAAGCTAGACGGCACCGCAAAGGGTGGTGCCGTCCTGGCGATTCGCAGCGAGCTCGGTATCCCAATCCGTTACATCGGCTTCGGCGAAACCCTGCCCGCGCTCGCACCCTTCGATGCCGCCGCCTTTGTCGATGCCTTGTTGGAGACGAGTTGATGCGACAGAGCGGGTTTCCTCGGAAGAGGGGACGAGCGAGATGCGACCCGACGTTCGCTCTTCGCGCTCGCCTTGGCTGCTGAGGTGTTTCCCGCCTTGTCGCTGCTTGACACTCTTACGCCTCATCTCTATCGTGCAGCGATGCTTGATGTCCCAAAGCCTATCGGCATAGAAAGCCTGAAGCTTTTGGAAGAGAAAGTGCACCAGTTCGTGGATCAGCACGAACGCGTGCGCCACGAGTACGACGACGTCGTGCAGCGGCTGGAGCAAAAGGAGAAGGAGCTGGCCGAGATCACCGCTCAAGTGGAGCGTTACGAGCAAGAGCGATCCGAGATCAAGGCGCGTTTGGAGCGTATCCTGCACCGCCTCGACGGCCTGGACCTCACCTAGGTCCCCATGAGGCAGCCGGTGGAAGTCGACATCATGGGATACCGGCTCACTGTCGCGAGCGAGGACAGCGAAGAGCATATTCGAGACGTGGCGGCCCATGTCACTCGGCGCATGCAGGAGTTGGCGGAAGGGCGGACGGCGGCGCCGTCCCTGAATCTTGCCCTGGTGGCAGCATTGAATATTGCGAGCGAATGGAGGAAACTACAACGTCAGCAAGAGGAGCTCTGTCAAACGGTCAACCGAACGGCACAACGTGTCTCGGCAAGAGTGACGGCTGCGTTGGGATCGTCGGTTCGGAAAGGAGAAGGCATCACTAGGCGCAAGGAGGCTCAGGATCCTGCATAACGTCATCGTGTTGGCACGGGGCTTCGACCCAGACCATGCCGCGCGGAGCGGTTCCGTGGCCCGATCGGGCACCGGGTCCGAGCAGTGCAACCGATGACGCTAGATGGATGCAGTGATGCCCCTTGCCTGCGGGGTGTAGGAGTTGGCGGTGGGAGTTGAATTCCTGGCTTGGGTTGCATTGGATTTGGTTGTTGTCAGCGTTCCAGGGGGTTATGCGAAGCGTCACCGAGTATCGCTGGTTGACAGTGAAAATGTCAGTCGTGAGTGGAACATGAAGCAAGGAACGGCTCGTTGGACGCGACGAGCTTCGGGACCCCCTCGCCGCAACACGTAACCAACTGCCCATTTTCGAGCCTACTGCCGGCCTTCGCCCCGGTCTCAGTGACCGGAACATGAACGTCGAGAAACGAGCGATTCGGCAGAGACTCAGAGAACAGCGACGTGCCCTCTCGGCAAGCACCGTGGAAGCCGTGGGGCGAGCAGTGCACGAGAAGTTGCGAGGGTTCCCGCCCTATACGGCGGCCGCATCGGTGATCGGATACATCACCCACGAGAACGAAGTGCCCACCGATGGGTTGTTGGACGAGGTTGCCCACCGTGGGCAACGCATCTACCTGCCCCGGAGCGCAGTGCCCATCGGTGTGGTGCGGTGGCAGGCTGGTGAACCGCTAGCTGCAGGCCGTGGTGGGGTGAGTGCGCCGGCCGGCGGTGCGCCGACATCGCCGGAGTTTCCGGCGGTGGCGCTCGTTCCTGTGGTCGGGTGGGACATCCGGGGGGGCCGTCTCGGCCGCGGCGGCGGCTTCTACGATCGTCTGTTCGCAGTGCTGACCGGCGGGGTCACCCGCGTCGGCTTAGCCTATGAATTCCAAGAGTGTCCGGAGCTCCCGCGCGACCCGTGGGACGTCTCCCTGGACTATGTGATCACGGAGCGGCGCATTGTGCAGTGTGGCGGTGTGGTGTCGCTTCAGAAAGGAGAGCTGCAGTTATCATGAGCTACGTTGTACCTGGAATAGCAATAGTCGTTCTGTCGGTCGTGTTCGCGGTCATCCTCGAACTCGTGCGTCGGCAACAGATGCGGCAGCAAGTGCAGAGCGCCGACGAAACCGCACAGCGGGTCGTGCGCGAAGCGCGCGCCGAGGCGGACAGCATCCGGAAAGAGGGCGAGATCAAGGCGAAGGAAGTCATCCTGCAGGCGAAGGCGGAGGTCGAAAAAGAGTCGCGCGAGCGTCGGCGGGAGATGCAGCAGCTCGAGCGGCGCTTGGTGACACGCGAGGAGAACCTGGAGAAGCGGGCCGAGCAGATCGAAAAACGGGAGGCGGAGAGTGGCAAGCAGGAGCAGCTGCTGCGTCAGAAGGAGTGGCAGCTAGCGGAGCGACAAGAGGAGTGCACGCACCTCGTCGACGAGACGCGTCTGCAACTCGAGCGGGTTGCCGGCCTGACGCGCGAAGAAGCGAAGCGCAGCCTGATCGATCAGATGGTCGACGAAGCGCGACATGATGCAGCGAAGCACATCAGGATGGTGGAGGAAGAGGCACGGGCTGAGTCGGAGCGCCGCGCCAAGAAGATCATTTCGATTGCCATTGAGCGCTTGGCAGGAGAGTTCGTTGCAGAGCGCACGGTCTCGGTCGTCCATTTGCCGAGCGACGACATGAAGGGGCGGATCATCGGTCGGGAAGGGCGCAACATTCGGGCCATCGAAGCGGCGACTGGCGTCGACCTCATCGTTGATGACACGCCGGAGTCGGTGATCGTTTCGTGTCACAACCCGATCCGCCGCGAGATTGCACGAATCGCCTTGGAACGCCTCATTTCGGATGGACGTATCCACCCCGGACGGGTGGAAGAGGTCGTACGTAAGGCGGAACAGGAGATCGAGGAGAATATTCGAGAGGCCGGGCAGAAGGCCATTTTCGAAGTTGGCATCCACGGCGTGCATCCTGAGATCGTCAAGCTCCTCGGTATGCTGAAGTACCGGTACAGCTACGCGCAGAATGTGTTGATGCACTCGCTCGAATGCGCCTTCATTGCCGGGGCTATGGCGGCCGAGTTGGGACTGAACGTGAAGCAGGCGCGCCGTGCAGGGCTGCTGCACGACATTGGTAAGGCACTGACGCACGAGGTCGAAGGATCGCACGCCATCATCGGCGCCGATATCGCTCGGAAATACGGCGAGTCTGCGAAGATCGTCAATGCGATTGCGGCGCACCATGAGGAAGTGAAGGCGGAAACGATCTTGGCGCCGCTTGTGGATGCGGCTGATGCGTTGTCGGGTGCGCGGCCTGGTGCTCGGCGCGAGATGCTGGAGAGCTACGTGAAACGACTGGAGGAGCTCGAGCGGATTAGCAACTCGTTCAAGGGGGTCGAGAAGTCATTTGCGGTCCAGGCCGGCCGGGAGATTCGCATCATTGTCGAGCCGCGCGCGGTGAATGACGAGCAGGCGGGCACCCTGGCGCACGACGTTGCGCGGAAGATCGAGAGTGAGATGACCTATCCCGGGCAGATCAAAGTAACCGTGATCCGCGAAACCCGTGCAAGTGAAATTGCGAAGTAAGATGTTCTACTCGCAGGCACGCGGCGTCCTCGGGTGAGGGCGCCGCGGTCTCTCCATGCGCATACTTTTCTTGGGTGATGTGGTCGGCAAGCCAGGTCGCCAAGCGATTCGGTCCCTGCTTCCCCGTTTGATTCACCGCGAACAGCTGGCGCTGGTGATCGCGAACTGTGAGAACGTTGCAAATGGTGCGGGGGTCGATCCGCACGGTGCATTGGACTTGCTTGATGCCGGTGTCGATGTTCTTACGTCGGGGAACCACGTTTGGCGCCGGAAGGAGGTCATTGAGTTTATCGACAATGATCGGCGCCTGGTGCGACCTGCGAACTTTCCTCCGTCCGTCCCCGGACGCGGCTGGACAGTATGCGAAACGGCCGACGGCACGGCCGTGGTTGTGGTCAACTTGATCGGCCGGGTATTCATGGACAGCGTGGACTGTCCGTTTCGTGTGGTCGAGGGACTGTTGCCCGACCTGCGTGCGCGCGCGCGGGTGATCATCGTAGACATGCATGGCGAGGCGACTTCGGAGAAGGTTGCCATGGGTTGGTTTCTCACGGGGAAGGTGTCGGCGGTCTTGGGCAGCCATACGCACGTGCAGACGGCGGACGAGCGGGTCTTGCCTGGGGGCACCGCGTACATTACCGATGTCGGCATGTGCGGACCCACTGAGTCGGTGATCGGTGTGAAAAAGGAGCTGGTGCTGCGCCGGTTCCTCACGCACATGCCCGTGAAGTTCGAAGTCGCGGGTGGGCCGGTCGTTGTCCAAGGCGCTCTTGTCGATGTCGATCCGGAGAGCGGCCGAGCGGAGGGCATTCGTCGCCTTCAGCAGATCGGGGATGGATGACGTCCGCTGAAAAGCAGGTGGAGACGATTCGTCGCGGTACGGTCGACGTGTTGCCGCACGACGAGTTGGTTGCCAAGCTGCGCGAGGGGCGGCCTCTGCGTGTGAAATTTGGTGCAGATCCCTCCGCACCTGACTTGCATCTCGGGCATACGGTTCCGCTTACGAAGCTGCGGCAGTTTCAGGACCTCGGTCACACGGTGATTTTTCTGATCGGCGACTTCACGGGGATGATTGGTGATCCCACGGGGAAGTCAGAAACGCGCAAGCCGCTGACGCGTGCCCAAGTGCGGGCCAACGCGGATACGTATCAGCTGCAAGTGTTCAAGGTTTTGGATCGCGAACGCACCGAGGTGCGCTTCAACTCCGAATGGATGGATCAGATGTCTGCGGCAGACGTGGTGCGGCTATCCGCGCACTACACGGTCGCGCGCATGCTCGAGCGGGATGACTTTGCGAAGCGGTATCGAGACGAGCGTGCGATTGGCATCCATGAGTTCTTGTATCCGCTCATCCAGGGCTACGATTCCGTTGCGCTGCGGGCGGATGTCGAGGTGGGTGGCACCGATCAGCGTTTCAATCTCCTGGTAGGACGGGAACTCCAGAGGGCGTACGGTCACGCCCCGCAGGTTGTCGTGACGCTTCCTCTACTCGAAGGGACCGATGGTGCTGCGAAGATGAGCAAGTCGCTTGGCAACGCGATCGGGATTGCTGATCCGCCGGAGGATATGTTTGGGAAGATCATGTCGATCTCCGACGAGTTGATGCTCAAGTACTACGAACTCTTGACCTATGAGGACTGTTCGACGCTGCGCACTCGCCTCGCCGAAGGCGTCGAACATCCGATGGCTGCTAAGAAGCGGTTGGCCGAGATCGTAGTGCGGCGGTTTCATGGTGATGACAGCGCCTGTATGGCTCGCGAGGAATTCGAACGCCGGTTTCAGCGACGAGAGTTACCAGCAGACATACCCGAGTTCGCCTGGACGGATGCGGCTCCGGCTGCGCTCACGTTGCCGCACCTATTGACCACCACGGGAATGGCGAGTTCCACGAGTGCAGCGCGACGATTGATTCAGCAGGGCGCTGTGCGGGTAAATGGCCTGCGCGTGACGGACATCCATTGGTCGATCACCCCGACTGAAGATCTATTGGTTATTCAGGTCGGACCCCGGCGCATCCGTTCTGTACGTTTTTCTCCTAGCGCCTCGCGCGAAGGGGGTTGACTCAACGAGGGGGGTTTTCTATAAAGCCTGTTCCCGCGAGAGCGCGGTCGGTCTTTGAAAACTAGATGGTAGAGCCGTTCTGCCGTCCCCGGGTAGGGGCGCGGCAGAAGTGATGAGTTTATTCGGGATGTGACGGACCCGTTGTTTAGACGGCGCAAATCCGGAGGGGTATTTCCGGCGCGTCAACTTTCAACTGGAGAGTTTGATCCTGGCTCAGAACGAACGCTGGCGGCGTGCCTAACACATGCAAGTCGTGCGGGAAAGCGGGGGCAACTCTGCAAGTACAGCGGCGCACGGGTGAGTAACACGTAGGTAACCTACCCTTGAGACTGGGATAACCTGTCGAAAGACGGGCTAATACTAGATAAGACCACCGAGGTTGCGGCCTCGGCGGTAAAAGGTGGCCTCTGCTTGCAAGCTACTACTCAGGGATGGGCCTGCGCGCCATTAGCTAGTTGGCGGGGTAAGAGCCCACCAAGGCAAAGATGGCTAGCTGGTCTGAGAGGATGGCCAGCCACACTGGGACTGAGACACGGCCCAGACTCCTACGGGAGGCAGCAGTGGGG
>JBGQHM010000152.1:0-14204 GCA_041497995.1 Binatia bacterium | reverse complement strand
CCGTTGCCGGTCCTCCTTCGGGCTCACGCCACGGAAGATGTTGACCTCGAGCTCCTCCAGATCGAGCAGCGTGATGAGGTTCTTGAGCGCGTCGGACACGGACCTTTCCTTCCCGCGTGCACGATATCGGAAGTGATCGGTGACTCCTAGTCACGCGTCCGACTGGATCGGCGTCGCGGCGCGCGCTGCGGCTCCTCATCCAGCACCACGGCATCGACGTCTTCGCCTTCACCGGGTCGCAGCGTGACGACGCGCACGAAGACGTTGCGAAACGAATGCTCCTTGCTGCGCCGGCGCACGCCGACGCCGCTCGCCACGGACAGCACCACGGCGGCTCGACAGAACGACGAGACGACGAAGATGACCGCATAGCCACGGTCACCGAGGACGTGTAGGACGGTGCCTCCTACCAACGAGCCGGCGACGATCGCGGCGCCGTTGAGCAGACTGTAGATCGACAGCACCTGCGCGCGGTTCTTGTCGTTGGTGCAATCGAACAGGTTCAGCACCGTGGCGAGCTCGAAGCCGGCCCAGGCGAATCCGGCAACCATCTGCAGACCCAGCAGGTATGCAAAGTTGTGCGACACCAGCCACAGCGACGACAGCGGGATGATCAGCACGGAAGCCACCTGGAGTGCGCGCCGGTTGCCGTAGCTGCTGGCGATCTCGCCCCAGTATGGGGAGGCGAGTATGCGTGCGACCACCGCGGTGGCGGTCAGGATCGTGAAGCGGGCGTACGACAGGTTGAGGCTGTGCAGCATGAATGGGGTGAAGTAGGCGGCGGAGATGTTGACCGAGCCGCCCATCAACACGATCAGCAAGATGGCGCGGCCATACGGTTGCCGCATGAAGCGCGACAGAAAGCGGCGGGTTGGCAAGCGCTCGGTGCGTGCGCCGGCGCCCGGATCGCGCTGGCGTGTGAGAAACCACGTGCTGATCGCGCGGCTCAGCGCGGCGAGGCCGAAGCTGCCCGCAAACCCGACGCCGGCGCCGAGATGGGTCCGTTGTGCGGCATCGATGAGAAAGCCGCCGGCCAGTAGCGACAGGAACATCAGCGACTGCACCGCGACGTTGCGCCGGCCGAAATAGCGGCTGCGAATCAACGGCGGGATCATGCGGCCCATCCACGCATTCCACGCCGGCCCGAGCCCCAAGTTGAGCATCCAGTACACGCACACCCACACAAAGAGCAGCGGGAAGCCGCCGTCGCGGCTGCGCGTCAGCCAGGCGATGGGGAAGAAGACCAGCACTTGCAGCGCGGCGCTGCCGATCACCCAGAGCCGGTCACCGATACGGTGCGCGGCGACGGTGGCCACCAACTGAAATGCCGCACCCACGAGAATCGGCACGGTGGCGATGACTCCCACCTGGAATGGCGACGCGCCGAGCAACAGTGCGAAGGCCGGGAAATACGTCTCGCCGAAGCCGACCATCGCGGCGGAGCCCGCAGCGTCAAGCGTGCAAGCGCGCAAGCTGCGGCGGAGGACTGAGGCGGACGGTGTCATACCGAAGGCTGGTCGGCGCTGAGAGATCGACCAACTACGGCGATGGGGAAAATCAGCGACGGCGCGTCAACACCTGCCACTCATGGCGGCGAGCATCCGTTCAGCGCGTTGTTCACCGCCTTGATGATCTCATCTACGGTGACCTCGCCGTTACCGTTACAATCCGCAGCCGGGCATTCCACAGCCGTCGGATTGCCGAGCGCCAGGTTGACCATCACAAGGATCTCGTCGATCGTCACGTTTCCATCGAGGGAGCAGTCGCCGCAGGAGCAGACCAACACAACGGGAGTCGGGGTGTGCGTTGGTGTGGCTCCGGTGGGAGTTTCAGTGGCAGTGTGCGTCGGTCCCGGTGCCGTCGGCGTGAAGGTGGGGGTGCGTGTGCCAGTGGGTGCACCGGTCGGCGTAACGGTGATGACTGGTGTTGTCGTCGCTGTCACTGTGACCCCCGGCGGCGGTGTTGTGGTCGGGGCAATGGTCGACGACGGCGATGGTGTGTTGGTCGCGCTCGGCACGCGGGTTTCCGTCGGCGTGGAGGTAGCGGTCTGTGTCGCGCTTGGTGTCGCCGTTGCTGCCGTCACCACGGAGGACCAGAAGCCGCCTCTCAAGGCGTAGACGCCAGCACTCAGTGCGCCCGCATCGGCTTGGCCGATCGTTCCACCCAACGTGTAGCCGCCGCCCGTGCTGAACGTCGCGCCGCCTCCATCGATGGTGTTGCGCGTCAGGTCGTAGCCGCCCCCGGACTGAGCCGAGGCCGTTGCCGCAAGGAGGAGCCACGCCCCACCGACTGCGGCGCGCACGAGTAGGTGTCTGCCGGCCGTCACCACGCAATCACCTGAGCATCACCAGCATCTCGGTAACGCCAGTGCCTGCGCTCAGACTTCCCATGGCTTTGCCGATGACCGTACCGGGCGCGGGATTGGCGGACGCGCGCATCGCGTGCCCAGGAACGGACGACGCAACCAGCAATTCGCCAGGTTGGATCGGGCCGTTCTCGGCACTCACCTTGACCGGCACGCGGCCGACGAGCGCCAGTTGCGGGCCGGTGACCGTGGTAATCGCTCCATCCTTAGCATTGAGTGACACGCCGGGCTCGGTCGAGACGACACCTGCGACGGCGGTGCTGTTTGCCGTGGCGGCAAGGCGGAAGTGACCCGGCCGTTGCGGATCGATCTCAACGACATCGCCGGGTGTCAGCGGCGTGCTGGCAGTGATGAACTCGGCAACGTCTGCGCCGCTGCTCTGTGTACCGCCGTTGAAGAAGCCCTTGCCGGTGCTGTCGATGCGGGCTCGGTTGGTCGCAGACGGCGATTGAAAGGTCGCTATGTCACCGCTGTTGACCGAGACCTTGAGCCGACCTTGAAAATCGCCGGCCACTCCGCCATCCACAGTGTTGATGCCGCGGACGCCTACCCCGAACCCCGTACCGACGCCGGTAACGCCGACGCCGAGGCCGAGATTCTCACCATACACACCGCTGCCGAAGAGCGTTCCAAATGCGCCGGCGCGGCCGGCAATGCCATTCCCACCCTCGGTTGGATTGGTCACGGCAAAGGCGTCGCCGGCAATCCCGATGGACCCCGCAAACGGCAGCACGGGCGCGGTTTTCCACACCACTCCCGATCCGTTCGACGTCAGCACTTGCCCGTTTGTCGAACCAGCGGGACTGATCTTTGCGGCGGTAATCCCCGAGTCCTGCACGTCCGTCGTGCTGACGCAGCCGGCGCAATCGACATCCGTCGCCGCTCCGCCCTTCGAGCTGCTGCCGGCGTAATTGAATGAGACGTCGCCTGCCGGTCCACCGGGAGAGGAACTCGCCGCGTAGGGGAATCCCACATCGGCGGCCGCGATGGAGCCGTCGGCAATCTTCGCGCTGGTTACAGAGTTGTCGGCGATCCCGGCACTGAACAACGCGTAAGGCGCAGCAGTGAGCTTCTGTCGCGGACTGAGCGTGGTGAAGGTTCCGGTGCCGACGGGGCAACGGACGCCGATCTCCAGCCAGCGGTCTTGGCCGTTGAAGATGCTGTTGCCGAAATCGAGCTGCGCCGTGAACAGTCCGTCCGTGATCGTCACCGGACTGACCAGCAGCGTCGATGCCGCCAGGTTGCCCGCCGTCTCCGCGTCGAACAGTGTGACCTGCAGATCACACGTCCCGCTGATGCTGCTGCCATTCTGCTGCAGTTGCCCTTGATAGGTGAAGGCCGTGCCGAGCGGTGCCCCGCCGGCGGTGGCAGTGTGCAATACGATCACGAACGCCAACGTGGCTGAGAGTTGTGTCCTCATGTTCCGCTTCTCCTTCGTCCCTCAGGAAACACCAGCGGGAGTGTATGCTCGCTACTACGGCGCACCGAACCGAGTCAACTTGCACGATGCAACGACCGTCATCCGCACCCACTGAGCGTCCGGTTCACGGCGGCAATGATTTCGTTCACGGTAATGTCACCATCGCCGTTCGCATCGCCGGCGGTGCACGCGGAGACGTCGGCGCCGCCAAGCGCGACGTTAACCATGACGATGAGCTCGTCCACGGTCACCTCGTGGTTCCCGTTGCAGTCGCCGCCGCACGGGCTCGCGCCACTCGTCCACGTCTTGGATGCCGAGTTGTTGTCCTCGTTGCTCTCCGCCAGCATGTTGGAGAAGTCGAGATCCCAACGCAGCGTGTGGCTGCCGGCAGTGGCGGCCCACCCGTCGCTGCACCATCCGAAGTAGTCGCCCGGTGTGGATGAGCCGGTGGAGCTGCAGAACGTCTGGTCATCGATCTGGGCGCGCCGGTCGGCAGCCACAGCCGCGCCCGCCCCGATGACGCGGAAGTCGAGATGGAAGTAGACCGTTTGCCCTACCGCCGGTGCGGCCACATCGTTGCCCGCGCCGCCGGGCATCGTGTTGAGATACGCGCGCTGCGCTTCCAGGTCGACGCTGTCGGCCGGCGCCGACGTCCATGTCGTCGAAGCTGCGTTGTTGTTCTCGTTGCTTTCAGCGACCATGTTGTTGAAGTCGATCTCCCAGCGCAGGGTGTGGCTGCCGCCGGTGGCGGTCCACCCATCGTTGCACCACCCGAAGTAGCTACCCGGCGTGGAGGCGCCAGTGAAGCTGCAGAATGGTTGGTCATCGAGCAGAGCGCGGCGGTCCACGGTGATCACGTCGCCCGGGCCGATGATGCGGAAGTCGATGTGGAAGTAGACCGTCTGTCCTACCGCCGGCGTCGTCACCTCGTTGCCGTGGCCCTCAGCGGCCGTTCTGAGGTAGGCACGCTCCGCGTCCAAGTCCACCTGTCCCGCCTCACCCGACGTCCACGTCGCCGACACCGAGTTGTTGGTTTCGTCCGATTCGGCGACGGCGTTGTTGACGTCCAGCTCCCAGCGCAGCGTGTGCGCACCGGCGGTCGCGACCCAGCCGTCGATGCACCACGTGAAGTAGTCGCCATCCATGCTGGAAGCGGAGAACTCGCAGACCGTCTGCCCATCGAGGATGGCCCGGCGGCTCAAGTCTATCGATCCGGTAACCCCGACGACGCCGAAGTCGAGAAGGAAGTATACGGTTTGCCCGACCGCCGGAGTCGCCACCTCTTGTCCGCTCCCGCCGGTTGCCGTGGCCAGATACGCGCGCTGTGCCTGGAAATCGATGGCGTCGGCCGCGGCGCCGCCGTCGAGTGATGGTGCGGGGGCCGCGGTGTGCCGCTGCGCGCGCGTCGAGCGTCGCGACGCTTCACTGCCACCGCCGGACGGCTCGCCCGCTGCGGGACCGCTCTCGGCAATGCTCGGCCCTTTGGGTACCGTGAAGCGATAGACCCAAGTTTCCCCGCTGGCGCGCACGGTGCGCGTCAGTTGGTTGTCGGGCATGCCTGCGCCGTGCGCCCTGAACGGTGCGCCCAACACGGCGAGCACCACCAAGTACACCAACCGCCGCGCCATCCCTTTGGCTACTACAGCGCCTTCAGCCCCGTCAAACGATTGCTCGATACGGCACTGTCTGAAGTCAGACACTCCTGTTCGCGGTTTCGTGCTGCTGCCACGCCAAGCAAAAGAAGATCAATGAGGCAGGATCACGTACAGCTCACCTGGGTTGCGCAGGTCGCCGGCGATGGTTTCGGCGGTCGTGCCGGTCCCGAAGAACATATCGATCCGGCCGGGGCCAGTGATTGCTGTGCCGGCGTCTTGGATGAGTACGAGACGTGAGAAGGCCGGTTCGATGCTCGCAGGCTGTGCGACGTCGCGAGGGAGGACGCGCACGAACGCCAGGCCACCGCGCGGGTAAACGGTAGCGTCCGCAGCGATCGATCGGCCCGCGGTCAACGGCACGCCGATGCTGCCGACAGGTCCCGCCATGACCGGCCGGAAGAAGATGTAGCGTTGGTTCTCGGCCAGCACCTGCGCTTGCTCGGCTGGGTGACTGCGCAAGTAGTCCTTCAGCGTCTGCAACGAGACGGCATCACGTTCCATCTTCGCTTGCTCGACCAGCACGCGGCCGATGCTAGTGTACGGTCGCCCGTTTGAGGCAGCGTAGCTGATCTGCATCTGCACGCCGTCGTCGAAGCGCAGCAGTGCCGAGCCTTGCACATGCAGGAAGAACACTTCCACCGGATCGTCGAGCCAGGCGATCTCGTCGCCGCGTCCGGCCAACTCGCCGGCATCGATATCGCCGCGGGAGTAGTAGGGCACGAGCCGCCCATCCTTCACCCGCCCTTGGACCACCCGACCGTTGCATGCCGGGCAGAACGGGGTCAAGTCCACCTCCACCAGATCGCTCGGGATGCGATATAACGGATAGCGGAAGCGTTCGCTGCGCGTGCGGCGCGCGGGGAGCTCGGGCTGGTAGTAGCCGGTGACCAGGAGAGGCTGCGGGAGCTCTACACGGTAGACACGGAAGCGATCGCAAACTTGTTCCACCGCATCAAACTCACGCAGCATCGCGGCCAGTTCGCCGGCGGTGACCTGGCGGTCGACCACGGTGACGGCGCGGTCCGGCGGCTGGTGCTCCAAGTAGTCGAGGCTGCGGGCGGCGGCGTGCTGCAGCGAGATGGCGGATGCGTCGTCGCGAATCACCGCGCGACATTCAGCCGCGTCCAGGGCAACCAGACGCGGCTGATTTGCAGGAGCGGAGGGCGGCGAAACCGACGCGGGTAGATACGTGCACGAGGTGACGGTTAGCGCCAGCACAGCGGCAACGCGCCGCCTCCAGCCGAACCCAGGATCAGGGAGGCGATGCAGCATACGCGCGCTGTGCAGCGGTCACGGCGGCCCCAGGGTTTACCGCATGTCCACAGCGGGGCAGCACGCGTTCCAGCGCGCTGAGCACTAGGAGGACGTTGCTGGCGCTGCTCGACTCACCCATCAATCCGATGCGCCACGTCTTGCCCTTCAGCGGTCCGAGGCCGCCGCCGATCTCGATGTTGAACTCTTCGAGCAGTGCGCCGCGCACGCGCGCGTCATCGACGCCGTCGGGGATGCGCACGCTGTTGAGCGTCCACAGTTGATGATTCTCCTGCGACGCAATCGCCAGCCCGATCGCGGCCAATCCCGCCTTCAACGCCTCGTGGTTGCGCTGGTGGCGTGCCCAGCGCGGCTCGAGTCCTTCTTCTTCGATGATCCGCAACGCTTCGTACAGCGCGTAGTTCATGGTGATCGGGGCGGTGTGATGGTAGACGCGCTCGGCGCCCCAGTACTTCTCGATCATCGTGAGGTCGAGGTACCAACTCTGCACCTTGGTCTTGCGGTGGCGCAGCACCTCGAGGGCGCGCGGACCGAAGGTGATGGGCGACAAGCCCGGCGGGCAGCTCAGACACTTCTGCGTGCCGCTGTAGCAGGCGTCGATGCCCCAGTCGTCGACGCGCACCGGGCATCCGCCCAATGACGTCACCGTGTCAACGACGAGCAGTGCGCCGGCATCATGCGCGAGCCTGCTGATCTCCTCGATCGGTTGCCACGCGCCGGTAGAGGTTTCGGCGTGTACGATGGCCACCAGCTTCGGGTGCTTGGAGCGCTTCAACGCCGCAGCGACATCTGCCGGTTCGACGACGCGTCCCCACGGTGCTTCAACTTTCACGAGTGTCGCGCCGCAGCGTTCGACGATGTCGGCCATGCGCGTGCCGAACACGCCGTTGATGCACACCACCGCCTCGTCACCTGGTTCGAGCAAGTTCACCAAGCACGCTTCCATCCCCGCGCTGCCGGTGCCGGAGATCGGGATGGTCAGCTCGTTGCGTGTTTGGAAGACGAACTGCAGCAGGCGTTTCGTCTCGTCCATGATGCGCAGGAAGGAGGGGTCGAGGTGCCCGACGAGCGGGATGCTCATGGCGCGCAGCACGCGCGGGCCGACGGTGCTCGGGCCGGGCCCGAGGAGCACGCGTGCCGGCGGTTCCAATGGTGGCGTCGGTGTCATGGTGGTTTGTGGTCTTAGCCAGCGGTAGACGGTGAGTCAAAGAGCGCGCCGATCTGTTCTTGCGACAGGGTGCGTCGGCGGTGATGCCTCTTCCGCGCGGGCACGGAGGCCCGCGCCACCAAAGCCTACACCCAAGGCAAGGATCATGGGGTGGCGCGGGCCTCCGTGCCCGCGTGTCTTGCAGTTCACCCGCAGCCGTCGAGCGCGTGGCTCACGGCGACGAGGATCTCATCGATGGTAATCTCGCCGTTCTCGTCGCGGTCGCCGGCGCTGCACTCGGAGACGTGCGCTTGCTCCAAGGCAACGTTCACCATCAGCAACAGCTCGTTGATCGTGACCTCTCCGTCGTGGCCGCAGTCACCGTCACACGTTGCGGTGGTTGGCGTCGGCGTGGGTGTGCTGGTCGCGGTCGGTGTCTCCGTGGCGGTCGAGGGCGGTGACGGTGTCGACGTGGCTCTCGGGGTCGGTGCCGTCGCGGTCGCAGTGGCCGTGTGCGGCAGTGTCGGGGTCGGCGTGGGCGGCGACGTTGCCGACGTCGTGGGACTCGCGGACTGAGTGGGTGTAGCGGTCGCCGTCAGGGTCGGCGTTCGCGGGGTTGGAGTCGCGGTTGCGGTCGTAGTCGGCGAAGCAGTCCCAGTTGCAGTAGGGCTCGCCGTCGTTGTTGGCGTCCGAGTTTCCGTCTGCGTCGGGGTTGCTGCTCTGCGTCGGCGTTGGCGTTGCGGGAGGAGTCGGGGCGGCCGTGCCGGTACGTGTCGCGCTCGGCGTTGCAGTCGGCGTGCAGCGTGCTTCTCACGTAGGGCAGCGAGCGCAGCCAGCAAAACCACGCCGCTGATCGATGCGGACGGCGCCGCTGACGTGATCGCTGAATACAGCGAGAAGTCTCACACCGTTCGCTGCGCACCATCGCTGCAGAGTCTCTCGTTGAGCTTTGGGTCGGAGCGCCTGCTCGCTGGTGCTCACGCGCACATAGCCGATCGCCCTCTTCGGGGATGCCGTGCCTGCCGTGCCACGGTGCTTTGACCAGCGCCCGGCCCTTTCGGTAGCGTGCCGCACCGGTTCGGTGTAGCAGCCGCAAGCGGAGAGGCCAGCGCATGAAGAGGCCGTTATCATACCTAGTCAAGCGATGGCGGCAGCACGACCGGCTGCTCTCAGACCGGAGGGGTACTTGCCCCGCGCGCGATCCGGAATACCTCCTGCGAACCCAACTCGAACGCGTCCTCGCGCGGATCCGCGAAACTCTCACTGCCAAGGGCATCTCGAAGCGGTATCTCGCAACGCAGCTCGGAACTTCAGACAACCAAATCCAGCGGCTCCTTGATCCATCGATCTTGAACAAGAACCTCGAACAGCTCTACCGTATCTCCCTCTTGCTTGGACTCGAGCTGGAGTGGCGGGTGAGAGCGGCAGCATGACCGGCGCGAACCGACGGTTGCCAAATACACTGGTCGCGGAAGGAGATGGCTCCCAAACGGTGGAGTTGGACGAGCACCAAGCGCGCGCGAGCCGACAGCGAGGAACGTCGCGCTGTTTGTCGGCCCGCCAAGGAAAGCCTTCGAGCGAGAGAGGCAGCAAGCAACACGTCGTCCGTGCGGAAGAATAGCTCGGCTCATCCCTGACCTAATTCTTATTTCAGGGGCTGACCCCGTTTCAGCGCTTCGCTGGCGAGCGGCGAGACCACCCACCCCACACTGGCGAGCAGGACGAGCGCTGCTGTCGCAACGTGCCAACCGCGGCGTGGTGGTCCCGAATCGTCCAAACGTGTCATGACTGCTCCCTTCTCGTCAGGCGCTCAGCTGTGGGGTGAAATACGGCACGATCAGCCGCCACCGCAGCCGTTCAGCGCGTTGTTCACCGCCTGGATGATCAGCGCGATGTCGACCTCGGCCCCGCTCGGAACGCCATGCGCGCACGCCGATACTTGCGCATTGCCCAGAGCGATGTTCACCAGGCTGATGATGTCGTTGACGGCCACCGTTCCCGCGCCAGCGCAATCGCCGACGCACGGCACGGGGGTCGGAGTTGAAGTGGAGGTCGGCGAGACGCCGACTGTTCTGGTTGCCGTTTCTGTTGCGCTGGCGGCTAACGTCGCCGTACCCGTGGCGGTGTGTGGCGGTGAGCGAGTCGCTTTCGGACTCGGAGTCGCAGTCTGAGTCGCAGCGACAGTTGGCGTCGGTATGGGCGTCCGCGTGTCGCAGATAGGCGCGGTGGTGCATTGGAAATCCGAGAGCACAACCAAGTTCGCCGGGAACGGGCTGCCCGGGCCATAGCTGACGATGAATGAACCCAGGCCGTTGGCGGTCGCCAGCCGCTGGCCGGAAGCGGCATTGGAAAACGCGCCGGTGATGGCTCCCGCTTCCAGAATGCCATACGCCTCGTCAGGGTTGGGTAGGAATTCATGTTCATTCAGTCGTAACAGTTGCAACTGGCCGCCCAAGGCAGCGGTGCCCGAAACACTCACGAAGTCGAAGTTGCCTCCGCGAGTTCTGCCGGCCAGTTCGATTTGCAGGGTGCCCAGGGACTGCTGAACGTAATCGCCATTAATCGTGGTCTTGCCAGCTGGGTGGCCTGCCGCGAGATCTTGAGTCGTCCCAGGGGCAAGCGTGCCGCCTTTATTCATCAAGCTGCCGTTGAAAAAGGCGTTGAAGGTTCCGAGGTGAAGCGTTCCGCTTAGAAAGTTAAAGGTCGCGCCGCCACGCACAGTCACGACGGTGCTGTCGAGCGTGCCCCCGACCAGATCGAGATGACCTCCGCCGCTGCTGTTGGCTTGAATTTGTAGATTCTGTGCGACGGTAACATTTCCGCCCGATCCAATGGTCAGCGTGCCGTCGACGGTGAGTAACGGAGTCGTCCACGAGGCGTTGGCGCCGCTGACCGAGACGAAACTCTCGATAAAGCCGCTTGCGCTCTGAACGACGGCGCCGTTGGTGATGATGAGAGATGCGCTGCCCTGACGTCCGATGGTCAAACTGCCGGAGTTGACCCACTGTGAGTTGGCACCGTCCACAAGGACATTGGCTGCCGGCGAGCTTGAGGAAGTGCCGCCGACAAGCCCGTCGTTATCCTGAACTTTCCCTCCACCTGTGATGGTGAGCGAGCCCTCTTCAAAAACGGGTGCGATTTCCAGCGCTCCCGAATGGATCCACTGCGTGTCGGCACCGGAAACGGTGGCCACACCCACTGAGCCATTGACATCCTCGACCCTTCCGCCGTCAGCAATGTTCAGCCTACCCTGGCCGGACAGTTCGCCTGAATTGATCCACCGGGAGTTTGAGCCGAAAACATTGACCACTCCGCCGAGCGCACCTTTTGCATTCTCGACGCGTCCGCCATCGCTGATGTCCAGCTCGGCGATATCACTTAAGGACAGGTCGCCGGACATGACCCATTGCGAGCTGAATCCGTCTGTGCTCTTGCCGTCAATGGTGACAACAGCCTCAATCACTTGGAAGCCACCACCCACAAAGCCGCCGACACTTTGAACCTGGCCGCCGTTCTTGATGTCCAGTGTTGCTTTGTTGCCCAGAAAGCCGACTTTCACGTCACCCGAATTGATCCACGAGCAGATCCCATCTTTGCCATCGAGAGTCACATGGCCTTGGCTCCCCTGTTGGCTCGCAATGTAGCCGTTGGCGGAATTGACCACGGCATTGGCCGAGATGCTGAGCGTGCCAATCGCGGTATAGCCGATAGCCAAATCGCCTGAATTGCTCCACAGCGCGTTGGCCCCCGCGACGGTGACCGCGCCTTGGGCGCCGAAACTGCCCACGTTGGCGCTGACCGTCTCCAGTTGGCCGCCGGTGATGTTGAGCGTGTTTTGCCCTTGGCTGGGGGGAGTTTCGGAGCCGACCCATAGAATGCCTGAATTGACCCGCACCAGACCTCCGTCGCTGATATTCAAGGCCCCTCGCGAAAGAAGCCCGACGTTCAGATCGCGCGAGTTGATCCATTGCGACGCCGCCCCAGCGACGTTTACAGTCCCCGCGCCGCCACCCCCCTGGCCAGTTCCAATGCTGCTAAAGTCACTCACGACTGTTCCGCCGCCAGTGACGTTCACTGTTCCCGAGCCATCCCGGCCGACAGCGAGACTGCTCGAGACGGTCCACTTTGAGTTAGGTCCGTCCACGTGGACGGTTCCAGTGATCCCGCTGTTGACGCCGATGAAGCCGTTGTTGCTCTCGACCTGGCCGGCGGCCAGAACGTCGAGCGTCCCGTTGGTGCTGTTGCCGACCTTCAGGCCGGTGGTGACCAGGGCAGAGCCGGGGCCGGTGACGGTGGCATTGCCGGTGGACCCCTGTCCGATCAGCGTGTCGTTGGCCAGCAGCTCGCCGCCGGCCTGCACCGTCAACGTCCCCGACCCGAGCGTGCCCACCAGGATATCGCCAAAGCCGAAGAACTGCCCTCCGGCGCCCACGACCAACATACCTGGAGCGTTGGCCGCCGCACCGACCCGGACGAGCGACGTGAACGCAGGGTTCATCACACCGTTGATGACGGTCAGCTGGCCGGACCGTCCGCCCACTGTGGCGATGTCGATTCCTTGAACCAGTCCGGTGGAATAGAGGTGCCCGTTGAGGTTGAAGGTGACCAGGTCATCCTCGATGACCAGGCCCAGGTTGGTCCCGTCGGCGGTGAAGGAGACGGTGTAAATGAAGTGGGTGAAATTGTCATTGGTGACACCAAAATGGGCAATGTCGTTGGCGCCGGCCACGGAGCTCCCCGCCCAGTGGGTGGGATCACTGAACGTCCCGCTGCCCGGACTGCGGCCGCCCCAGAATCTGTCGGCGGCGCGGGACTCGGCTGCGGCCGCGAAGAACAAAACAGCCGCCGCGAGGCAGCGCCGGACCCTGCTCAATATGGTGAAGCGGTTCATGGAGGTATTCTTCAATGCGATGACCTTCTTTCCTCTCCGCTGGGAGGTGTTGTGACCACGCTGCGGAGATTGCCCGACAGAGACCATTATATAACATGCGGCCGGTCAATCCATGTCACGGGCTCTCCTCGCCACGGCGAGTCCCGCCACGGCGGATCTGCGACCTTGACACGGCGAGTCTATGGACACGCCGTCGCGGGCTGGTTCAGGTCGTTCTTACATGCCTGCACCCACATTTCCCAGATAACTTCGCCCGGCTACACCACCGAGTCGTGTTCAGCGCGGATGCGGATGCGGATAGCCCGGCGGCTAGCCCGGATTAGCTGGAGTCGTTGACGGAACGTCCCGAATCAGACGTTCCCACAACCCCCGACATCCCTCTTGTCACCTTCAGCGTTGAAATCGGATACGACACAGACGCGCCGGCGGTGACACAGCTTGGTCTGAAGAGGGTTTCTCAAAACCTGCCGACACGCGGGCACGGAGGCCCGCGCCACCATGATTTCCTCGCCGTGGGTAGAGGCTTTGGTGGCGCGGGCGTCCCTGCCCGCGTGTCTTCCAGCTCACCCGCAGCCGTTGAGCGCGTGGCTCACGGCAATAAGAATCTCATCGATGGTGATCGCACCGTTCTGATCGCGGTCGCCGGAGCTGCACTCGGAGACTAGCGCCTGTTCCAAAGCAACGTTCACCATCACCAGCAGCTCGTTGATCGTCACCTCGCCGTCGCCGCCGCAGTCACCGACGCACGTTGCGGTTGTGGGCGTTGGCGTGGGTGAGCTGATCGCGGTCGGTGTGAGCGTGACGGGAGGGGTCGGGGCTGTCGGCGTCGCGGTCGCGGAGCCATTCGGCCTTGGAGACTCCGTGGCCGTGGGCGTCGTGGTGGGGGGCGAGGTTGCCGATGGCGTCGGACTCGCAGACTGAGTAGCTGTAGCGGTCGGCGTCTCGGTGACGCTCGCTGCCGTCGTTGGCGCCGTCGTGTTCGTCAGTGTTGCTGAGGGTGTCCGCGTTGGCGTCGCGGACACTGCAAGAGTCGGAGTGGCGGAAGCAGTCGGCGGTGCGGTCCCTGTTACTGTTGGAGCGAGCGGTGGGGTCAGTGTCGCGGTGGGCGTATGCGTTCGCGTGGCGCTCGGTGTGGGCGTCGGCGTTGAAGGCTGCGTCAGTGTCAGTGTGAGAGTAGCAGTCACGGTAGGGGTCGCGGTGCCGCTCGTGAGGACCTCGGGCCAGAAGCCACCGCGCAGGACAAGGACACCGCCACTCGCCGCGCCGGCGTCGGGCTGGCCGATGGTGCCGCCGAGTCGATAGACTCCGCCCGCGCTAAACGTCGCACCGCCGCCGTCGATGGTGTTGCGGGTCAGGTCGTAGGGGCCGCCTGTCTGCGCGCTCGCGCGCACCGCGAGCGCCAGCACGAACGTCAGCACCACCAACGCCTCGAGCAGGCGCGCTCGTAGCGCATG
>JBGQHM010000151.1:0-14264 GCA_041497995.1 Binatia bacterium | reverse complement strand
ACGGTCGATCGAAAATCGGTGCATCTCGTCCGGTACGCTGGCGCAGCAATCTTCCGGCACCACAACCTCGAAGAGCCGGTTCACCGCACCGCGTACCGTGCCCTCCACCGCAAAGTTCGTTGACACCCCCATCGCCACGATCAGTGTTCGTCCGAGCGCACGCAACGTACCGAACAAGCTCGATCCATACGAGGCATCGACGCTCAGGAAGCGACGGATCACGTAGTCTCCCGCCACCGGCGCGATGGCGGGGTGCACGTCTGCGCCCCAGGTGCCTTCGAGCAGGATGGGGTTCCGGCGGCCGAAGCGAAAGATCGGTGCGTTGGTCGTGGGCACCCCGTGTTTGCTTTCTTTGTTCGCGTAGAGCACCGGCACTTGCGCGGCGCGCGCCGCGGATACGATCTTCGCGATGTGATCGAGGACGCTGCGTTCGCGGACGGCGGCAGCCAATGCGCCGCCGATACCCCCGGTGCCGATTTTCGACTCGTGAATGAGATCGTTCTGGCATTCGATGATGACGATGGCGGTACGGTCACGGGGAAGGGTCAGTGCCATAGAACCTCACGGACTGCGCCGCCACAGGCTTCCGGCGCGGGGGTGCGCGCCGCTCGGCGCCTCTCAGTCGAATGCCTGCGGATCGGCGCGCGCGATGAGGCCGCGTAGCCGCTCACAGTGCACGTGCTCTTCGCGACACAGCTCGTCGAATAGTGCGGCCGTGCCAGGGAGCCTTTCTGCGAAATGCGTTGCCAGCTCCCGCAGCCGTTGCCCCGAGGCCCGGTGCAATTCGAGATCTTGAACGAGCCGCGCCCAGTGATTGAGCGCACCCTGTGGAACCGCCGCGTCTGCAACTGTGGGGGGCACGTGCCCCGCGGCACGCAATGCCTCACGCAATCGTTCCGCCTGTTTCTCTTCCGCGCTCGCCAGCTCCTTCAGCGCTTCGACGCTCTGCGCTTGCGGCGCCATCTCGGCGTGGCGCGCCAGCTGCCGTGCCCGGGTAACGCAGTCGCTGTAACACTGGTGCAGCGCATCGGTGGCGTCGTGAGCCGTCGCCCTGCCACCCCCCACCACCAAGCGCGAGATTCGTTCCAGCATGCTCATTGGTTGCGACACCGTAGTGGTCGGCTTGCTCGCTGTCAACAATTCGCGGCTCCGCTCGCGGCTCCGCTCGCGGCTCCGCTCATGGTGACAACTAGGACGCGGGCCGAGACTGTGGACAGCCGTTCAGAGCGTTGTTCACCGCAGCGATGATCTCGGTGACGTCGATCTCTCCATCACCGTTCGCATCGCCCGCCAAGCAAGCGGACACCGCGGAGTTGCCGAGCGCGATGTTGACCATGCTGATGATCTCCTCAATGGTCACCTCGCTGCTGTGGTTGCAGTCACCGACGCACGCCATGGGTGTGTTAGTTGGCGTGAGGATAGCTGACGGTGTGGGTGTCTGACTCGGCGTCTGGGTCACCGTTGGCGTGTCGGTGTTCGCAGACGTCGGGGAGGCTGTTGCCGTCGGTGTCGCGGTTGGCCGTGGAACGACCACCACCTTGCCGTCCACGCCGACCGCTCCGGCAACCCGGTTGCCGAGAGGATCGCTCAGCACCACCGTGCTCACCGCCAATACGTACTCTCCAGGCACCGCTACTGGAGAGATGTTCACTCTGCAGGTGTACAACGTCGACCCGTCTGCGATCGGACTGATCGGCGGAGAGGTCGAAAGGACGGCGCTGCGCAGCATAGTGCAGATCGCGCCGGTGCACCCGTTCGGGCGGAAAAAGAAGAGTTGGCCCTTGTCAGTAAGGTCGGGATTTTTCGCGCAATCGGGTGCGCCACTTGGCAGCGCGGCAACCAGTACATTCGAACTGTCGAAAGTGGTGTCATTCTGTGCGCTGCCGACGATTGCGCCGCCGGTAACCAGAGACGCAGTGAAGGTTACCTGATCGCCTGGGCTACCCGTGGTGCTGCTTAAAATGATCGCCGCGCCACCCGGCGTGACCGTTGGCAGGACGGGCGTCGGTGTCGGTGTTGCAGTCCCGGTTGAAGTGGGTGTGGGTGCCAGCGGGGTTGGCGAAGCTGAGGGCGAGGGCGTCGGCGTGAACGGCAGGGGACCCGGCGCTTCGTACGCGCCGATGTCGCAGCCAAAGCTGCCGTTGCCGTCGCCGTCGGTCGGGCGCGGCGCGCCGCGTTGGTCGGTTGCGGGGCAGTGGCCATTGTCACCTGCGTCAATGGCCGGACTGCCGGGAACAACGAGGGGATAGACAAACCCGCCGATGGGTGAGCCCAGGCCAGGCGTGGTGTCGGGTAGATCGCCCGCAGCGATCAATCCGCAGCTTTCACCGTCGTCAATGTTGTATCCGAGTGTCAGGATGGCGAGGCCGGTGCAGTTACTCCCTTGGCGACTGTTCACTACGATCGTGTTGACCAACTGGGCGTCGCCGAGATTGTCGATGTCGCCTCCTTGAAACGCCCCGTTGTCGGTGAGCGTCACGTTGACAAGCTGCATCGACCCACCGACGTCGTTGCCAATGCCCCCGCCGCGGGCCGCTGCGACATTGCCGCTGAGCGTGACGTTGGTGAGTTGCAGCCTGCCGCTACTGAGATTGGCGATACCGCCGCCATCGCCGTTCTGTAGGGTGTTGTTGCGGATGGCGCAACTCAACAACGTGAGGTTTCCCGCGTTCCGGATGCCGCCACCTTGAGTGTCCGTACCGCTTGGGTTGCCGTTCTGGATGGTGAAGCGCGACAGGGTCACGGTAGCGCCGACCAACACGTCGAAGACCCGATCGATTCCGCCTCCGCCGATGACTGGAACGTTTGCGCCGGTGCCGTTGATCACGAGCTCTCCGGTGACGTCGAGATCCCCCGAGGCTGCCGCTTCTTCGTTCGCTCCTTGAATAGTGAGAAAATAGTTGCCCGATGGTACGTTGATCGTATCCGCACCGGCGAGGGCGTTCGCCTCTTGGATGGCCGCCCGCAGCGTGCAGGCCCCAGTGGCCGTTGCACACACGCCGTTGCCGATCGCGGCGTCCACCGCGTCGGTGTTGCTGTTCACACCGAAGGTTGCGGCGCTCACCGCGGCCGCGGGGTAAACCGCCAGTATGACCGCGCTGATCGCGAGTCCGCGTATCGCTGCCGTGTAGACCGTCGTCGCCGCATCTGTCGTCATGTCGTTGCAGTCGCCTTTCCGCCGCATGCTACTAGCGCATTTGAAGCCTTTTGCACCAGCATTGCCAAGCGCTAAAACAGAGCATGCCTCTCCGCCCGCCACCGCGGCCGCTGCTCATTGACGCGGCGCGAGCATTCAATGCCGGCCGCTACTTCGAATCGCACGAGATCCTGGAAGACGGGCTCGACGATGTACCGAACGAGCTGTGGGACCTGTTCATTGGGTTGATTCAAATCGCAGTCGGGTATCACAAGGTTACGCAACAGCTGTGGACGGGTGCAGCCCGCATGCTGCAGATTGGACTGGAGAAGATCGCGGCATACCCAGCGGCGGCGGGCGGGTTGAACCTGGGGCTGCTCCGACAACGCGTGGCGGCGGACGTCGAGTGCCTCCGAAGCGGCGGGTTTGATCGCGAAGCGTTTGCGCGGCAGCCGCCGCGTCTGCAGCCGCTGCACGCGGACGGGCGCGACGATTGAATGGCTCAGTCGGGTACGAGCTGCCGGAGGCGCAGCGCCGGCAGCAGACCCAACAACGCGACCGCGGCTTCGCAGCCGAACAGCCCCGCCGTGCCCACCCGCTCGACGAGTAAGCCCGCCATGGCGAGACCGGTGCTGCCGCCGATCCCAAACGCGATCAGGCCGTAGAGTGTTTGCCCACCCGTGCTGCTTTGTGCTGGGACGAGCCGCGACAGCAACAACAGGGCGGCGAGATGGAACGCCGCGAAGGTGAACGCATGCCCAAGCTGCAATGCTACGACCAAGACCTCGTCGCGCAGTGCAGCCGTGAGCGCCCAGCGAATGGCGGTAATCACCAGCGCCACCAGTATCAGCTGCGCCGGCGCGATCCTCTCGAGAATGCGCTGGCCCCAATAGAGCAACGCGACCTCGGTCGAGACCGCCAAGCCCCACGTCAGACCGGGCACTGCATCCGAGAAACCGAGCGCCGCGGCGTGCACCGCGAAGAAGCCCGCCCACGCACCGCAACTGAACTGAATCAAGAATGCAGCGGCAAGAAATGCCGTCAGCGGCGGCGTGAGCAGCGCCCACGGTGCATGAAAGCGCTCGCCATGTCCGAGCTGCTCGCGCGGCAAGCGCGCCAGCGCCACGACCATTGGGAACACCGGGACAAGCAGCAGAGCGGGCACGACGGAAGGCGAGAAGGTATGCACAATCAGGGCGCTCAGGATGGCACCGAGCACAAAGGCGACCGAGCCCCACGGGCGCAAGCGGCCGTAGTCACCGCCGAGGCGCGCCAGATGATCCATCACCGTGGAGTCGGTCATGGGAATGAGCGGCGCATGCAACACGGCGATCATGCCGGTGATCAGGGCCAGTCCGATGAAGCTGCGGACAAACAGCAGCGGGATGAAGAACAGCGCACCGCCGAGTGCGGAGATCACCAGCAGCCGGTAGCGCACGCGCCAGCGGTCGGCCGCGTACGCCCACGCCAAGGCACTGGCCCATCGAAGCGCCGGCTGTAAGCCGAAGATCACCCCGATCTCCACGCCGCTGAAACCCAGATGCGACAGGTAGAGCGGAAAGTACGGCATCCACACGCCGCCACCCAAGAAGAGGAGGAAGTAGGCGACCATGACGGTGCGCTGCGCGCGGAGCATGCGCACCTCTCACAGGAAGCGCGTCGGCGCGCAAGGTTCGACGCGTCGACGCGCGTCGACGTGATCGATCAGGCGAGGAGCTCGTCGCGCGAGGAATAGACTGCGATGAATACGCAGCCACCTTGCGTGGTTACGCCGCTGTGCACGGAGTTCGGCTCGGCGCGGCAGTAGTCACCAGCATGCATCAACACGCCGGAGACCAGCAGGTCGCCCTCGATGAGGTAGGATTCCTCGACATCGGCGTGGCGATGCGGTCGCAGCGACGAGCCGGCAGGCATGCGCACAAGCTGGGTGACGTAGCCGCGCTGCGCGTCGACGGACAGCGTCTTTATCTCGATGCCAGGTGCGTTGCCGGCTTCCCACGCCAGGTGCGTCGGGCGAACGAAGTTGACGCCATCCTTCTCGTACGCCGGTTGGCGCACCAGGACGCTCTCATTGGCGACCCGTTCGAGCACCCGTGCCCGCACGGATGGTTGCGGTGCCTGCGGCTGCACCAACTGATCGAGGTTGGCCGCGACAGCGGAAAAGGTACGGACTTCCTCGGTGCAGACGTCGCAACGCGTTGCCAGATGCGCCTCGAACTCGCGGGCCTCGTCGCCGCGCAGGGCGCCGAGCGCGTACAGCGCGGCCCGTTCACGGGCTTCGTCGAGAGAATGTTGGGAGATGGTCATTGGCTGTCCCCGCTTACTGCCATCACCGGTCCGGAGAGATGACCCAACAACTCCCGCAGGCGCATCATACCTAGTCGGATGCGAGTCTTGATGGTTCCCAACGGCTGCCCGAGCTGCATGGCAATTTCCGTATGACTGAGGCCCGAGAAATAGGCAAGTTCGATTGCTTCACGCTGCTCAGTGCTCAACCGCTCCATGGCGCGACGTACGAAGCGGTGACGTTCCGCGTCGGCGGTCGCGTCCTCGGGGTTTGGCGTATCAGATTGCACATCGTTGGCGGATTCGAGCGGGTCGTTGGCGCGCTCGCGCTTGCGTGAACGCAACATGTCGATGGCGCGGCTGCGGGTTAGTGTCAGCAACCACGAGCATGGCGTGCCCCGGCTCGCGTCGTAGGTGTGAGCGCTCCGCCAGGCTTGCGTGTAGACCTCCACGACGGCGTCTTCCGCCTCATCGCGATTGCCGAGGATGCGCAACGCGAGGGCGAACACCAGCTGGCTCGTGGCATCGTACAACTCCGCCAGCCCCGTCTGGTCACCGGCCGCAGCGCGTCGCACCAACCCGCTCCAATCCGGTTCGGCACGCGTAGCATGAGAAGCGTTCGCACTCACCGTCCGGGTATCTAACACCCGCCCGCGCACCGGCGCAACTACGGGTCTGAGTACGGCGATCGCAGCCACAAATGCTCCCTCAGTAAGCTCTACGATCGCATTGGCCGGTCGGATCTCAGCAGAGCTGGGAAGGCTGAAGACCTTTGAGCGTCCAACGACCAGAGTTGTGGGGCCTCTACAGCTTGCCGAGGAGGACCATCGGCCCGGTTGGCTTGGGCACACCGGCCGCCGGCTCGATGGTGACAGCAGCTGCCTGGATAGCGCCGGCATCACTGGGCACCAGCGCCTCGATGCGCCCGAGGCCCCGGTCGTCCGGGTGGAACACGCCGGCATTGACGGGCCCTTCCTTCTCAGTGATCCACCACAGCTCGTAGGCCTTGTCCGCCGGCGGTGGGGGCAGGTCGAAGGCGTAGAAGAGCGCCCGCCGCGTGCTGCTGTTGATCAGCGCATGTGCCTCGGCGGGCCGTGCCTCTGGCGTCTGCTTCAAAGCAACCATACGCAGCCCGGGGTCTTGCACGACGGCGAGCGACTCCTGCGCCGAAGCCAGCGCCGCACGCAGCGACGTCAGATCTTTCTCTTTCGCTGCCAGCTCCTGCGTCAGGCGCTGGAGGCTGCTCTGAGTGGTTCCGAGCTCGCTGCGCAGGTTGGCAACGAGCTGCGCCTGTTCGCCCCGCTGGTCACGCATGCTCCGGTCTCGGACAATGCCGAACACCAGCAACGCAGCGGCCGCCAGGGCCAGCGGCAGAGCCATTGCGCGCCGCAACGGAATCACCTTCGCCGTGGCGCTCGCGGGATGCACTCGTTGCAGCAGCTGCGATTTCAGATTGGGCGGCGTCGCGTCCTGACCATCGAGCGCCATCAAGCCGACGACTTCGCGCCAACTCGCCAGCTCGCGCTGGCAGTCCGCGCACCCCGCGACATGCTGCTCGATCTCGCGACGCTCCTCGGGGTCGAGTGATCCCAGCGCAAACAAGGAGAGATCGGCGGTGATTTCTTCGTGGGTCATGGCGTACTCAGCACCGGCGCGAGGGATTTTCGCAGCACGAGCATGGCTTGACGGATGCGAGTTTTCACCGTTCCCAGCGGCTCGCCCAAGCGGGTCGCGATTTCCGAATGCGAGAGTCCTTCATAGTAGGCCAGTTCCACGGCGGCCCGCTGCGGGGCCGACAGTCCGGCCATTGCCTGGCGCACCAGCCGGCGTCGTTCGGCGAGCTCAGCCATCTCGTCGGGTTGCGTTGCGGACCTCACAGGCGTCGGGTCGTCGACCTGTGTGCGTTTAGCGGCCCCGGCGGCGCGCACCCGGTCGATTGCCCGCGTTCGCGCGATCGTAAACAACCAGCCAAGGAGCGTTCCCTGTTGGGCATCGAAGCGCGTGGCCTGCCGCCAGATCTGGAGAAACGAGTCCACACTGATCTCTTCGGCCGCGCCCGGGTCGCGCGTGACCCGCAAGGCGAGGTGGTACACCGCCCCGCCGTAGCGATCGTACAGCTCAGCGAGTGCAGACTCCTCTCCCCGACCCAGGGCGAGCGCTAGTTCATCCGTTCCCGGCACGTGTCCTCGGCTCGGCCGTTTGCTCTCACTTCTTTCTACGCAGATGCTCCCTGAACGGATTCCCGGCGCTCCGGAGCTGTCAAGCCATGGGCGGCATAACGGAGCGCGGGACACAGCGTGCTAGGGCGCCGGCGTCCGTGCGGGTTGAACCGCTGTGGGTGGGACCCAGCTGCATTGCATGCCGCACGTCCCGACTGCGGTTCCGGCGTTCTTGACGCAACTGCCCTGGCACTCAAACGGTGACGTGCAGGTCTCCCCGCTGGGCTTGAGCGCAGCGCACTTGCCGTCAACGCAGGCGGCCGCACCTTCGCAGATGGTCTTGTCACAAGGCTCCCCGATCTTGGGTGGCGGACCGTCTACGCAGCGGCCGGCCGCGCAGTGCGCGCCGACGCTGCACTGCTGGTTGGACAAGCAGGGCTCACCCACCGCAGCGAATGCTGAGCATTGCCCCTGGAAGCAGTAACCCAAACAGTCGGGATGGTGCGGATCATCCGTCGGCTGACGGGTGTACGTGACCAGGGTATCGACCGCCCTGCTGCACGCGCCGCCCACAGCGCTCGGCGCGCTGCACACGCCGGCTACCGTCGTCCGCGCACCCCGACAGATCAATCCTTCACGGCACTCCAGTGTCGAGCGGCAGCGCTCTCCCGCCTTCAGCTGGCCTTGGATGATTTCCAGGCAGGCCTCTGGCAGCGCCGGTAGGAGCGGCGTGACCCACTCGCAGCCGTCGAGCTGCCGCGATGTTGCCTTGATGCAATTGTCGACGACGCCGGCCTCGATCCGTACCGCCCCGTCGCGCAGCGTGGTCGTCAAAATGCGCACGCACTCGCTGGTCAAGCCTCCCGATGTCGTCGTACCGCAGCACTCGGCCTTCCGCTGCAGCGGCGCGGCCTGCAAGGCGCCGCAGAGGCGCTCCGCGAGCGGATCGGGCTTCCCGATGTTCAGCGGATACAGTGGCTTCGGTTCCGCCACCGGCGGTTGGGTGGGCTGCGGCCCTGTCTGAGGGTTGCTCTGACTCGACGACTGACAGGCCGAAACCAACAACGCGAGCAAGACGGATCGCGGCCAACCTCGCCCTGCCCAATACCGCCGCATAACACTCATTGCGCTCTCCTATCGGTGGTGCGACCGGGCGTCAATGTTCGGGTGTTCCGAAAACGCGAACGGCCTCCGGCGATGGGTCGCCTGAGGCCGTCGCGCATCTGCCCATTGGGAGTGAGATTACGGATTGTCTACGTTCACTGCGCCGTGTCCCTCGGTGAGCCCCTGGTGCGGACACGCATGCCAAGGGAACTGATCAAGGTAGGTTCCGTCCTGGTAGTCCACGTCGTCCCCGACGTGGAGCGCTCCACCGGTCACGATCAAGGTGATCGTCGTATCGCTGACGTCGACCGTCTCGCGATTTCCTCCGGGTGTGAGCCGGCGGCCGTTCGGGAACGCGGAGTCGGTGGCCACATCCACGCGCAGCACGTCGCCCGTGGCCGATAGCGGTACGTCGTGAGCGCCCGGCGCCGGGATATTCTTGAGGTTGATGGTGTCGATGATATCGAAGCGATCCCCCTTCAGCGTCGCCAGGGTGTTACCGCCCACCCCGAGCGCCGCGTAGGTTCCCAGTGCCTCCTCGTCACGCACGAGCACCGGCCGCAGGAAGTACGCGCCGAAGTTGGCCACGTCGTTCTTCGGCTGGGTGCGCAGGTACAGGCCCTGATCCTGTGTGCCGATCAGCCCGGCGTTCACCAACGGCAGTCCCTCTCGGCCCACCTGCACCCACGGCCCGCACGAGATGGTGCTGTCCTGGTTGGGCTCGTAGCGCCGGTCGCGCCGGCGGCTGGCCGAGGCCCACACGCCGATCAGCGAGTCGTTGCCCGGCTGGCCGTTGTGCGGGATCGAAGAGGTCCCGAGGATCTTGGTAGTGGGAATCTCCAGCGCGAGCACGTTCAGGTTGAAACCGTCGAATACATCTTCCCCGCGAGTTCTGCGGGCGCCGATGCTGCTGTATCCATCGGGGAGTGAGCCGCCGATGGGGAGGGCGCCTTTGCCGAGGTTCAGCACGTCGAAGATGCCCTTCTCATCCAGGTAGTACGCGTCGTCGCGCGTGCCCATCCACGACCGTCCCTCGGAGCCGCCGTTACCCAACGGCGCAATGAAGCTGCGCGCAAACCCGTCGTTGTTCTTGCAGTACAGGCCTTCTTCGTTGGACCGCTGGGTATCCGCGAGCTCCGCAGCGTTGTTCGTGTAGGGCTTGAAACCGAGACCGTCGTCTTGCAGGCGGCCGGGGTAGCGCTGGAGGTACACCAAGCGGTCCGTGCGCGGGCCGACGTTGGGCGGCGTGACTTCGGGCGGATTATTCTCATCGGTGATCACCGTGGACACTGGCGCGCCGCCCGGCCCGTTGGGGTACTCCACCTTGGTCACTTTGTAGTACTGGCGCACCCCGCTCTGTTGGATCAGCAGCTCATTGCCGCAGTTGATGAGGTCTGGGCTTCCATCGTCTTTGGTGCAGGTCTTCCCCTTCTCGAACTGGCGGGGCGTCGTCGAGAAGAACTGGATCTGGTAGGTGAGATCGTCGTCCAGATCCGCTGTGCCTCGCGCGATGTGGAACTCGTAGAGCACGTCGTCACACAGCCGCGCCTGCTGATTGCCCTGGCCGGGTTCGTGCAACCCGGCATACCCGGAGATCAGGTACAGCTTGCCGTGGTCCCCCGGGGTGACCCACGCGTAAACGTCTGTGTTGTCGATGCACGGGTCGTTCACAGTGGCCAAGGCTTCGCGGTGGCTGGAAGCCTCGGCCCGTGGCCGCGGGGCCATCACGGCTAGGGCCGCGAGCAGTCCGGCCACGAGGCTGATCCTGCTGATTCGCTTCTTCATGTTGGTGCTCCTTTCCTGACTAGTGGTGTCCATCCCGATCGCTCCTTGAAACCATTTCAGATCGTCTTCACTCGCCTGTCGTGTCGCACAGACCGGTACCGGTGCCCTGGCAACCGAAGGGGAGGCACGTGCCCAGCGTCTGCTGATCGCAGCCGGTGACCGCATTGATGCAGCTCGCCACTTCGGCGGTGAGCCGGCTGGCGCAGTCTTCCGTGCTCACGCACGCACCGCGCTGGGTGAGGAAGCACTGATCGCAGCTCGCGAGCTTGCCGCAGGCCGCGCCCGCGCTCGTGTTCGGCGTCGCCACTGGCGTCGCCGTCGCCGGTGGCCGAGACGTTGCCGTCGCCACCACCGTTGCGGTCCGTGTCGGCGGTGCAACCGTTGCTGTGGGTGGGATTGCCTGATTGTCACTGCCGCTACAGCCAATGATCACGGCCGGCAAAGCGAGAATGGCGAGCCGTTTGCCGATGCAGCCGAGCCAGCTGCCTGCGAAAAAATTGGTCCGAGTCATCATCGTACTCTCCTTCTCGCCACCCTGGAGCGACCTGCTCTATTGCGGACATCGCGCGAACACTCTGGCCAGGCGGCGCCTCGGCTGGTCAATTGTGATCGCGCGCGGGTAGCTTTGTCAGCTCTTACGTGCGTCCGCACCAAATGGATTTCTTTTGTTCTCGATCTTCCAGCCGCACGCTACACGCCGCCGCACTGCGGGTATCTACGTTGGTCCGATGAAAACGGATTTACTTGCGCACCCCCGCGTGGGAGCCACAGTCTCGATGAAAACCGTTTGGCTTCCTCTGTCGTAGATAGGTCATGGATGTCAGGATGGTGGATCGGCACGGTCAACACAGGACGCCGGAGGCAGCGACGGGTCGATCCAACAATTGGGCGGCGCGCCCAGGCAGTCGGACCCGGGCGAGCACGCGTGCCTGGGTGATGGTCATCGCCGCGATAGTAGCGACGTGGTATGCGCGTGCGGCCGTGGCGACGCCGTCGATACCGGCCGACGACAGCGAGGTTCTGGAGCGACTCCCGGTCTCCCCGCTGGATCCCGGCGCGCGGAAGGTGCGGGCGATCCGCGCCGAACTGGCTCAGCAACCGGGCAACATGGGCCTCGCCACGCGGGCCGCCTGGCTCTATGTCGAGCAGGGACGAGCCCGCTCCGACCCGCGCTACTATGGCTATGCCCAGGCCGCGCTCGCGCCCTGGTGGGCGGCACCCGAGCCCCCAGTTCCAGTGCTCGTCCTGCGAGCGACGATCCGGCAACACAACCATGACTTCGAAGGCGCGCTCAACGACCTCGCGCGCGCCCTGCAGGCGGATCCCGACAACGCGCAGGCATGGCTAACACGAGCCGTGATTCTCCAAGTCCGCGGCGAGTACGTCGAGGCGAGACGGAGCTGCGAGCAGGGGCTGCAGCGCGCAACGCCGTTGGTGGCGGTCATCTGCGTCAGTGGCGTGGAAAGTCTCAACGGCGGAGCGCGCAAGAGCTACGAGATACTCCGGCGCGCGCTTACCGAGAGGTACGAACCAACCTTGGGCGCGCGCCTGTGGGGGCTGACGCTCTTGGCTGAAATCGCCGCGCGCCTTGGCGCCGCCGACGCGGCCGAAGCGCATTTCAAGGAAGCGATCACCCTGGGTGTGCCGGACGACTACCTCTTGGGAGCGTACGCGGATTTCCTCCTAGACCAAGGACGACCCAAAGAGGTCATCGAGCTCCTCCCAGACGCGAGCCGGGCCGATGCCCTGCTCCTGCGTGTAGCGCTCGCAGAGGAAATGGCCGGGGCTCCCGGCCTCGACGCACACGTCCAGGCGCTGCACGACCGGTTTGCGGCGGCTCGCCTGCGCGGGGACGCGGTGCACCGGCGTGAAGAGGCGCGCTTCGCTTTGCGCATTCTGAAGCGACCGCGCGAGGCACTGCAGCTCGCGCGTGAGAACTGGACGGTTCAACGCGAGCCGTGGGATGCACGCGTGTTCCTGGAAGCGGCGCTGGCGGTGGCCGATCCCCGGGCGGCCCGCGAGGTGCTCGATTTTCTGGGGCGGACGGCCCTTGAAGACGTGCGGATGGCGCAGTTGAGCGCGCAACTGCGGGCGAGCCAGCCATGAAGGGCGTCACGTTCCTCGTCGCTTCGATTCTGTGGGCCGCGACGGCGCTCGCCCACAAGCCCAGCGATAGCTACCTCTGGTTGCATCAGAGCGGCTCGAGCGTTGAAGGTCAGTGGGATATCGCGTTGCGTGACCTGGACTACGCGATTGGGTTGGACGCCAACAACGACGGCGCGATCACCTGGGGCGAACTGCGCGCGCGGCACGACGCGATCGCCTCGTATGCCTTGGCGCGCCTGCAGTTGTGGACTGATGGCGCCGCGTGCAGTCTGCAGGCGACGACACACTTGGTCGATCGTCACACCGACGGCGCCTATGCCGTGTTGCGGTTTGTCGCGAACTGTCCGCGCGAGCCCGACGAGCTCGACCTCCGATATGGCCTGTTCTTCGACCTCGACCCGCAGCACAGAGGCATCCTGACTTTTGAGCGCGACGGCGTCACGCAGGCCGGGCTGTTGAGTCCCGGTCGTCCGACGCAGCATCTGGGGGTGGTGAGCGTCAGTGCATGGCGAATCCTAGTCGACTTCTGGCGCGATGGTGTCTGGCACATCTGGTTGGGGTTCGACCACATCCTGTTCTTGTTGACGCTGCTGATGCCTGCGGTACTGCAGCGGCGATCGGACCGCTGGCAAGGCGTGCCCAGCTTTCGGCCCGCGCTGTCCGAGACACTGAAGATCGTTACCGCCTTCACACTGGCTCATTCCATTACGTTGAGCTTGGCCGCGCTGGGCGCGGTCCACTTGCCCTCGCGCCTGGTGGAATCCGGCATCGCGTTCTCCGTCGTGGTGGCCGCCTTGAACAACATGTTTCCTCTGTTCAAAGGCGGTCGTTGGTTGATGGGCTTTGGGTTTGGCTTGTTGCACGGCTTCGGGTTCGCCAGCGTGTTGGCAGGCCCGGGGATGCCGCAGGGGCAGTTGGTGCTTGCGCTGCTGGGATTCAACACGGGCGTCGAGACCGGACAGTTGGCAATAGTGGGCGCGTTCTTGCCGCTGGCATACGCCGCCCGCGGCTCGTGGGTCTACCAACGCTTCACCCTCCGGGTAGGCTCTGCGGCAATCGCAACCCTGGCGGGTGTGTGGATGATTGAGCGGCTGCTCGACCTGCGGCTGCTGTAAACGTCGCGGTTGACTGTGTGCGGGCGTCCGAGTATCTGCCACAGGTGTGGCGTCTACAGCATTCCTTCTCGGCGCCGGCCTGATCTTCGGTCTGAAGCACGCACTCGACGCCGACCACTTGGCGGCCGTTTCAACCATTGTGGGCGAGTCGAAAAGTTTGGTCAGGTCGTCGGTGGTCGGTGCGTTGTGGGGCCTGGGCCACACCATCTCGTTGCTGGTTGCGGGTGTCGCGGTCATCGTGCTGCACGTGGAAATCGGTGCGCGCACGGCCTTGGCACTGGAGTTCTGCGTGGCGCTCATGCTGATCGGCCTCGGCGCCAATACGCTGCGCACGTTGGTACGCGGCGGCCACATTCATCTGCATGCCCATGAGCATGACGGTCACGTCCACTTCCATCCGCATATGCACGACGGGGCGCCCGAGCCGTCGGCGCACACGCATCACGGATTCGCACTGAATGTGCGCCCGGTGTTGGTCGGGATGGTCCATGGTCTCGCCGGTAGTGCAGCGCTCATGTTGCTGGTGCTCTCGACCATCCCGTCGCCTGTGGTCGGTCTGATCTACGTCGCCGT
>JBGQHM010000150.1:0-14368 GCA_041497995.1 Binatia bacterium | reverse complement strand
TTCACGGTGGCGGTGAGTGCGGTGGTGACGGGCGCCAACCCGCTGGCGCTGGCGGGCGCGGGCGCCAATGTGAGCTTGACGGACTACACGTACGTGCGCACGCACATGTCGCAGCGGGCGGGGGACGCAGCGCCGACCGGGGTCAACATGGTGAAGATCGCCATGTTCGACAACACCACGGTGGCGGGGCCGGCGCTGCAGGTGTGCTACCAGTTGCCGGCGGTCACGCCGACGCCGAGTGGGACATCGACCGCTGTGCCGACGACGACGCCCACTGACACGTCGACCCCGACATTGACCGCGACCCCAGTCAGTACGACGACCGCAACTGCGACGGCTAGCGCGACTGTCACGTCTCCGCTGACGACCACGCCGACCGAGACGATGACGCCAGCGGCGACG
This sequence comes from Binatia bacterium, assembly GCA_041497995.1. GTDB lineage: Bacteria > Desulfobacterota > Binatia > HRBIN30 > HRBIN30 > DATKMS01. The sequence goes on along the minus strand of JBGQHM010000150.1, from coordinate 13,966 downwards.
TCAACGCTGGCAGCGACGCCGACCTTCACATCAGCACTCCCGACCCCCACGCAAACGGTTGCGAATCCGACTGCGACTTCGACCGACACGCCGACCGGTGCTGTGTCCCCCACGCCGACGCCGGGCTGCGTGACGTTCCGGTTGGGAGTTTGCTGCACGGATCGCAATGGCACGAACTGCTCGACTACCAAGTGCACCAGCGACGCGGCCTGCGGAGTCACACCCTTCCTCACCTGTGGGGGAACGAGCGCCGACGACGGCGTCGTGAGTCGCTCGGGAAGCTCGGTCTATCCTCCCACCACCACCAGCGTGGCGAGCAGCACAGCGACGGAAGCGGACGTGCAGCGCTCGCTCAGTCTGGGGCCGGCATTCTCGGTGCAGAACGGACTGCTGCGCTTCAATACCGGGTCGACGTTGCCGAGCAACGCCAGGGTGGCTAGTGCCGTTCTCTCTCTCAAACTGATCGGCAGTCTCCAAAACGTCGACGGCTGGAGTCTGACCGGCGAGTGGTACGACTGGGGGCCGACGGTCGGACCGGAGGACTATTCCGAGACGGCGCTGAGCTCGGCGTTCAGTCTGCCGCTACTTTCCATCACCGGAAACATCAGTGTTCCTCTCTCGGCGGCCGACGTGAACGTCAGCCGCACGGGTTATACGTACCTGCGGACGCACCTCTCGCAATGGGCGGACGATCCGCCACCACTCGGCCTCAACCTGGTGCGCTTCGCCCTCTTCGACAACTCCTCCATTGCCGGTCCGACACTACAGGTGTGTTATGACTACTCGGCGCCCGTACCCACGGCGACGCCAACCCAGACGCTGACTCCGACCCAGTCGCCCGCCGCGACCCCGTTCGGGCAGGCCAGCGTGATCTTCGCGACCGGCGTGTGCTGCACCAATGCTGTCGGAGCCGATTGCGAGGACAGAAGCCCTGCGACTCCCGGCATGCAGTATCGCGGCTGCAATGTCGCCGCGAACTGTACGAATCCGTCGTATCCCGTGTGTGCCGGAAATCCGTTCGACGACGGCAACACGCAGAGCGCGGCAGCGGCCACGTATCCTCCGGCGTTCAGTCAATGCCTGATGAATACCGGGAACATACTGACGTTGCGTTCCAGACAGAACGGCCTGTACAGTATTCAGAATAGTCTCGTGCAATTCGACACCGCGTCGACGCTGCCGGACGATGCGATCATCGACAGCGCGGTGTTGAGACTGCACGTCGTCTCCAACACCGATCGCGCCAACAACCTGAACTTTGAGGGCGCGTGGTACGATTGGGGTGGTACATGCGACGCGTCGGACTACACGACGACCTCGTCTGCCACGGCCTTCTCAATCCCGATGGCTGCGATTACGAATCAGTCGGAGTTCGATTTCCCGTTGTCGGCACCGGGCAACGTGAAGGTCGCCGGTGCCGATCCTACGCGCCTCCGCTTCCAGCTGAGCACCCTTCCCGGCAATGTACCGCCGACCGGCCTCAATACGATGACGGTGTCGGCATGGGACGCGGACCACAGTGTCGAGCCGGGTCCGCGGCTGATCGTCAGCTACCACGTCCCCACGCCAAGCCCAACGGCCACCGGACCGACTCCCACGGATACACCCGTGCCACCGACGGCGACCGCCACTCCAACGGCGACGGCTACCTGCGTCATCTTCAGAACGGGCAACTGCTGCACGGACTCTACGGGTACCGATTGCGCCGAGACGCCGTGCGCTGGAAACGCAGCGTGTCAGGTCTATCCGTTCCTGATCTGTGCCGGGTCGACCACAGACGACGGGCAGGTCGTTCGCGCGGGCAGCGTGGTCTATCCGCCCACGACAACGGCAACGGCGAACACTAACGTGAGCAGTGCGGACACGCAGCGTTCCGCTTCCGCCGGGCCGTCCTATGCCGTGCAAAATGGCTTGATGCGCTTCAACACCGCTAAGCTTCCGGATAGTGCAATCATCCTCAGCGCGACGCTGATCGCCCAAGTGATCGCGCCGCCGCAGAGCGCGGACGGCTTGAGCTTGACGGGCGAGTGGTTCAATTGGAGCCCGAGCATCGGCGCCGAAGACTACTCGGAAGTCCCGGCGAGCTCGGCGTTCAGTGTACCGGTGAGTTCCATCGCGCCTGGGAGCAGTCCCATTGCGCTCACGAATGTTACGGGCAACGTGAACCGCACCGGCTTCACGTACCTGCGGACGCACATGTCGCAACTGGCGGGCGATGCGGCGCCGACTGGGATCAATCTCGTACAGATCGGCATGTACGACGCTCCGTTCCAGCCGGGTCCGGCGTTGCAGGTGTGCTACAAGTAGGGCTGTTGTGGCGACTCGTGTAGCGATGGTGGGGCTCGGCGCGGTGGCGCGCAACATCCACCTGCCTGCATACACGCGACTCGGAGAAGCGGTCGACCTGGTTGCTGCGTGCGACGTCGATGTGGCGGCCGGGGCGCTCGCCGGAACAAAATGGCAGCAGTTGAAGGTCTACTCCGACGCGCGCGAGATGCTGCGTAGCGTCACCCCAGATGTCGTGTCCATCTGCACACCGCCGGCGTTGCATCACGAGCAGACCCTGATGGCGCTCGAGCATGGCTGTCACGTCTTTTGCGAGAAGCCGTTGACCGAGAGCCTAGAACAGGCGGATGACGTCATCGACAAGGCGGCGGCGGCTGGACGCCAAGTGGTGGTCAACGCGCAGTTTCCGTGCATGCAAATTCATGCTGCGGCGCGGCAGCGAATTGGCACGCCGGAGTTCGGGCGGCTGCTGTTCTTGCACGCCTGGCAGACGTTTCAGCCGTCCGAAACCACAGAGACCGGATGGCGCGGCCGCATGCAGCGACGCGTCTGCTTCGAGTTCGGCGTGCACGTGTTTGAGCTGGTGCGATTCTTCTTCGATGACACGCCGGTTCGGCTGTACTGCCACATGCCGCGTGCTGCGCCGGGTGGCGCCGAAGCCGTCAACGTCGTGTCGTTGGAGTTCGGAGACGGCCGCGCTGCCTCGATCGTCTTGGATCGCCTGAGTAGGGCGCCCGAACGCTACTTGGACATGCGGCTCGATGGCGAGCGGGCATCGATTTGTACGTCGATCGGCGGCGAGGTGCGCTTCGAGATCGGCCTTCACACACGCGCGCGCCGGCCGTTCGTGGGGCTGCATTTGGTGAAAGGAGGCAAGGCCGTCTTCCACAACGGTGGCGCACCCAAAGTGATCGCGCAGGATGGTGTGAACCCATTTGCGGCGGCCACGGCCGTGCACTTTGCCCGCTTCCTCGAGGCACTGCGTTGCGGCACTGTCCCGCCCGGTACGGCGCGCGATCACCGCGACACGCTGGCGATGAGCCTTGCGGCCTACGACTCCGCGGAGTCGGGCATGGCGGTGGAGATGTCTGCCTATCTGCCGAAACCGTCGTGAGCAACGAGCCGCTCAAAGCTGGAATCGTTGGCGCGGGGCTGATGGGCCGCTGGCACGCCTGGGCCGTCCAGAAAGCCGGGAGCGCAGTCGTGGCAATCGCCGATTCAGATGCTGCTTGCCGCCAGCGTCTAGCAAGCCGGTATCCGGCGGCAGTCACATTTGCGGATGGCGAGAGCATGCTCGCGCAAGCGCCGCTCGACGTGCTCCACGTGTGCACCCCGTCCAGCACACATTACGGGCTCGCCCAGTCCGCAATCGGCGCCGGAGTTCCCGTGTTGGTCGAGAAGCCGCTTGCCCCGACCGCCACGGAGACGACACACCTCCTTGATCTCGCTCGCAAGCGCGACGTGCTCATCGCTCCGGTGCACCAGTTTCTGTTTCAGGATGGCGTGGTCCGTGCCCACCACTTGCTGGCGCAGGTCGGGCGGATCGTGCGCATCGAGCAAACCGTTTGCTCGGCCGGCGGCGCCGGTTCAAGCGGAGAGCAGTTGGATACGATTGTCGCGGATATCCTTCCGCATCCGCTCTCGCTCATGCAGCTCTTTCTGCGGACCCCTCTACCGCAGGAAGGGTGGGTGGTTCTGCGGCCGCGTTGTGGCGAGCTGCACGCCCTCTGTGACGCGTCCGGGACGACGCTAGCGATTTTCATCAGCATGGAGGCCCGACCAACCGTCTGCACGCTGGACCTGATTGGAACCGATGCGACGATCCATCTCAACCTGTACCATGGATACGCAGTGATCGAGCCGGGCAGAGCGTCGCGCACTCGAAAGGTGACGCACCCATTCCGCTCGGCCGCGGGAACTCTGGCTGCCGCATCCCTGAATCTGGCACGTCGAGCGCTGCGTTCGGAAGCGGCGTATCCGGGTCTTCTGGGTTTGGTGCGGGCGTTCCATCACGCCGTCCGAACCCATGGTGAGTCGCCGATCTCGGCGGCGCAGACAGCAGAGGTTGCCCGAGTGCGCGACCGGCTCGTTGAGGATGCCGGCTTGGTTGGCGGCGATCGGTGGCTTCCGAATCAGCCCGAAGCGGGGCCGGAGCCGTCATGAGCATCGCGAGCAACGTGTCGAGCCGATTCAAGCTGGCCGATGCCGGCAGTTACGATCCGCTGGCGGCGTCGTTTGATCGCTTCACCGAACAGTTCTCGGCGCCACTGGCGGACCGCGTGATCGAGCTTGCTGGTCTGAGACCATCCCAGCAGGTGTTGGATATCGGAACGGGCACAGGCGTCGTGGCGTTCAGGGCGATCGACAGAGTGGCGCCGAACGGTCGGGTGACGGCGATGGACCTTTCCGATGGTATGCTCGAAACCGTGCGCCGAAAGAATGGCTTGCGATCGCAGCGACCGAGCGTCGCGTTCTGCAAGATGGACGCGGAGCAGTTGGCGTTCGCTACGGCTTCATTCGACGTCATCCTCTCGCTGTTCGCATTGATGCATTTCCCGCATCCGCTGGCTGCGCTGCGCGAGATGCATCGCGTGTTGCGGCCGGGTGGGAGACTCGTGATCGCGGTGGGCAGCGGTCCTCCAATGCTCACGCTCACGGGCGTGCTGCATGCATTCTCCCGTGCGCCAGATCTCGTCAAGTCCCTGCAAGGGAAGCTGTTGACCGCGCCTCGGTTCCTGGATGCCCTCATCAAGAAGCATGTGCCGAGCGGCAGTGAACCCGAGGAGTCGGCGTTAGCGCGCCAGCACGGGAACCGCAGCCGTCCAGTGCCGGCGCTGGTGCGGCAAGCGGGATTTGTCGCCATACGATCATCCTGGCGGGGGCACATCGGTGTGCTCGACTCGCCGCAAGTGTTCTTTGACCTGCAGGCGACGTTCTCGAGCTTTGCTCGTAAGCGGTTGGCGAACGCCGAGCCCGAACGAACCGAAGCACTGCGGAGTGAGTTCTTTGATACCTGTCGCGACGTGCAGGGTCGTGGTGGCCGGTTGATTTTCCCGCAGGCCGCACTCTTTGTGGTGGCGCAACGCCCATGAGTAGCTCCGACGCTTTGCTCACGACGCGGACCCCCGCGGTCATGCCGCTTTCGATCGTCGTTGCAGTGTGGGGCGACACGGCCGGCCTCGACGAGTGCCTGGCGGCGCTGGAGCGTCAGCAGGATGCTCAGACGCGAGTGGTCGTCGTCTCGGCGGTTGCAGTGCCAGAGCAGACGCGTCGCCGCTTCCCCCGGGCTGACTGGCTGGAGGAAGATCCGGGCTTGCTGGTGCCGCATCTCTGGGCCATCGGTATGGCGCAGTCCACCACGCCGATCGTCAGCATTACCACCGCGCATTTCACGCCAGCTCCCGACTACGTAGCGGCCGTGCGAGCGGCTCATGCACGCCTCGACGCGGTCGGTGTGGGCGGGAAAATCGATCCGCCGCGCGGCGGCAACGCCGTAGCATGGGCCACTTACTTCCTGCGTTACAGCTCGTACCTGTCGTGGGATCGAGAGCGGGACGTCGCCGACTTCGCTGGTGACAACGGGTCATACAAGCGGGCGGCAGTCGCCGCGCATCCCGGTTGTCTCGACGGCGGCTTTTGGGAACAGAGCTTCCACCGTGCAGTGGTGGCGGAGGGGAAGACGCTGCGGTTCGTGCCGGAAATTCGGGTGACGCAGCAAGCCAGCTTTGCTTTCCGCAACTTCATGGCGCAGCGCTTCCGTCACGGGCTTGAATTCGGACGCACGAGGACCCGCAGCGCAGGCCGCGCGACGCGTTGGTTTCGAACGTTGACGATGCCGCTGGTCCCGGCGCTGCTATTGGCGCGGATTGCGGGTCGTGTGTGGAGCAGCGGCCGCGACTTCGGACCGTTCCTGAGCTGCCTGCCCATTCTGTTCGCGTTCGTCCTGGCCTGGTCGGCGGGCGAAGCACTAGGAACCGTCGGCGGACGTGAGGCGCCGCTGGAGCGTCGGCGGGAGGGCGTGAACGCGGGTTGCGATCGGGCATCCACGTCATGACGCAGGCACCCGCACCCGAGCAACCGCCGGCAACGACGGCGACACTACCGATCCTGATGCATCACTCCATGTTGCCGCGCGTAGGTGGGGCGTGACGGGTGAGCCGGGTGCGGGGCGCGTTGAATCGAGACGCGAAGACGGTCTCATCTCGATCGTCATTGCCTGGGTCAATTCCTTTGAGCTGCTCGTGCCCGTCCTCGATGCGCTTCAAGGGCAGGAGACGGCGGCGGATGAGATCATCGTGGCGACCCGTCACGACGTGGCGACGCAGGAGCGTTTGCGGCGCGCGTATCAAGAGGTGACGCTGCTCGCGGCACCCGCGCGAACCACCATCCCGACTCTGCGTAGCATGGGACTCAAGTCCGCCCGCGGTGCAATCGTCGCGGTGACCGAAGACCACTGTGTTCCCAGCAACGACTGGGTTGCGACGATCGCTCGCCGCGTGCGTGCCGGCTGCGTTGTGGTCGGAGGTCCTGTCGAGAACGCATGGACCGAGCGGTTACGCGATTGGGCGGCTTTTTTGGCCGACTATGCTGCATTCATTGGTCCTGCCAACGATGGGCCCGTACGCCAGTTACCGTCCAACAACGTTGCCTACCGTCGCGAGGTGGTTCCTGGTCTCTGCGCGACGTTGGATCGTGGTCTGTGGGAATCTTTCTATTACGACCAACTCGCCGTACGTGGTGTGTCACTGATGTGTGCGCCCGAGATGCTGGTTCATCATCGCCGGCCTTTCGATTTCTGGTACTTTGTGGCGCAACGCTATCACTACTCGCGGTCGTTCGCCGGGATGCGCTGCCAATTTCTGACGCGACTTGGCCAGCTGAAGCACGCGCTGGGCAGCGTGCTTCTACCGCCGTGGTTGCTGATGCGTGGGTTGCGTATCCTCGCAGCGAAGCACCGTTTGGTCGGCCGATACCTCTGCTGCCTTCCCCTGATTACGATGTACGTGAGCGCCGGAGCCGTTGGGGAGATGGTTGGGTATATTGCCGGCGGTGGACTCAGTCTGGAGAAGGTGGAGTGACTTCGTTCGTGTCGGTGGGCTCTTTGTCATGACCCGTAGCTGGTCATCAAAGGTGGGGTCACGGTCGGCAAGCATCAGGGACTCCTTTCATGGTATTTCTATGGGTATCGAGTCACAGGACTGGGGGCCTTCGTGGGGTTGCCTTGGGGAGCAATGGCAGGTGGCATCGTGGGATGCATCATTGGCGAAGTCTATAGTCTGGTCGTTTGGCCGAGCCAGCGATGATGAATGACGAAGGTGCAGAGACCGTGTCGCCAGGCACACCGCTGCGCTTCTGCATCGTCACCACCTTCTACCCTCCGTACAACTTCGGCGGCGATGGGATCTATGCGCATCGCCTCGCCAATGGGCTGGGGCGGCTCGGTCACCAGGTGACGGTCATCCACAGTCCGACGGCCTACGAGATGCTCGCACGGCGCAAGACGACGGAACCGTACAACGACCATCCCAACGTCGTCGTACGGCCGGTCAGAACGTCCCTCGGGAAATTGGGGCTGTTGGCGGTCCAGCAAACGGGGCGGCCGGTGCTGCAAGCGCCGGCGCTGCGGCGCTGGATCGAGGGAGGTTCGTACGACGTCATTCACTACAACAACGTGTCGCTGCTCGGCGGACCGCACGTCTTTCGCTACGGCCGGGGCCTCAAGCTCTGCACCCTGATCGAACACTGGCTCGTCTGTCCGATGCACGTGCTGTGGAAGTACGACCGCGCGGTGTGCACGCGGCCGACCTGCATCCGTTGCCAACTCGCGGGGCGCCGGCCGCCGCAGCTGTGGCGCCACACGGGGTTGATGCGCCGGGCCGCGCGGCATATCGACGCCTTTCTGGGGCCGAGTGTCTTTACCATCCGGATGCACCAGCAACGTGGACTCTGTGGCACGATGGTCCAGCTACCCCTCTTCCACCCCGACCTGCCACCGCCACAACAGACGCAGGAAGCGCCGAACGCGGGCCGGCCGTATTTCCTGTTCAGCGGACGGTTGGAGAAGATCAAAGGCGTCCAAGAAATCATCCCGGTGTTTCGCACCTTGGCCGGTGTCGATCTCCTCATTGCGGGAAGCGGCGACTTCGAGGGCGCGCTGCGGTCGATGGCGGCCGGCGTCGCAAACATCAAGTTTCTGGGACGCGTTGACCATGCTCGCTTGCAAACGCTCTATCGCGGCGCCATCGCAACGGTCGTCCCGTCGCTGTGCTATGAAACCTTCGGTCTCATCGTTGCCGAGTCGTTCTCCGCAGCCACCCCGGTGATCGTCTACGCGCAGAGCTCTCTCGAAGAGCTTGTCCGCACCCACGGCGGCGGGCTGCTGTATCGGAGTGCCGACGAGCTGCGTGCAGCCATCGATACGCTGCGTGGCAATCCGACGCTACGTGAGCGTCTGGGACGTGAGGGCCGTACTGCGTACGAGGCGGAGTTCGCGGAGGATGCGTTTCTGAGCCACTACGTAAATGTAACGCGTGCCCTGCTGGCTAAGAAGCGCTGTGGAACGGTTATCCCGAACGCCTCGCTGTTGGCAGGGCGACAGGTGTTTGTCGCCCCCGAACCGTCATGAGCATCAAGAGGGATCCCGCGGTTGCGAAGGCTGCCGACCGTTCCGGGCCGCCGGGGGCCGGCGATTCCTGTCTTCGGATTCCCATCCTAATGTATCACTCCCTGGATTCCAGCGGCTCAGTGGTGTCGGTTGCGCCCACAACGTTCGCCGAGCAGATGGCGTGCCTTGCCGACGTGGGGTTTCGAGGTATCACGCTACGAGAGGCGATCGCGCATCGCCGCATCTGCGGCTTCTGGCCGGCTCGTCGTGTGGTGCTGACGTTCGACGATGGCTACGCCAATTTTCTGGATGCCGGGTTACCGATCCTACAACGCCATGGGTTCTCTGCGACCGTGTTTCTCGTCAGCGGACATACCGGCGGACGGAGTGACTGGGGACCACCGCCGCCAGGTGTCGGGGTGCAACCCATCCTGTCGGGCCCGCAGATCCGCGAGCTGGTGGATGGTGGGATCGAGATCGGCGCGCATACGCGCAGCCATCCGGACTTGCGCCGGCTCGCCACAGACGCGGCGGAAGCCGAGGTCGCCGGCTGCCGGCGAGACCTCGAAGATCAGCTCGGCATGCGCGTCGAGAGCTTTGCTTATCCGTTCGGATACGTCGATCCAGCGTCGCAGGCCATTGTCCGACGCGAGTTCCATGCGGCCTGCACGACGGTGTTACGGCAAGCGGCGAACGAGGATCTGCACGCGCTGCCGCGCGTTGACATGTACTACGTCGGCTCCGGCCGCCGACTGGTGCGACTGCTCAACGGCGACTTGGACGCTTATCTGTTGTGCCGGCGCTGGGGACGGTCTGTGCGGCGCATGGTCCTCGGGTAGGATGAGGCAGCATGGACCGATCATCTGCGCTCGTATCGGCAATGAGCCCCGTGGCCAACACGCGCATGCAGCGTGAACAGCTGTCGTTGGCGAGGCAGAGCGCACGTGAGGAGGGTGTGCAGCCAAGCGCGCCGCCTTTCTCCTGGCGCGGCACCGCGGTACGCCTGTTTCTCTCGTGCTGGGCGCTGTACGTACTCCACTTCGCCACGAATACGGTGCGCGAGATTTATCCCGCATTGAGTCTCGGTGATCACCTGAGCTTTGACGTGTCGGAGTACGTCGGGTTTCATCCCGACATCTTTGAGATTCCCGGACGGGGCGCGGTCATCAACAACAATCCCGGCGCGTCGATCGTTGGCGCGGTGCCGTACATGCTGACGCGGCCGCTCATTGACGCAGCGGTTGGGCGCGTGCGTGACCTCCGCGCGGCAGCGCCGAGCGCGACGGACACGGCGGCGTACGACACGGTGTACCCGATGGCGCGCGAGTTCCACCGGAAGGCCCGCGAGCGCGGGTTGGACGTCAAGTTCGGCCTCGCCGCCGGCGTGATGCAAGCACTGGCGATGGCGCCGCTCTCCGCGCTCAGTGCGGTGGCCATGTTCTACGTGTTGGGGAGCCGCTTGCCGTCGCGACGTACGGCCCTTCTCTTGGCTTTTCTGTATGCGCTTGCGACGCCCGTGTTCTACCGCACGGCGCAGCTCAATCATAACCTGCTCGTGGCGCACTGCGCGTTCTTTGCGTTCGCGCTGCTCTGGCGGCCGTGGGCGGATCCCGCGCCGCCGTCCGGCCGCCACTATCTGGCTGCCGGCTTGCTGAGCGGTTGGGCCGTGGTCTGCGACTACAGCGGGTTGATGGTGGTGGTCGTACTGACGGGGTATGCCGTGGCGCGTTGGTGGTCGACCGAGCCGGCGGCGCGCTCTCTGAGTGACTTGCTGCGCTTCGCGACGGGCCTCGCTGCATGCGCAGCGCTGCTGCTGGGTTACCAATGGGCCTACTTCGGCAATCCCCTACTGCCGGCGCAGCGCCTGATGCCACCGGCTACGTTCACGCAGCTTGGTTACTCCGGCTTGGATTGGCCGAAGTGGGATCTGGTTTGGGAGACGGCGTTCAGCATTCGATACGGTCTGTTCACCTCTGCGCCGTTTTTGTTGCTGGCGCTGTATCCCCCCGCTTGGTTGGCCGGTACACGCCTCGTCGGCCGCCGCGAAACCTGGTGCATCGGAATGTTGTCGGTGCTCTTCTTCCTGTTCTGCAGCGCCAACCAGTACGGGCGCATGCAGTTCAACTCGGGGGTGCGGCATATTGTTCCGGTGTCGCCCTTCCTGTTCCTGATCGTTGCGGGCTTCCTTGTTCGCATGCCGGCGGCCCTGGCGTGGGTGGTGGGCGTCGCGAGTAGCTACTGGTCGTGGTGCCTGGCGATGTACCGCGATGTCGAGCAAGGATCGGGTGTCTTCGAGTCGATCATCCACGTGACCGTCGAAGGTCCACGACTCCCGTGGCTCAAGACACTGCAGGGGATGGGATACGTGACGAGCCAGGCCCCTGCGGTTGTGCTGCTGGTCCTGTTCGGCGTGTTTCTCTGGATTCTCTGGGGGACTGGCCGTTCCTCCGCGCCGCTGGCTCGGGTGTACTAGGAAGGACATTCGACTGTACTTCGGGAAAACGATGGAACCGAAAGATCGGAGGGATTACTGACATGGGTATGACACAGTTCATTGTAGCGGTTCTTCATGTACCGCACCTCGCACGCCCGATGGCAGACTGGGTTGGGTTCGCCCCGCTCTACGTCGGACCTGACCAGATGCTACCTGTGATGTCGGCATTGGGAGCCGTCGTCGGGGTGCTGCTGATGCTGTGGAATCGCGTCGTCGCTCTTGTACGAAAGGCTTTCCGGTTGGTCATGAAGAGATCCGCATCCGAGAGTAGTGCGACGACTGGGCGAGGACCGCAGGCGGTCGAGCCGCCCGACGGGCAACCGTAGCGCGCTGGCCGAAGCTGCCGCGGACCCACCAGCCGTGAAGAAAGTCATCGTTCTCGGACTAGACGGGTTCGAGCCCAAGATTGCCGAGCCGCTGTTGGACAGCGGGGCGTTGCCGCACCTCGCGCGGTTGCGTGCGCAAGGGGGTTACTCGCGCCTCGATACGACGTACCCGGCACAGACACCGGTGGCCTGGTCGACCTTCGCCACCGGCACGAACCCCGGGGCACACGGCATCTTCGACTTCGTGCGCCGCGACCCGCGCACGTATTTGCCCGACTTTTCTCTCAACCGCTTCGAGCAAAAGGCGGCGTATCTGCCGCCCAGGGCGGTGAACCTGCGGCGTGGCACCCCGCTGTGGGAGCTGCTCTCCGCCGCTGGGGTCCGGTCGGTGGTGGTGCGCTGTCCGTGCACCTTTCCGCCAGACGATGTTGACGGCCGGATGCTTTCGGGCATGGGCGTTCCCGACATCCGCGGCGGGCTTGGCACCTCGACGTTCTACACGGATGGGGACGATGCCCAGGCGCACGAAAGCGAGAACGTCGTGCGCGTCCGCGCCGACGGGCGCGGAACACTCTCTGCGCAGATCATCGGACCGCGCAACCCAAAGACAGGAGGCGACTTCGTCTTCGACGTCACCATCCATCCCCAGCCAGGCGCGCAACGTGTGGTCATCCGTTCGGACGGGCAGCCCAAGGAGCTCGAGGTTCGGCTGGGCACGTGGAGCGAGTGGCTCAAGGCAAGGTTCAAGACCGGCCTGCTGCAATCGGTTCGAGGGATGGTGCGCTTCCACCTGGTTGCGCTTGATCCGGTGTTCGAGCTCTACGCATCGCCGGTCAACTTCGACCCGGAAGCGCCGATGTTCCCAATCAGCTCGCCTCCAGAGTATGCCAAGGAGCTCGCCGGCCGCTTGGGGACGTTCTACACGACGGGCATGGTCGAGGATCACGGCGGCCTCAACAACGGCCGCTTTGACGAGCGCGCGTATCTCGACCAGTGCGAGGCCGTCCTGCGTGAGCGCGAGGAGATGATGCTGTTCGAGCTGGAGCGGTTGAGCTCTGGCTTGTTCTTTTGCCTGTTCGACACGCCGGACCGGGTCCAGCATATGTTCTGGCGCTTCGGCGAGAGCGCGCACCCGGCGAATCGCGGGACCGTGCCCCAGGACCTGCAGCACGTGATCGCCGAGCACTACCGGGCGTGTGATGCGATTGTCGGCAAAGCGCTGCAGTATGCTGACGAGTCGACGCTGCTGATCGTCCTCAGTGACCACGGCATGAACAGTTTTCAGCGCGGCGTGCACCTGAATACGTGGCTGCACGACCAGGGGCTGCTCGCACTCAACGAAGGGATCACCCCCGGTCCCGATGGTGGAGACTTCTTTCGCGGCGTCGATTGGACCCGCACCAGGGCATACGCGTTGGGCCTCGGCGGGCTCTATCTCAACGTCAAAGGTCGCGAAGGGCAGGGCATCGTCGACCCGGCAGAGGCCGAGCAGATCAAAGCCACGATTGCAAAACAACTCACCGGCTTGGGAGATCCGGTGTCCGGCCGGGTCGCCGTGAGTCGTGTGTTGGCCCGCGAGCAGGTGTACCGCGGCCCGTTCGTGGGTGAGGCGCCGGATCTGCTCGTCAACTTTTCGGAGGGCTACCGGGTTTCGTGGTCGACCGCGCTCGGCGGCGTACCGCAAGGGCAGTTCGAAGACAATGTGAAGAAGTGGGCCGGTGACCACATCATCGACCCGTCGTTGGTACCGGGAGTGCTGTTCATGAGTCGGGCCTTCCGCGACGGTCGCGCGAGCTTGATGGATTTGGCGCCGACGATTCTCGCCTTCCTGGGTGTCCCGAAAGGAGCGGTGATGGAAGGAGCATCGCTGTTGGGATGAGAACGCGATGACGGCGCCGAGCCGGACGGACTCTGCGCCGGCATTTGGCGCACATGTGCTACTGCCGATCGTGCTGATCGCCGCATGCCTCGGTGTCATTGGCGGGCTGGCAGAAGGTGGCGTCTGCTGGGTGATGTCCATCGTCCCCGACTGGCACGGGTGGCGCAACGACTATGTCCCGCAGATCCTGTGGATTGCTCCGCTCGCGAATCTGCTCCTGTTCGTCGCGTTCGCTTTGCCGACCGCCATCGTCAGTCGTCTGCTACCGCGACTTCGTCCGGATCTTCTCGGTTACGCCCTGTTTGGCTGGTTGGCGACGTATGAGCCGTTAGCGGTTTGGGGCAAGCTGCATCCACTCGCGTGTGTGCTGCTCGCCA
>JBGQHM010000149.1:0-14388 GCA_041497995.1 Binatia bacterium | reverse complement strand
CGTTGTGGCGGCGAATCTTCCGTTCAAGCGTGAGGTAACGCTCAAAGACCGATCGTGGCGTCCACATGCTACCGTGTTCGCCCAGTGTAATCTCCGAGGGTAGGAAATGATTCTCAAGGGGGAGCCGGAGATCGACGAAGCCGTCTTTCGTAAAGCGGCGAATCTGGTCGTACTCGCACGATTCCACATTGTCGTACGGATAGGCGCGCACGATCGCGTGGCGATAGATCTTCAGCCCGTAGATCACCCGCTGGGCATGCGAATCGAAGAGATGGCAGGTGAGGATCGCCACCTCGGGCGGTGACTCGGCAAGCCGCGTGTACAGAGATCGAATCGCGTGCGGATACAGCAGCATGTCCTCGTCGACCTGCACGAAGAAGCGGGTCCGGCAGCGGTCCAGCATGCACTGCAGGGCACGGCTCATCGGCGCGACGTTCTCGATCACCTCGCGGTTGAAACGACAATCCTGCGCTTCGAGTCGCTTCATGCACTCCGCAAAGCTGGGCGCCCCAACCGTCAGTACGAACACGGTGAGCTCGGCACTCAGATCACATCGAGTCTCCATCATGCCTCCTAAGAAACGGCAGCACCCATATTGCAGCCGCGGGCGCATTGGTGGTTCGCGGACATCGAATATACCACCGGTCAGCGCGCCTTTGAACGCGTGAGCACTCCCTTGATGCTCTGCAGTTGTCGCCCATCCGCCGCGGTGCGCTTCATGGTCCACTCCAGCCGATTGGGCGCAGTCCAGTGATCCTCGATCACGAAGGTGTTGCCCTCGGCGTGTCCCTCCCAGGTGAGCGTTGATGTGGCCGGGTCCCAACGTCCTTCGGCTTCGTGATGGTAGCCGTCGGAGTCGAACACCCACTGTTGGTACCGGCCTGTCTTCACATCGTAGGTCATGACCTGCAAATCGGCCTGCCCGGGTGGGACGCTCGAGGTGCGGAACTCGAAGTACCCGCCTTCGAGCGTCTTGCGGCAGACGGCGCGTCCCTCCGTCTGGAACTCGCGAACCGGCGGACCTTCGTTGCGGATCGACGTGTGCGTGTCCCACTCACCAACGAATCGGCCGAGGGCTGGGCGCGCTTCGGGTGGCCAATCTCCGGGTTCTGCTCTCGCCTGGCTCACGATCAAGCCGGCGAGAACCAGAAGGCAGAAGCGTTGCGCGGCACCGTTCATTCTCCCTCCCATCACTGGCTACCCACATGTCCCGGTCCCCCCGTCGCGAATCCACTTCATCCTGAGGCGCGAGAGGTTGTGACCGCATGCACCAACCTCGTACCGTAACCTTTGGGTCGTCGCCGCAGTTATATAGTGAGAACCGGCAATGAATGGTACAGCGCGACGCCCGTGCAAAAGTAGTGCGTGCTGACGCGTGGCCGTCGGGAGGGAGACTGTCATGACAATGGACGAGAAAGCCGCACCGCTATCCACTTTGCCGCCGCCCTTAGTGCTCTACCAGTTGTCGATCGGCCACTACCTCTCACGCGCGCTGCACCTCGCTGCGAAGTTGGGGGTCGCCGACCTGCTCCGGGATGGTCCGAGGAATTGCAACGAGCTTGCCGATGCCACGCAGACTCACGCGCCGTCACTCAACCGCGTGATGCGCTTCCTGGCCAGCGTAGGAGTGTTCGCGGAGCAGGAGAACGGCAACTTCGCGCTGACCTCGCTCGGGGAATTTCTCCGCACTGGTGTACCCGGTTCGATGCGCGCCGCGGTCATGCTGTTCGCCGGCATCGGGATTCAAGACTCGTGGAAAGATCTCGAGTACTGCGTGCGCACCGGCGAGCCGGCGTTTCGTCGCACGTCCCCAGACGCGGATGCGTTCTCGCACATGGCGCAGAATCCAGAGCAAGTGAAGGTCTTCAACGACGCGATGGCAACATTCGCGCCGCAGACTGCAAGCGCAGTCGCGGCAGCGTATGATTTTTCGACATTCGGCACGGTCGTGGATGTCGGCGGCGGCAACGGCGCGCTGCTCATCGGCATTCTGAAAGCGAACCCGAACCTGCGCGGCATTGTCTTCGACATGCCGCACGTCGCCGACAGCGCCAAGGAGAAGATTGCTGTGGCGGGGTTGGGGTCGCGCTGCGAAGCGTTCGGCGGAAACTTCTTCGAGACGGTCCCTAGCGGCGGCGATGCGTACCTCATCAAGCACGTCATCCACGATTGGAACGACGAACGCGCCGTCACGATTCTCAAGAACTGTCATCGTGCGATGGGTGCGAACAACAAGCTGTTGCTCGTCGAAGGCGTCTATCCCCCACGCATCGACCACTCCGCCTCAAGCCGCGGAGCCGCGGCAAACGACGTCAACATGTTGGTCTGCACCGGCGGACGGCAGCGGTCGGAAGCTGAATTTCGGTCGCTCTACAACGCCGCCGGCTTCAAGCTGACGAAGGTCGTTTCCACTCTCGCTCAGGTGAGCGTGATCGAGGGAGCGCCCGCATAGCCCAAGCCACGCTTGCACCGGAGAAGAGCGCCATGCGGCGCCGAACGGCCAAAGTCTGCACCTCCATTTACCCTGGAATGCCCTCGCGGTATAAGGCCGGAAATCCTTCGCAGAGGTTTCCCCATGGCCGAGTCGCTCCCTGCTTCGACCGCTCGTTTCGGCACGCACGGTAGTGTGCTCATCGTCGATCTCACCACGCGCACCACACGCGGCGAGGAGGTCAAGGAATCGATCTCACCGGTACGTGGGCCGATCGAACTCGGGCGGTAGCGTCGCCAGGTGGATAGCCTTGTCACCACGACGCCGCGCGCTCAGGTCCGCGTTTCTTCGTAACCCATTCCCGCATTCGTCGGTTATCATGCGTGGACGATGAAACCTCGGGGAATTTCATGACGGCGCCGCTGCGCAAGGCTGCGCTGGCCTTCATCTTCGTCACCGTCGTCCTCGACATGCTGGCGCTGGGCATCATCGTGCCCGTGCTGCCCAAGTTGGTACTGGAGTTCGAGGGTGGCGACGCCGTCAGCGCAGCAACGATTTTCGGTGTATTCAGCACAGCGTTCGCGGCGATGCAGTTTCTGTTCTCGCCGCTGCTGGGCGCGCTGTCCGACCGTTTCGGCCGCCGCCGCGTGATCCTCATCTCCAACGTCGGCCTCGGTCTGGACTACATCATCATGGCGCTGGCGCCGTCGGTTGGGTGGTTGCTCGTCGGCCGCATCATCTCCGGCATCTGCGCCGCGACATTCAGCACCGCCAGCGCGTACATCGCCGACGTGACGCCGGCGGACAAGCGGGCGGCAGGCTTCGGGATGCTCAGTGCGGCGTTCGGTCTGGGCTTTGTGGTAGGCCCGGCGGTCGGCGGGCTTGCCGGCAGCGTGGATCCGCGCTTACCGTTCTGGATCGCCGCGGCGATGAGTTTGACAAACGCGGCGTACGGCCTGTTCATCCTGCCCGAGTCTCTGCCCCCGGGGCGCCGCGCCGGCTTTCAGTGGCAGCGCGCCAACCCGGTGGGCGCATTGCTGTTGCTGCGCCAGCATGCGCAGGTCTTTGGGATCGCCGGCGTGGTGTTCCTCTCGGCCATCGCGCACGAGGTCCAACCGACCATGTGGGTTCTGTATACCGACTACCGCTACCACTGGGATGCACGCACCGTTGGGCTGACCTTGGCCTTAGTCGGCCTGTTCAGCGCCGTAGTCGGTGGTGGGCTGGTGCGCACGGCCGTCGCGCGCTTGGGCGAGCGCAGCAGTTTGTTGGTGGGTCTGCTCTTTGGTGTCGCGGGCTTTACGCTCTACGGGCTCGCTCCCGTCGGCATGGTGTTCTGTGCCGCGATTCCGCTGGTATCGCTGTGGGGTCTCGCTGGACCGGCGGCCCAGGCATTGATGACGCGGCACGTCGCGCCGTCCGAACAGGGTCGCCTGCAAGGCGCGCTCTCCGGCCTACAGGGCGTCGCCTTCATGATCGGCCCAAGCCTGTTCACGGGTAGCTTCGCGGTCGCCATTGGTGGCCATCACGAGTGGCAGCTGCCAGGCGCGCCCTTCTTCGTGGCAGCATTGATGCTTGTCGCCAGCTTCGCTCTGGCCTGGCGCGTGACCGGGCGATGAGCAACTACTTAGCGATGTCCTCGCGCCGTAGGGATTGAACGCACTGCGTCGTGTCGTCGACGTAGAGTGGACTTCGGACCTCAGGCTTCGGGCTTCAGGAGACTCGCTCCGCAGCCGAGGCCTGAAGCCTGAGGTCCGAAGCCCAGCCCGTCTCACCTACCGTCAGCCATCGCAGCCGTTCAGCGCCGCGCTGACGGCTTTCACCAACTCGTCAACGGTGACGGCGCCGTCACCGTTGGCATCAAGCGCCACGCAGTCGCTGGGCGGCAGCGTGCCGAGCGCAATGTTCACGCCTTTGATCAGCTCATCGACGGTCACGGTCCCATCGGCGTTGCAGTCACCGATGCAGACCGACGGCGTGAGTGTTACTGACGGTGTTGCCGTAGCCACCCCCGTGGGCGTCGTCGAGGGTGTCGGCGTGCTTGACGGCGTAGGCGAACTCGATGGTGTCGGCGTACGTGATGGCGAAGGGGTCGCTGTAGCAAGGGCGACGTTGATGTCGAACTGCTCGGCGTGACTATCGCCCTTGCTGTCGCTTGCCATGATGCGCAACGACCCGGGGCCAATCGCTGCAGGGCTGCCACTGAGGACGCCATCCGCGCTCATCTTCAGGCCAGGAAACCCGCCGCCGACGAGATCCCACGTGTACGGCGCGGTGCCGCCGATGGCGGCGAAGGTGACGCTGTACGTCTGGAACACCAGGCCGCTCGGCAGCGGATTCTGCGTGGTGATCGTCGGCGGCGTCGCCGTCGGGTAGAGAAAGCTGAGACCTTCGATGTCGTCACTGCGTACGCTGGCGCAGCGGCCGTCGAAATGCGCCAGGAAAAACATCGTGGCATCGCGCAGCGTCGGGTCGGTCTCAAACTGCCGCTCCGAGGAATGTCCGAGACCGATGGCATGACCGATCTCATGGGTGGCGATCTCGGCGATGTTGCACGCGGTCCACACGGAGCATCCCTGCCACCCGTCGGCAAGCGTTAGCCCCGCGCGCACTCCATGCTGAAAGGTCATGCCGTTGAAGAACTTGCTCCCCGTCGTATCGACACACAGCCCACCGACGCCCAACGTACCCTGACAATTAAAGGGGGGAGGAATGTCGCCCTCCGGATCGTTGAAGCGTATTTTGTGCGGCCCATTACACGGGAGAGTGAGATCGTTCGTGAGGCCGCCATCCGCCAGGACAATGGATGCAGTCTCGACATTGCTCCACGCGGCCAACGCGTCGTCCACCGCTTGGCGCGACGCGTCCAGGCCGAGGATGGCGTCGCCGCGGCCGTCGATGAGGAAGTTCAGCGGCGTGCCGAGATCGGCTTCAAAGAACCGGCCGCCATTGAGCAACGTGAAGTCGCTCGTGACTTCGTGGGGTGTCGTTGCCAACGGTGGCGTCAGCGACGGCAGGTTCGTTGCCGTGCCCGCACTAGAGCCGACGGCAGCGCGCACGATGCTCAGCAACTCGTCGAACGGTACAGGACCGCTCGGTGGTGTTCCGCCTGGTGGGATGACGACGATGGCGTCCGACCCGAAATGCTGCGCGGCGCGCGCGGCACCGGTGGCGTCGATCTCGATGTCGAATTTCCCCTGCGCCAGCTGATTCGTCCGCAGACTGCCGTCCGGGCGAGTGGTCAGGAAGAGCACCACATGCTGGCCGGGCCGGAAGCTCGGGGTCCCGAAGACCATCTCGATGCGACCCGCAACCGCGCCGCCGTCTTCTTTCAGAGTAATGATCGATTCAGAGATCGCGCCTTTGAGAACTTGCTCGACCGCAACGGTAACGAGAGTGAAAACTCTGCCGTTCCCTTCGACGCCGGTGAGGTCGCCGACGTTGCCGATCACAATCGCCGAGGAACTGCGCGTCAGATCTTCCACCGCCATCGGCACAAAGATCGTCGCGTGCGCCGGCGCAACGCACCACACCAAGAGCAACAGCGCCAGGTACGGGCGCATCGGCGTTACCGTGCTACTCCCTCGCGTCAGCCGAGGAACTCCGCCACGGCTGCGCTGAATGCCGCCGGTTGCTCGTAGGGCAGCATATGGCCGGCCGCGTCGATGAGCTGCAGCCGCGCGCCGGGGATGAGTTGCTTCCAGCGCTCCGCGTACACCGGCGGAATCAGTGCGTCGCTGCGACCCCACAGCACCAGGGTCTGAGCCGTCAGCCGATACAGGCGCTTTGCCACGCCGCGATTGGGAATCGGGAACAGGATCTTGCCGGCCATACCCATGCGGCGCGCGTTGCCGATGTAGAACTCGGCGACCGCATCCACGTTACTGAAGTCGAGCCCACCCGTCAGCATCGCCGCGCCTGCGACCGGATCATGGAAGAGAAGTTGCGCGAACTCGAACGGCAAGAGGGCGAACAGGTCCGGGATCGGATGCTCCGGGATCCACAGTCCCGCGGCATTCACCAGCACGAGCTTGGAGAGATCGTTCGGTGCGATGCAGGCCATTTCCGCAGCGATCATGCCGCCCATCGAATGGCCGACGAGATGCGGCTGCTTCAAGCCGAGCGTGTGCGCGACATCCCAGCCGTGCAGCGCGAAGTCGAGCATATCGTCGAGCAACTCCTCACCGGTCGACTCGCCATAGCCGGGCAGCTCCGGCGCGAAGACATGATAGCGCTGGGCCAACTGATCGAGGAAAGGATTGTCGGGGAAGAGGCCGCCGGCGCCGTGCAGGAACAGCAAGGGTGCACCCTTCCCTGCTTCGAGCACGCGGATCTTCGCCCCGCGTGCGGTTTCGATCAGCGTCTTGTTCATCGGGCCTGCTCCCTCGCCGGCAGCGACAGCTCGGGGTGCACGCGGTCGGTCATCGGCTTACACCACCAGCGGTTGTCGTCCTTCCACTCGGGCCACATGTTGCGCAAGTGCGGCATGACCTTCTCCGCAAACAGTTTCGTCGAGTGGCGCGTCTTCCAGTCAGGCATGTTGCCGTTGTGGAGCAGGCAGAACACGACGCCGACGTGCAGGCCCTTGATCAACTCCTCCATCTGCTGGCGAACGGTGTCCGGCCCGCCTGCGATGATGTAGCGGTCGTCGACGAGGTTCTTCCACGTGAGCGTCGGGAACTTTCCCATCGCGTCCTCGGTGAGCTGCGACGCCACGCCGGCTTTCAGCGTCTTGATGGTGCGGTACCCCGGCGGATCGGCGAAGCCCGGGTAGACGTGCAAGCAGCGATTGAAGAAGTAGCGCACGTGCTCGGAGTACAGCTCCTCCGCTTCCTTGTCGGTCTCGCCGACGCAGATGATCTGCGCGAAGGCGCCACGGTATGGCGACTCATCCTTGCCGCGTTGCGCGACGCGCTCCCAGTACCCGTCCATGAGCTGCTTGCCACGCTTGTAGCCGGTGAAGGAGAGGTACGAGTAGTTGTAGTCGTAGTCGAGGCAGAAGTCCCAGGTTTCAAGGGAACCGCCGCCCGGAATGTAGATCGGCGGGTGCGGCTTCTGCACCGGTTTCGGCCAGCAGTTCACATAACGGAGCTGCGTGTACTTGCCGTCGAAGGCGAACGGCTCGTCCTCCGCCCAGGCGCGCATGATCAGCTCGTGCGCCTCGCGGTACTTGTCGCGCGTCAGCGCTGGGATCTGGCCGTAGCAGAAGTTGGTGTCCATCGGCGTGCCGACCGGGAAGCCGGCGACCAGCCGCCCACCGCTGATCACGTCGAGCATGGCGAACTCTTCGGCAACGCGGATCGGCGGATTGTAGAGCGCGATGGAGTTGCCGATGACGCAGATCGCAGCGCGCGAAGTGCGGCGCGCCAAACCGGCGGCGATGATGTTCGGCGACGGCATCAAGCCGTAGCCGTTCTGGTGATGCTCGTTCACACCGATGCCATCGAAGCCCAACGAGTCGGCGTACTCGAGCTGGTCCATGTACTCGTGGTAGACGAAATGCCCGCGCTGCGGGTCGTACAGCGTGTTGGGAATGTCGACCCACACCGACCGGTTCTTCTCGCGGAAATCATCCGGCAAGTCCGGCCACGGCATCAAGTTGAACCAGGTGAACTTCATGAAGGCCTCCTCGAGGACGCCGCGACTCTAGCAGGTCGGTCGTGGCTCAGGCGAGTGGTTTCAGAAGCGATCAGCTGTCAGCCTTCAGCTATCAGCTAAGAAGAGAGCCCCAGAAGAACCTGGGCGATCTTCTTCCTGGCTGAGGGCTGAAAGCTGATGGCTGACTGCTTTCCTCAGCGTGCACGCAGCCGCAGAAAACCGATCAAGCCGGCGGCCAGCAAGCCGATCATTGCCAAGCCCGCCGGTGACGTCGGTGACGCGACGACTGGAATCTGCGCCGGCGGCAGTCCTTCGGCGCTGAGCGCGATCTGCTGGGTTCCACCGTTCGAGGTGATGACCAAGTTGCAGCTGAACGACCCGGTGCCGGGTGGTGAGAAGAACACCATCAGGGGCGCTTGCCCACCTGGCGGCAGACTGAAGTTGGTGGGCATCACGCTGAATCCGTTGCACGGCGTCGCCGCCGTCCCGGTGAGTGTCCCGCCGCCGACGTTCTGCACGGTATAGGTGAACTTCCCTTGGTCCCCTTCACGCACGTTGCCGAAATCGTGCGGTGCGGGCGGCTGCACATCGAGCTTCGGCACCGCGGTCGGAGTGCTCGTTGCTGTCGCGGTCACGGTCGACGTCCGCGTCGCGGTCCCAGTTGCGGTCGCGATAGCCGTCGACGTCGCGGTCACGCTCGGGATCGATGTGCCGGTCGCGGACGCCGTTGCCGTCGCAGTCCGCGTGCTGGTCGAGGTTGCAGTCGGCGTCCCGCTCGGACCGCTAGTGTTGGTCGCGGTCGCAGTCCGCGTCGGCGACGTGGTTGCTGTCGCCGTTGGCGTCGCGCTCGGCCCTACGGTGTTGGTCGCGGTGAGCGAGGGGGTGGCCGTGCTGGTCGCTGTGTTGACCGGCGTATTCGTCGCCGTCGCTGTCGACGTGAGCGTTGAGGTCGCGGTCGCCGTTGCAGGTACCACCGGCGTCGGAGTCAGAGTCGGGGTGAGTGTTCCCGTCGCGGTCTGCGTCTGCGTAGGCGTGGGGGTGTTGGTGCCTCCGACAATCGGTTGGCCGTTGCAGATGCCGTTCGCGTCGCACGTATCGTTCTGCGTGCACGGGTTGCCGTCATCGCACTGGTTCCCCGGCAGCGGCGTCGGCGTGAGGTTGCAGCCGGTCTGTGCGTTGCACACCTGCGTTGTGGTACACGCATCGCCGGTGCAGGTCGTGATCGTGACCTTGTCGCACACGGGCGTTCCGGTGGCGCCGTTGCAGAACTCGAACGTGCACTGGTTGCCGTCGTCGGGGCATGAGATCGTCTGCGCCGGAATGCAGGCGCCGGATTGGCAGGCGAAGGTGAAGCAGGGCGTCGTCGTGCCACAACTGGTGCCGTTGGTCACCGGCGACGGAACGCAGATCGGTTGTGCTTGCGGGATGGTCAGGCAGGTTCCGGTCGTACACGGATTGCCAGTGTCGCAGCTGCCGCTGCGCGGCGTATGCACACAGCCGCCGGGCAGGACACACGAATCATCGGTGCACGGATTGCTGTCGTCACAGTTGCGCGCCGTGTTGTCGCAGGCGCCGGTTTGCGGGTTGCACGTACTAACCGTACACGCATCCGGGTTGGTGCAGGTCACGATGGCAGTGCCGGTACAACTTCCGTCCTGACACGAAAACGCCGTGCACTTGTCTGACGTGTCGGTGCATTGCTGCTGCCCAGAGACCACCCCACCCCAGACTGCGCTACCGCACGCGAGAGCAATGGCACCGAACAGACAGGCAATTCGCTTCCGCATGGCCCCTCCCCTGCACGGCACGGAACCGAACCGCTCCGTGCCGCGCCACCTAAAGGGAAAACGCCAAGCCTGTCAAGGTGGAGCGGGTCAGGTCAGCTCGGCGAGTGAATGGACGATCTGGTGCGGCTGCACAGGCGTTCCCGCCGGTAATCCTTGCCGGGCGGTATCGACCCAGATCGCATACAACCCGAGGCGCTGCGGCGCGGCTACATCCCATTCGAGGTTGTCGCCGACGAAGCTGGTCTCATCGGGACGTGACCGCAACGCATCCATCGCAGCACGATAGACGCGCGGATCGGGCTTGCCGCAGCCGAACTCCCCTTCGATCTGGATGTGGTCGAAGTGACGCGCGAGATCGAATCGTTCGATCTTGGCGCGTTGATCCGTCGCGGAACCGTTGGTGACCAGGCCGAGGCGGACGCCGCGCAGCCGCAACCGCTCGAGCGCCTCGACGGCGCCGGGAAAGAGATGGAGCGATGCATCGCGTAGGTCGCGGTACCGTTCCGCCGCCGCACGTGCGAGGGCGGGCCGATCGTGCCCCAACTCGACGAGTGCCTGTTGAATGATGCGTGCGCTCGCAGCACGTAGGTCGGCGCGACCTTCGCGGTGACGCTCCGGATCTGACCAGTACCAGTTGCGAGTCCGATCGATCGCGGCGAACAGCGCATCCGCGTCCACGCCGGGCGCCTGCGGTGTCACCCACTGGCAGACCGCCCGCCACGACGCTGCGGCGCTGCCCCCGTAGTTGATCACCGTGTCGTCCAAATCGACGAGCAGTGCTGCCCGCGAAAGTTTCGCCACACTTTCCACTCGCGTTACGACGCTCCTGGCGTCGACGCGCGCGCTTGTTGCACCATTTCGACGAGGATCTTTCGGGCCTCCGCCGGTGTGCGCACCTCGCGCGTGAAGTTGATCCGCAGCCCTTGCAAGCGGTCGCCGGTTTGCGCGCGCACGCGGAAGCCGAGGCGGTCCACGGCGGTCATCGTCGCGGCATCAGGTTCCACGCCGGCGAAGACGCGGCAATAGAGCTTGAGCGCGTCGCGGTGGTCGGCGTTCATGTGCGTGAGGATGCCCGGCGCGCTGTCGGCCAATGGATCCGGAGCTGCCGCGCGATACGCCGCTGCGTCGACCCAGCCCATCGCACCGAAGCCAGCGACGTAATACAGATCGACCACGTCCATCCGATAGAAGGCGAAGTCGTCGAAGTCGACCCAATAGCGCGCGTTCTCATGGCGCGCCAAGTATTCCGTGCGCAGCGGCGCAACGTCGGCCGCCGCTACCGGCGCCACCGCCCCGACCAGGGTCACGCGTGCCCCGGCGAGCGGATCATCAGTCCACCCCGGCTGGGTCACGAGCAAGCCGGCGTGCTGATCGGCTGCGAGGTTCTGCGTGTGCATCGCCATCGTGCTGATCAGGAAGGTGGGGCGCCCGGATTCGTCGAGGCCATACGGCGCCACCGATCCGAACGGAAAGCCCGGCGCCTTGCGCGAGTGTGTCGAGAGCGTGCCGACGCGGCCGAGGTGCATGAGTGTCCTCGCCCGCTCGGCGAATGACGGCTCGGGCGGTGCATCCGCAGGCGCCGTACCGCCGCCGGCGTGCTGGTTCGTCGTGCGAGTAGTCATCGATGCACGTGCTCACCGCCGTTCACGGCGCGAGCTCAACGAGCCGCTCGGCCGACCCCTTGCCGCAGCCGAACTTGACGATGCCGCGAACGGGATCTCGCTTTGCCTTTATGGGTTGGCCGTTGCACAGCAGCGTGTAGCTGGTCGGATAGCGCCGCAGTGGGATGAACAGTTCGAGCTTCCCGTGACCCTGCGGCTGATAGCGCAGGCGCAGAGTGTTCGCCGCGTCGTCGAAGGTATGCTCGAGCACCGTGCCGGGGACGGCGCGCGCATACGGGCGCGAGAGCGCAGTCGTCCTCGCGATCCGCTCGCCGGTCGGGTCCGAGCTCTCACCATCATAGAGCCCCCAATGTCCGGAGCTGACTTCCTCCCACAACCAGAACGTGGAGCTGGCCCGGTACTGATCCTGGAGATTCAGCTCGTCGGTGATCCATTTGTTCGTGTTCACCGCGGTCGGGTCGATCCCCCACTCGCCGACTAGCAACGGCGTGCCCCATTGCGTCGCCTCGTCGTCCGCATGCTGCATCGACGGAGCCAGCTCAGCCGGGTCGCCGCTGGCGTACCCGTTGGCGCCGTTGAACACATCCGTATAGATGTGCGGCGCATAGATGGCGCGCTCATCGGGGAATGGACCGCTCGCAACTGCCTGATCGAGCTGGTTGCGAATTGTGTCGGGCTCAAATGCGACGAAGTGCTTCTTGTCGACAAGGCGGATCGCCGCAGCAACGGTTGTATTGAGGCTCAGCACCGCCGACTCGTAGTTCGAGACGCCGGCCACCGCCGCCCACGGCTCGTTGAGGACTTCGTAGCCGAACACGCCCGCGTTGGATTTGAACTTCTTTGCCACTGCCATCGCAGCAGCCGCGAATGCGTCTTGGACGCCGGCCTGGTTCGCAAACAGCCCCCGGAACGCCGCCTGGGTAGAAGGCGCGAAGCGTCGCGCCGACAGGTCTGTCAGCGGACCACCCTCGTACGGATAGCCACTCGGCCCGAGCAGCAGATCGAGCACCCAGCGCGGCGCGCCGTCCTGCCCGATCTCCTTCGAAAACGCATCCTGGTGGAAGTCCAGCAAGACCACGATGTCGTGCTTGTGGCAGACCTTGACCACCGCGTTGATGCGGTCGAGGTACGCCTTGTCATAGGTCCCTTGCGTCGGCTCGACGCCGCTCCAATTGATGGGCAGCCGGAGCAAATTGAAGCCGAACGCTTGCATCCGTGCCGCATCGCCCTCGTCGAAGGTCGGCATGTCCTCCAGCGGCAAGCGTCCATCACTAAAGGTCACATCGAAGACGCCCTGGACGCGGGCGTTCACACCACGCAGCGTCACCTCGCGCCCCGAGCCGTCGGTGAGCCGGCCGTTCTGGACATGCAGACTGCGTCCGTCAAGCGCGTGGGTTGGCGCCACCGCGACGACACTCAGCAGCAACGTCCACGGCAGCACGCGCCGCCAATCAAGCAATCTGCACGTCATCCGTGCGCAATCCTTTCGTTGCGCACTTCTGGGATCTCCCGCCTGGGCGGAGCGGCAGTCGTCGCCGGCGCGGCTCGTTTGCTGAAGATGAGCGCGCCGTCCTCGAGCGGGCCAAGGCGGATCATCTTCTTGTCCCGCGCGTAGTCCTGTGGGTTGATCCACGGCTCGTGGTCGCCCTGCTTCGGGAACCGGTGCATCATGCGCTGCATGTAGCCGGACGAAAACTGGTCGATCCATGGCCGGGCCGGCATGTTTTGGTCCGCCGCGCGCAGGCGTGGCACCACCTTGCGGGTGCCGGTCTCGTCCATGTGGTTGATGAGCCGGCACACATACTCGGAGGTCAGGTCAGCCCGCAGCGTCCATGAGGCGTTGATGTAGCCGAACGTGCAGACCAGGTTCGGCACGCCGGAATACATCATGCCCTTGTAGGTCCACGTCTGCGCGAAATCGACGGGCTCGCCGTCGACGGCGAACTGCATCTCGCCGAGCACGACCAGGTTGAGGCCCGTCGCCGTGACGATGATGTCGGCGTCGAGGGTCTTGCCGGATGCGAGCGTGATGCCCGTCTCGGTGATGCGGTCGATGCGGTCGGTGACCACCGACGCCTTGCCCGAACGGATCGCTTCGAACAGATCGCTATTCGGCACGAGGCAGAGGCGTTGGTCCCAGGGATTGTAGCTGGGCGTGAAGTGGGTCTCGACGTCGTAGTCCGGCCCAAGCTCCTTCCTCACCCGGTCGAGGAGCTTCGCTTTGACTTTTTCGGGCTGCGTGCGCGTGCGGCGATAAAAGAACTGCTGCATCGCGACGTTCTTCCAGCGCGTGATCGCATAGGCCCACTTGTCGGGCAGCACGGCGCGCAACGCGTTGGCGATCGCGTCCTTGTCGGGAAGCGACACGACATAGGTCGGCGAACGCTGCAGCATGACGATGTGGCCGACGTCCTTCGCCATCGCGGGCACGAGCGTCATCGCTGTCGCACCGGAACCGATGACGACCACCTTCTTGCCCTTGTAGTCCAGGTCTTCCGGCCACTGCTGCGGATGGACGACGGTCCCCTTGAAACGCTCGATACCCTCGAACTCGGGCGTGTAGCCGTGCCGGTAGCTGTAGTAGCCCGCACACATGAAGAGAAAATTGCAGGTGAAGCGCACGGTGTCGCCGGTGTCCTTGCGCAGCGCCTCGACGGTCCAGGTGGCATCCGCGCTCGACCAGACGGCGTTCGTCGCGAGGTGCTGGTAGCGGATGTGCTCGTCCACGCCGTATTCGGCGGCGGTTTCCTTCACGTACTTGAGGATCGAGGAGCCGTCGGCGATCGCCTTCGCCTCGCGCCAGGGCTTGAAGCGGTAGCCCAACGTATGCATGTCGCTGTCGGAACGGACGCCCGGATAGCGGAACAGATCCCACGTGCCGCCGATGGACGGGCGACCTTCGAGGATGACGTAACGCTTGCGCGGGCACTTCTCATGCAAATGGACGGCG
>JBGQHM010000148.1:0-14511 GCA_041497995.1 Binatia bacterium | reverse complement strand
TATTCAACTGGGACTATAAAGTTCGCCACGGCGAGCTCATGCGCCTCTACGAAAAAGGCAAGACGCTGCAGTGGAATGCCTCGACGGACATCGACTGGTCGATTGACGTCGATCCCGAGCGCGTGCGCATCGCGGACACGGAGGCCTTCGATCACGTTCTCAACCACCCGCAGAAGCTCGACCGCGCGACACGCGGCAGGATGAACCACCACTTCAACGCGTGGATGCTGTCGCAGTTCATGCACGGCGAGCAGGGCGCGTTGCTGGCTACCGCTCAAATCGTCGAGACCGTGCCGTGGACCGAAGGCAAGTTCTACGCCGCGAATCAGGTCGCTGACGAGGCCCGCCACGTGGAAGTGTACCGCCGGTATCTTACTGAGAAGCTCGGCCTCAGCTACCCCGTGAATCCGCACCTGCACACGTTGCTGAGCCAGATTATCGGCGAGTCGCGGTGGGACATGATCTATCTGGGTATGCAGATCATGGTGGAAGGCCTGGCGTTGGCGGCGTTCGGCCTCATGCGCTTCACCCAAGCGGACGAGCCGCTCATCCAGCAGATTACCAGCGCCGTCATGCGCGACGAGGCGCGCCACGTCGCCTTCGGCGTGCTCTCGCTCCAGGACCTCTATACCAAGGAGATGTCGTCCACCGAGCTCAGGGAACGTGAGGAGTTCGTCATCGAGGCTACGGTGCTCATGCGTGACCGCCTGCTCATGGAGGAGGTCTGGCCGCGCATCGGGCTCGATCCGAAGATCTGGATGCCGTGGTCGCTGACGACGCCGTTCATGGTTGGCTTTCGACAGATCCTCTTCTCGAAGATCGTTCCCAACCTGAAGCGTCTGGGATTGCTCACGCCGCGCGTGCGCGCCAAGTTCGCCGAGCTCAATATCCTGGAGTTCGAGTCTCTTCCTGACTCAACGAGCGAGGAAGAGACCGCGATGCCACCAGCGCTCTTGACGTTATTCGCCCGCCTACAAGCAGCTGGCGTGCAGTTACCGGGGTTCTCCGCAACGAATTGACGCCACCGACTAAGACGAGTGCGGTGCCCTCGCCGGGTTGAGATACTCCAGGGCTACAGTGGAGAGCACCTCCACGCCTACAGGCAAGGCGCGCTCGTCGATGTCGAATCGCGGGTGGTGGCAGGGGAACGGCTCCTGATGCGACGGCCGTGCGCCCAAAAAAGCGAACGTGCCCGGCACCCGTTCGAGGTACAGACCAAAGTCCTCAGCGCCCATGACGGGATGGGGCATCTCCATCACGGCGCTAGAACCGCGCGTCAGCGCCACCACCTGACGGACGAAATCACTGAAGCTCGCGTCGTTCACGACGACACCAGAGCCGGAGACGTACGTCACCTCGGCAGTGGCGCCGAAGGCCTCTGCCGTGTGCCGCGCGAGGTGCCCGATGCGTTCAGGCATCGCGGCGCGCACCCGTGGATCCACCGTCCGCACCGTGCCTGCCAGGACAACTTCCGAGGGAATCACGTTGAAGGCGGAGCCGGCTTGCAGATACGTGATGGTGATCACGACGGGACTCTTCACGTCGAAGCGCCGCGTCACCAACGTCTGCAGGTTGATGATGACCTGGGCGGCGACTGGCACGGGGTCGATGCAGTCGTGCGGCTCACTCGCGTGCCCGCCCTTGCCCTGCACGACGATGCGCACCACATCGGAGCTAGCCATGATCGGTCCGGAACGCAGGCGTAGCTCACCGACGTGCCCCAGCGGCTCCAGATGGAGTCCGAAGACGGCATCCACCGCGGGTTCTTGCGTCAGGCAGCCGTCGGCAATCATCTCACTCGCCCCGCCGTAGGTTTCTTCGGCCGGCTGGAAGAGGAACTTGACGTTGCCGTAGAGGCGGTCGCGTAGCGCGTGCAGGATGCGTGCTGCCCCGAGCGCCATCGCCACGTGTCCATCGTGGCCGCAGGCGTGCATGACGCCCGGAACACACGAGCGGTACGGATGGGCGGCTTCTTCATGCAACGGCAAAGCATCCATGTCAGCTCGCAACGCCAGCGTCGGCCCTGGATGGGCGCCGCGCACAACCGCCGTAACCCCCGTTCCACCAACACGCTCCTGCAGCTCGAGACCAAGCTCCCTCAGCACTGCGACGATGAGCGCGGGCGTGCGGCTCTCCTGGTTGCCAAGCTCCGGATGCGCGTGGATGTCGCGACGTGTTGCCACCACGAAGTCCCTGACGTCGTCCACATGGTGCCGGACGGTCCGCAGAAGTTGGTCGTCCATACTCTGCTGATCGCACAGCGCAGCGCGATGGGTCAAGACGGACAGGTACTGTCGGACAGGTACTGTCCTATGGGTCATGGACCAGAGTGCGAAGGCCGCGAATCTGTCAACCGCGCGTTGGATCTGGTGCGCGTTGCCGCTAGAACCGTGGCGCGATGAGCGAACCCTCGTCACATCTCGTGAGGCGGGCTGTGGCACTGTCCGCTGCCTCCTTCGGTATCCTCGGCGGGTGCCTGACTCTACCGGGAACGCTCTTGCCGCTGCTGGTCGAACGGTTCGAGATCCGTCTCGTCGAGGCCGGCTCCATGCTGGCGCTGCAACCCGTCGGCTACCTGCTTGCAGTGCTCATGGCGGGCCGCTTGATCGAAGCCTACGGCATGCGCGCAGTGCTTGCGGTCGCGATGGCCACGTCAGCGGCTGGCTTCGCTGGTTTCGGTCTCATCTCGGGTTGGACCGGCGGTGCGGCGATGATGCTCGTGAGCGGCCTGGGGTTTGGAGTGATGGAAGTGGGGACGAATTCGCTGTTGATCGTTGCAGGTGGGGAGCGCCGCTCGAATCTCCTCAACTTCGCGCACCTCTTCTTCGGCGTGGGTTCGTTCATGACGCCCGTGCTAGCAGCGCATGCAGTAGCAGCAGGCCTCTCGTGGCGGCTCACGTTCCTGGTTGCCGGGCTCATGACGGCCGCTGTAGCAATCGGCTGGGGCCTCCTCGACGTCCATGACGTAGCCGCCGTGCAACCGTCCGGAAGCGTCCGCGGCGGTGCGGCGCGCTCTCGCGCGGCGCTGCTCTGCGCCTCCATGTTGGGCGTGTACGTCGGGACCGAAACTGGGATCGGCGGCTGGCTCACGAAATACATGGTGACCGCGCGTGGCGTTTCACTGACCTACGCGGGCAACGCGCTCTCGATGTATTGGCTCGGGCTTGCTGGTGGGCGTTTGGCGCTCAGTGTGCTGTCGCACCGGGTCCGCGAAGAGAGGCTGCTCGTGACGTTGACCGTGCTGGCGGCGGTCGCCATGTGTACCGCGCTGTTCGTCCAGCGGCCGTTCGCCGTAGTGATCTGCGCCGCACTCACCGGGCTCGGCTTCTCCGGAATCTTTCCAGCAGTGATCGCACTCGGCGGGCGCTCGCACCCGTACGATACTGCCGGCGTAACCAGCGTGATGATTGCCGGCGCCGGCCTCGGCGGTATTCTCATTCCCTGGACTATGTCGGCGGTGGCCGATGCCGCGGGTCTCCCGGCAGGTATGGCGGTGTACGCGGCGCTGTGCGCCGTGATGGTGGCGCAGGCGCTGCTGATGCGCGTCGCGCTGGCGGCTACGCTCCCAGCCAGCGGCGGTGGCGCCACACGTACCACATAAGGAACGGGCCGGAGATGAAGCACGTGGCGTTGATCGCGATCTCGGCGGCCATCTCGCCGCCCAGGTGCAGGTACATGCCGTGCTCGAGGTTGTAGAGCGTGTCCATGAGGCCCAGGTAGACGAATGCGCTGCCCGCGGCGACACCGTAGAGCACGGCCCAACTGCGGCGTCGCCGCAACCCCTCGGCGCAGATGACCGATGCGATGGTCAACCATGCGTCGGCGGCTGGGAACGCCGCCTCGAACCCGAGATAGACTTCGTCTTGACTGGCCTGGAGCGCGCCGCTGGTGAAGAATAGGACCCAGTACGCGACGTTGAGCGCGCTCAAGAGCCACAGGCAGATGACGACGGTGTTCAAGCCGCGCGGCGGCTCCCACTTCTCGCGTTTCATCGGCGAGGTGTGTCGCTCGGCCGGTTGATCCACACCCATCGCAGGTACACCGCGAGGCCCACGGCTGCGGCGCCGGCGAGGATGGAGCGCAGCAGCGCCGAAGTGTCACCGCTGGTGTAGTTGTGCAGCTCCCACGCTGAGTAGAGCACGAACATCGCGACGGCGCTGGAAATCAGAATCTTGTGGGCGGTGAGGACAGTCATGGCATTCTCTTACGTCGGCGCGGACCGGTATACAGCGCCGCGGGCGCCAAACGCCAGTGCCGCACGGACTAGTCTCACCGCAGCGGCGGAAGCATGTCGCCGTGCGCCGCAATCAGGTCGTCGACGAGCGTCCAGATCTCGTCCAGCGTGAGCTCGGCTGCCGTGTGCGGATCGAGCATTGCCGCGTGGTAGACGTGTTCGCGCTTCCCCGTGAGCGCCGCCTCGACTGCCAGCGACTGCACGTTCACGTTGGTCATGATGAGGCCGGCAAGCTGCGGCGGCAGGTTGCCGATGCGTGTCGGCTCGATGCCGTCGCCGTTGACCAGGCACGGCACCTCGACACAGCAGCCGTGCTGCAGGTTCGTAATCAGGTCCCGGTTGGGTACGTTGCCGTAGACCACACGCGGCGTGCCGGTCTCCATACTGTGAATGATCAGCGCGCCGTATTCGTGGCTGCGTTCGATGTCGGTGATCGGCTCGTCACCCTCGAAGAACGTCTTCATGTCGCCCCAGAACTTGTCCATGAAGTCGCAGCGGCTGATGTACTCGTCGAGCGGTACGTTGTAGCGCTCAATGAGGTCCGGTCGGTCGCGCCGGATGAAGTACGGGGTGTACTCGGCGAAGTGCTCGCTCGATTCGGTCACGAAGTAGCCGAGGCGCGACAGCATCTCGTAGCGTACGCGATTGTTGTCGGGCACGCGCCCGTCACTCACGACCTGGTGAATCAGCGGGTAGAGATCCCTCGGCGCGCCGTGCTCGTGGCGCTCGAATCGCAAGTAGAAGGCCATGTGGTTGATGCCGGCGGCGAGGTAGGTGATGTCGCGGTAGGGGACGCCGATATCATCCGCGAGCTGCATCGCCGTGCCCTGCACGCTGTGGCACAGACCGACTGTCCGGATCGGCGTCAGGCGCGAGAGCGCCCAGCAGTTCATCGCCATCGGATTCGTGTAGTTGAGCAGCCACGCCTTGGGGCAGACCGCCTCCATGTCACGGCACAGGTCGCGCAACACGGGGATGGTACGCAGGGCGCGCATGATGCCGCCGATGCCGAGTGTGTCGGCGATCGTTTGCCGCAAGTGGTGCCGTTTCGGTACCTCGAAGTCGACGACCGTCGATGGACGATACCCACCCACCTGGATCGTGTTGATGACGTAGTCTGCGTCGACGAGTGCGGCGCGACGCTCCGTATGCGTCGTGATGGTGGGCTGGGCGTGGAGCGCAGCTGCGACCTTGGTCGTCATGCGCTCAGCGACGCGCAGCCGGTCCCGGTCGATGTCCATCAAGGCGATGTGGCAGTCCGCCAGCTCTGGAAAGCTGAGGACGTCACCGATCAAGTTCTTGGAGAAAACCACACTACCGGCGCCGACGAGCGCGATCTTGGCCATGACGGCGCGAGCCTAGCGCGTTGGCTGCGGCCTGACAATTCGCACTTAGTCTTGCGCCAGCGCGTCGGCGTGGGCTACGCTCGATCGCGTACCGAAACAAGTGGGGGAGGCGCACATGCGGCCCGGGCTACGTGGAATGACTCGATTGCTGGGCTCCGCCGGCGTGACGGCGGTTGTGCTTTGGCTCGCTCAGCCAGTATTGGCTAACAACAATCGCGCCGACTTCACATTCTACGGCGGATTTGGTGGTACGGCTGCGCGCTGCCAACGCATCATCTCCAAGGCGGCAGAGGACTGCGCGACGCAGGTCGTGGCAGCACGGAATCAGTGCATGAGTGCCCAGATCGACGGCCAGCCGTGCGACGGTGCGGCCGTGGATGCGGCGGCACAGACCGCCCGCCAGCATGCGCGGGACCTCGTCGCGCAATTTTGTACCGACCCGGATGCCGAGGCACTTCAATTCAACAATCTTCAAGAAGCGCAACTCGACGCCGCCAGCGCCTGCGGCGATGCGGAGACTGCGATGGTCTCCGCCACGTATGGCCCGGTGATGATCGGTGGTTCGGTGGGCTCGGTCGACGAGACGGCCCGTACCTGCGTGGCCGCCGCCGGGCGCGAAGGTGAGCGCCTGATGCGCCTGGCGACTCGTGTGCGCCGCCGCGCGCTCGACCGCGTCGTCGCGAACGAGCTCCTACCTCCAGAGAAGCAGCAGTTGGTCGACCGCGCGGCCCACCGTATTCAGCAGGCGCACGCCGGCGCAAAGCAACGGCTTGAAGCCGCGTGCGGCGCCGCCAACTTCGCCCGGGTCTACGGGCGCAGCCTCGACACGTTCCTCGACGGCATGCAGCAACGTGGCGACTGTGTTGCCGGCGCGACCTACGTGCAGGCCGCCGTGACTTGCCCAGCTTCAGTGTGCGGCAATGGCATGCAGGAGGCTGGCGAGGCCTGTGACGATGGCAACAGTTACGACAGCGATGCCTGCCACAACGACTGCATGAAGAACAACTGCCAGGTCTTTGCCAGCACCTTCGATCTGATCCAGCAGGCCGTCTTCGAGAACCACGGCTGTACCAACGACCTCTGTCATGGCAGTGCGCGTCAGGGTGGGCTCGATCTGCGTCGCGGCAGTGCCTACGCCAGTCTGGTCGATGCGCCGTCGGCGGCCAGCCTGCTCAAACGTGTCGAGCCGGGCGATGAGGACCGCAGCCTCCTCTGGCTCAAGCTAGCTGCCGCAACTCTCAAACGCACGGGCGTGCCGGGGAGCCCGATGCCGCAAGGCTTGCCACCGCTCAGCGAGGGCGAGCTTGAAGCGATCCGCCTGTGGATCTTCTCGGGGGCGCCGGAGCGTGCGGTTGTTCGCGGGACAGGCGAACTGCTGAATGCGTGTCTGCCGGCTCCGGAACCGATTCAGATTCGGCCGCCCGCACCACCCGCGGCCGGGACCGGCGTGCAGCTGCACATGGCGCCATGGATACTGCCCGGCAAGAGTGAATCGGAGGTTTGCTTCGCCAGTTACTTCGACTTCAGTGGACAGGTGCCGCCGCAGTTCCTGAGTGCCGACGGCACCAAGTTCCGCTTCAACCACCAGGAGACAACGCAGAACCCACTCAGCCACCACTTGGTCACGCAGTTTTACAACGGCGCGTATCCACCCGACGATCCCTCGTGGGGGACCTACACCTGCCGCGGTGGCGCCCACGACGGACAGGCTTGCAGCCCAACGCAGATTGGTGCATGCGGTGACGGCGGAGAGTGCGCGACCATTCCGGTGAAAAGCGTGGCATGCATCGGCTTCGGTCCTGCTGACGCCCAGGTGAACATCAACTCGCTCTTGAGCTTTGGCGGGGTGCAAGAGACCGTGTCGCAGACAATCTATGCGGACGGCGTCTACGCGGAGATCCCGGTCAAGGGCATCATCATGTGGAACGCCCACGCCTTCAACCTCGCCGACAAGTCGGGGACGATCGAAGGGTGGACCAACTTTTATTTCGCCCCGCCGGTGGATCAACGCTATCCGGAGATCGACATCCTCGACGTGACTGAGGTGTTCGGCATGCACGTGCCCGCGTTTCAAACGCAGGAGATCTGCAACATCCATGTGGTGGAGAACGGCGCGCGCCTGTTCTCTCTGAGCTCGCACATGCACCAGCGTGGCAAGCGCTTCCGGACGTTCCGAGGCGCCTTCCGCTGCACCGGTGGTGCGCGCGGCGGCCAGGCGTGCTCGCCGCTGAGCCCCGAAATGTGTCCGGACGCAGCGTGTGTGGAGGACACCGGGCGAGATCCGGCGACCAGCCTGATGTACACGAGCCTCATCTACAACGACCCTGTGGTGTTGCGGCTCGAGCCTCCGCTCGACCTCTTGGGCAGCGATGCGGCGCGGTCGCTGACATACTGCGCGCTGTACGACAACGGCTTCACGGACCCGTCAACCGTGAAGCGTAAGTCCACGTCACCCCTGCCGCCACTTTCGGCGCCTGGTTTCGGCGGACCTTGCACCGTGCCGACGAACTGTGTTGCAGGGAAGCTGCGTGCGCCATGCAGCGGCGTCAAGGAAGCGCAGCGTAACGCATCGTGCGACTCGAGCCCGGGTGCGGGTGACGGGTTCTGCGACGCCTGCACACTGACCGGCGGCGTGACGACGGACGATGAGATGTTCGTGCTGCTGGGCTCGTACTACAAGCCGTGAAGCGGGAAGACGTGAGTCTCTGCAATCAGTGCGGCGCTTGCTGTCGCGTGCTGACGCTCCAGCAATCTCCGGAAGAGGTCCAAGGAGTGGCGGCGATTACGAGTGTCCTCGGCATCCCGTCCGATATGGCTTTTGCCGCCAAGCATTGGCATCCACTGACGCGGTCTGAGGCCACGCAGCGTAATCCGTTCTATACGAGCCGCTTACCGGCCGACGCGCATCTGTATTCCTGCGACCAACTCGGCGACGACGGGCGCTGCATGGCGTACGAAGAGCGGCCCTTGGTCTGCCGCGGCTATCCGTGGTACGAGCAGTCACCGCGCGACATGGAGCTGCCTGATGTGGACTGCGGCTATCGCTACGATATCGTCATGGAGTACGTCATCCGCCGTCCTGAGATGTAGTCAGTCCTGAGTCCTGAGTGCGGAGATGACTTCTGAGACGCGGCGGCGTGAGCCAGGGCCGACCGACGCCGATGCGGGTATCTGGCAGGGCAGGTCAGTGGCTCGTCGCTTCGTGTCGCCCGATGGCCTGGTGGTGCTGGTCGGGCGGACGGCGAGCGACAATGACATCTTGACCGTGAAGCTCGGCGCGCCGCAGGATTTTTGGATGCATGTGTCCAGTGACTCCGGCTCGCACGTCGTGGTCCGTAATCCGGAGCGGCTGGACCGCTTGCCGCGCGACACGTTACGCTTTGCTGCAGGGCTGGCAGCGGGGTACTCCAAAGCGCGCGCTGCCAAGCGTGCTACCGTGCACGTCGCGCGCTGCGAGGACGTGCACAAGCCG
The DNA here is from genome assembly GCA_041497995.1 of Binatia bacterium. GTDB lineage: Bacteria > Desulfobacterota > Binatia > HRBIN30 > HRBIN30 > DATKMS01. The sequence continues at coordinate 5,459 of JBGQHM010000148.1, read as the reverse complement.
CGTGGCGCCCCGCCGGGGCAGGTGCAGCTGCGCCGCTTTACCGCGGTGCACGTCGCGCCGCAGCGCGACGGCTGACACAACTGCTATCGGCCGGCGATGGTGCCCAGCTGCCTCGAGGTCAGAAACCACCGCAGGACGCCAGAGGCGCGTGGCGGTAAGGACGAGACATCGATCGCTGCCACCGCGCCCTTCTTGAAGGGGAGCGGTGCGAGCGCGACCGACCCCGTGAGCAGATGCGAGGCCAGCTCACCAAGGTCCGGTTGGTGACCCACCAACATGAGATGATGGACGGCGCGGTATGGCCGCAGGTCGCGTACCAGCTCTGCGGCGGCGGTGCCTGGAGCCAACGGTTGGTAGATCTCAACCGCTACGTTTGGGGCGAGCGTTTCGGCGAGCAGCGCTGCGGTTTCTTGCGCGCGCCGCAGGGGGCTCGACAAAATGACGTCCGGCGCGATACCAAGCTGCTTCAATCCGATCGCCGCGCGGGTCATCTTCCGTGTGCCCTCCGCCGTGAGCGCCCGGTCCTTGTCGTCTGCATCTGCCGATGCGTCCGCAGCAATGCCATGGCGTACGAGGTAGAGGGTGCAGCTCATGAGTCCCCCGTTGTAGATGTCGTCTCCGGCCGCGGTTCAGGCGCCGCCGGCGTTGTGGTATCCGGAACCGTTGGGTCGAGCCGCAGCTGCCGGAGAACCGCATCGAGTCCCTTGATCGTCCGGCGGCGCGCGAACCGTGTCCATGCCTTCTGGAAGTCACCGCGCGCCACGTCGGCGAGGCGGCGCTGCTCGCCCATGAAGGCGCCGAGCGCAAGGAATGCCTCGGCGCTCGCCTGTGCGCCGGGTCCCTCGACGTAGCGGCGGATGAACTCCGCCGCTACCGCGGCGTCGTGGTGGCTGCCGAGAAGGTCCTGAAAGCGCACCAGGTCTTTCACGAGTCGGCGGCCCGCTTTGCCCACAACCTCGCGCAGAAACTCGAGGAGGTAGCGGAGCCGCTTGGCGCGGATACGCAGGGCGTGCAGATCCTCGTCGGTCGGCGCCGTGTCGACGGCGCGGCCGCGCTTGAGGAGCCGCCGAAAGGCCTTTTTGATGGCTTTGCGGCCGACTGCTGCGATGGGTTCGCTCGGCTGCCCGTCGTGCGGCCGAGTGCGTGTCCGACGACGCGTGAAATCTTCGAGGCGGATCAGGAGGCGGAAGTATCTGTCGGAGTCGAGGCCCTTGAGCATCTCCATGCGGTGGAGGTCGCGCTGCGCTTCCATGTAGGTGAGGAAGCCCGCCAGCCCGCCACCGGGGTCCGACGGCGCCGCATTGCGGTAGTGTTCCAAGAGGAGAAGCTGAACATCGAGGTCGCGCACACTGCCGAGCAGCTGGCCCAGCCACTCCAGCTCGTCACTCAGGTAGCTGTGCAGTTGTTTCGGTATGCCATCCTCCAACGCGGTCGCCGCGGCGCGCAACCGGCGACACGCCACTCGCATGTCATGCAGAGCTTCGGGGTCTTGTCCGATGCGGCTGCCGGGATCGTGTTGGCGCAGGCGTCGTAGACCGAAGCCGATGATCTTGCGCGCCGCCTCCTCGAGTGTGTCGTGCGGCGTGACTGGCGTGGGACGGACGGCGAGTCGCTCGGGGCCGTAGAGCAGCGTCATGCCGCGCACGAACTTGGACTCGCTGGAGGGGAGCAGATCGAAGCGCTGCCGCAGGACACGGGCGATGCCGGTGATGTCACGGCGTGAACCGTGCAGCAATTCGATTTCCACCTCACAGTACGCCGCCACCGATTCCGGGCTGGCGGGGGCACGCAATCGCACACGGTCGAGGGCGAGCTCGGCGATCGAATCCGTCTGCGCCGCGGTGACCGGCGGCAGAATGTCCAAACGGCGGCGCGTGATATCACTGATCAGGATCGGCGTCAGCGGCCGCCCGGCGATCAACGCGGCCAGGCGTACAGTGAGTGGTCCCGCCGGAAGTGTGAAGGGTTTGCGCGGCGCGCGCGCCAACGCGACCGTCAGCTCGGGACGCTCGTAGACGTTGCCACGCACCGTGCCCGCCCACTTGGCCGTTGCTTCCCAGCGCCCCGCATGTCGGCGCACACGCAATGCGACGCCATGCTGGGTCAGCGTCAGCTCGGCGGTGTCCAGGTAGACGGAATGCAGACGCGCGATGTCGCGCGGCTGCACGCGGTAGCGGCCGATACGCTCGAGCCGCGCAATCGCACGCAGGTCGCCATCCTGCGGCAGCAGCAGCTTGGCTTCGACTTCCGATGGAACACTGCTATCGGTCATTGCGCGGCGCGCCGCCACATGTCGAGGGGGGCGCGCGGATCAGGCGACGACGCGAAACTCGACGTCCTGGCCGAGCACTTTCTCCAGCAGCTCGCCCCGGCTGCGGGCTTCCCAGACTTCCAACTCGGCGTCGTCGCCCTCCGTCACTAGTTGTAATGTCACCTTGTCGCCGCGCCGGGCGACGGTGACATCGCGTACGACACCGTAGTGGCTGCGGTCGAGGCCGTCAGCGATACGTAGCAAGGCACTCAGGGCACGAACGGTCTGGCGATCGCCGCTCGACAGCGCCCGGTACTGTTCGTCCGAATCCTTGGGCGCCCCTTTGCGGTGGTAGCGCGCGGTCTGGCCGATGATTTCCAGCTCGTCGCGACGAAAGCCCAGCAGCTCGCCGTTGGTAATCAAGTAGTAGGTATGCCGCTGGTGATTCTTGTGATCGATGTGATGGCCGATGTCATGCAACATGGCGGCGAACTCGAGCCACTCGCGTGCGTCGGCATCCAAGTGCAAGTCGTCGTGCAGCTGATCGAACAGCCGCAATGCCAGACGCGCCACGTGGCGGCCATGCTCGCCGGCGTCGCCCTCTCCCGCACCAAGGTGGCGGGCGAAGCGGATGATGCTGCGGCGGCGCGGGTCGGCGAAGCGCTCGGTCTCCTCGATGCCCTTGCGGTGCCGTGCGATGAAGTCGAGCATGACACCCTCGCGCAGTGCCCAGGTGCAGGCAAGCATCTCTTTGGCGCCCACCTCGCGCATGACGTAGTCGGCCAGACAGGCACCGGCGACGATGGTGTCGGCCCGCTTGGCGTCGAGGCCTTTCACGCGCAGGCGCTCGTCGCGGTCCGCCTTGGTGAGCAGGCGCCGCACGCGGGTGATCTCCTCGGCGGTGACCACGAAGTTATTCAAGTGCCCATCCGGCGGGTCGCCGCGCAGGTAGCCGGCGATCGAAATCAGGTTGAGCATCGTGCCGGAGGTACCAACGACGCGGCGGACGTCGCGTTTGGCGAGCCGGCTCAGGATCGGGTCGAGCTGCTCGCTGAAATAGCTCTCCAGGTTGGAGAGATCGCGTGCACTGGGTGGGTCGTCGGCCAGGAACTTCTCGCTCAGTCGCGCAACACCGATTTTCACGCTGTCTAGCGTCACCGGCTTGTCATCCTCGCTGAGAATGAACTCGACGCTGCCGCCACCCGCGTCGACGATCAGCGTCGACTCACTGCGCAAATCGATGGCGTGGCGGACGCCGAGATAGATCAATCTGGCTTCCTCGCGGCCGGGGATGACCTTCAACCGCAACCCGACTTCGTCCCTGACGCGCTGGATGAAGTCGCCACCGTTGGACGCTTCGCGCACGGCGCTCGTCGCGACCGCCTTGAACCGCACCACGCCTTGCCGCTCAGCCAGAGTGCGGAACGCCGAAAGCGTACGCATGCCGTCGTTCATGGCTTCGACGGACAGGCGGCCGTTGGTCAGCGTGCGGTGGCCGAGCCGCACCATTTCCTTGGCGCGGTCCAGCACCCGGAAACGGCCGTCCGACTCCACTTGAGCAACCACCATGTGTATGGAGTTGCTGCCAACGTCAATCGCAGCGATGCGCATGCCTCGTGTCACCACCCCACCACATCCTCCCAACCTCCGTCCTATAGCATAGAACGAATGCACGATCCGAGTGGGCCAACGACGTTTCGACCCACGCTTGCGGATCGTTCACCGACGGTTGATGTGAGCATGAGAATGGTAGGAAGAAACTAGCTTGCCAATGTTGCAGGACGATGACGGCGTGATGACGATTGCGTTGTGGTAGGCGGTGCCGCCAACCCGGGGGCTGCCCTTACTTGCCGTGCCAGACGGGCCGCCGTTTCTCGACAAACGCGCGTTGCGCTTCGCGAGCATCCTGCGTCCGTCGCAGGGGGCTGCCCAGCTGCTCCTGACGTTGGTAAGCCTCTGCCAGGGAGAGGTGGAGGATTTCACGGACGCCGCGGCGGGTTTCACGAACAGCCAACGGGGCGTTGGCGGCGATAGCGTCCGCGGCGTCCAGCGCCGTTGCCATCAAGTCGCCCGGCGCGACGATGCGGTTGATGAGGCCAATCTCCAGTGCATGCTGGGCCGTGATCGGCCGGGCCGTGAGCAGCAACTCGTTTGCATGTACCCAGCCGATCTGGCGCGGTAGCAGGACGGTCGCGTTGCCGGTTGGGTACAGTCCGAGCGCGACCTCTTCGAGGGCAAAGGTCGCATGCGGGACGGCGAAGCGCAGCTCGGATGCCAGCATCAGGTCAAAGCCGCCGGCGCGTGCATGGCCGTTGATGGCGCAGACCAATGGCGTGCCCAGATCGAAGCCGGCGAGCAAGGCGGTCGAAACGTTGCGCAAGCCCTCGAATGTTTCCTCGTCGACGCGCTCGCCGCGTGCTAGCCGCTGCGCGGCAGGGATCGTGGTCTTCATGTCCATGCCGGCGCAGAAAACGCGGTCGCCCGCCCCGGTCAGAACCGCGCAGCGGATAGACGTGTCATCAGCGATACGCCGCCACGCCGCCGCCAACTCGCACAACGTGAGCGGATCGAGCGAGTTCGCCTGCGCCGTCCGGTCGATAGTGACCACTGCAACGTGCGGATGATCGGCGGGTAGTTCGAGGCGTGCGGACATGAAGGCAGTGACGGGTGATCAGTGACTAGTGATGAGCGCGGCGCCGGCCGGCTGTTTCCTCACTCTCATCACTCGTCACGCTGATAGACGGTTGCTGGATTCACGTTCGCCTCGGGTTCGTTGAGGGCGCATTAGAGCATGGCGCTGACGGTGATGCGAGCCAGCGCCCACGACGCCGGCAGCCTGTCGGACGTGGCAGCCCGAAGCGACCCAACGGGAGCGGACCATAGAAATGACGCCGGCCGCAGGCCCTAGTCGCGGCTGTCGGCGAGCATCGGTGGTGGAGGGTTCGAGCCGCGGCCATGGTCGCGATACGGCATGATCACCCACAGCACGATGTAGACGATGATGCCCCACCCGGCGCCGAGTAACGTGAGCAGGACGGCGGCTAGTCGCAGAGCCGTGACCGAAATGCCGAACTGCTCAGCAAGGCCGGCGCACACGCCGGCGATCATCTTCCCGCGCCGGGAGCGGTACCAAGTTCGCGTCAGCGCCGAGCCGTCGAGCAAGCTGCCGCAGTAGCGGCACTTCAACGCTTGCTCTTGAATATCCTCG
>JBGQHM010000147.1:0-14572 GCA_041497995.1 Binatia bacterium | reverse complement strand
GTCAAGGGAGTGCTTCCCCTCCAGGTAGTCGAAGAGCGCTCGAACCGGGACACGCGTACCGACGAAGACGGGAGTCCCGCTCAGGATTTCTGGATCGCTGTGGATGACTGAGACTTGGCTGCTCATGACGACCCTCCGCGCGAAACCTAGCATGTCCAATCATAGTCGCCTACCACGGGCGGTCAGCACAACACGACGAATATCGAAACGGAGTGTTCAGCCAGCAGCCCCTGAGTGATCGCCCTTTGCGAGCAGGCGGCCGATCAGCACGAGCAGCACGACGACCGCAACGATCAGCGCGCCCCAGAAGAGCTGCGTCTGCGTGGCCGTGCCGTACTTCGCGGGGAGATTTGCGGCCAGCGCCTCTGGTGCGGGGACGACCTCGTTGGCGCGTGCACCGATCACCTGAGGTGCCAGGAGCGCCAGGTCGTACCGTGGTGCGCCGAGGCTTGGCTGACCATAGAGGAGCGTCAACTCCTGCCCGCTGTCCCGGAAGCAGCGCAGGCGATTCGCCGGCAGCAGCAGCTTCGGACGCGAGAGCGGTAGCGGACTGTTGTCTCCTTCGTCGATCACCAGCTCGACCGTCGCCACGGGAAGGGAAGGCAAGTTCATCACCAGCGCCGGCGCCGCGTCGTCCGGATCGGCGTGACGCCAGGTGGTCGATACCACCGTCTCCGTACGTGGCTCCGAACGCGCGTCGATCGGCGGGCGCTCCACGGTGAGCGTGACGCGCCGATCGAACACACGCGCCGTCGTCGTCAACACCAGCTGAGCCGCGGGCAGATTCTCGTACGGTAGCCGCAGACGGTAGTGTGACTCGCCTGGACGCTTCGGCGTTGGCGCTACCACCGGCCGTAGCTCGTCGAGGTCCAGCGTCAGCGGCTCATCGAGCGTCTCGAACACGTACGGCACCTGATGGCCGTCGGCAGCGGCGATGCGCAGATCCGCCAGACCGCGGCTGTGCGCCAAGACGGCAGCGTCGAGCACGACCGCCGTCAGACCCGTCTGGCCGGCGGGCAGCGTGCGTGCGTACTGGAAGGTACTCGGATCGATTGGCGCACCTGTTGCCGGGAGCCCGTTGCCCTCTGGAACCGCTGCGGTAGGGAGTGGGCTGAGCTCGCTCTCACCCCAGTGCGCGTCGGCGAGCTGCACGCTCTCTACCGATTCGCGCATCGCCTCGAGATCGTAGTGCGGCGCAGGCAGCGTGGGATCGCCGAAACGCGCGGCGAGCGTTTCACCCGCGGCGCTTTCGAAGAAGACCCACGGTAGCGGTGCCAGCTCGGCAGAGACCGCGAGTAGCTCGAGCGAAGGGTTGCTGCCGTCATCGACCACGAGATCCAGATCGGGTCCATCCGGTCGGAGGATTGGAACGCGCAAATCAGCAGCCACCACGTCGCCGCGCACCGCACGGCGCAGCGTGCTTGACCCGAGCGACACCGGTATGACCGTCGCCCCGGACAGCCGCGGCTCGCTGACGCGTGCATCGCGCAGCAGGTGGCCGCCACCGCAGGTGAGCTCGATCGCCGTCACCGGTAGGTGCGCACCCGGCAAAAGCAGGCGGAAGCGGCTGCGGCCTGGCTCGCTCGACCGCCGCTCGAACGTCACGGGCACGCTGACGAGCGCTGGTGCCGCGCTGGGTGTTACCGCGCGCGCGGTGACACCGGTTGGCAACGGGACCGATGCGCTGTTGCGATCGTCCCAGGTGATGCGCAGATACTGAAACTCGCCGGGCGCGAAGCCGATCTCGGTATGCTTCAGGTGCTCGTCGGGCAGATCGAACACGGTGCCGCTGTCGACGAGCACCGACCAGTGGTTACGATCGCCGCTGCCTTGGAGCCGCACGCGTTTGAGGAACGGTGCCGGTATCCCGCTCAGGCGCAGCCGGTCGATGCGCACCGCGCTGCCAAGATCAACCTCGAAGCCGCTCTCCTCCTCGGTCGCTTGGATTGGCAGGACGCTCCCATCCCGCCAGCGTTCCGTGGGCGCTGGCGGTGCGATGAGCAGATACCCCACCTCTCGTCCCGACGCATCGTACAGACGCAAGTCTCCGAGGCCACCCAGAAACCTCGGCGGGGCGCCGGCGCGCGACTCGTAGCGCAACGGCTGCGCGCCCGCGAGCTGCGGCACGTCGACGCTCAAGCGGTTAGGCCCGCGGCCGCCTGGGATGACTGCACGCTCGTGCTGGAAATGAGGGCTGTCGGCCGCGGCGGTGAACACTCTGAAGAGCGCGCCCACGATCGTGGCGATCACCGCTCTGCGCAGGACCGTCACGCCGCCTCCGTTTCCTTTTGCGCGCCAAGCACGAAGCGCTGCAGCAGCACCGCCACCAATGCCAGACAGATCGCCAAGCCGACGAACGATCCGACGCGATACAACCCGCCGAGGCGCCACAGGTCATGGAGAAAGGCCTTCACCACGGTCACTACCAGCAACGCCAGCGAGGCGATACGCGTCACGCGGCTGCGCCGACTGATACCGATGACCAGCGTACTGATGGCGAACACACCCCAGCCCAGTGTGTACGTCAGATCCTGCGCCAGGCCGGCGGAGAAGTTGAAGGTGAGCGTGCGGCCCGTCGAGTAGAAGTCGGCGATCTCGATGTTGAGCAACAGGAACAGGAGGATCGTCGCGCCTGCCGGTAAGACGTCGCTCAAGCGTGGGAACCCCGCGAGCCCAATGGCCTCATCGATTCGATCGTTGGTATCACGCAGCAGCCGCGCTGCGGCAAACAGCGCGGTCGCGGCCACCAGGTAGGTGTACAGGTACCAGTTCCAAATCGGCGACGCGCCGCGCGCATGGTACTCGAACACCGCCGGATTCACCGACAGGCGGATGAAGACCGCAACGCACAGGGCGGCGGCCCACGCCAAGAGGCCGCGATGCGGAACGCGGCGATACAGCCACGCGAGCGCCGCGCCTTCGAGCGCCCAGCCGATAGTGATCCATTGCCGGTCGAGTTGCAGTGGGATCGCCGCGGTGGCGAATGCCAAGGCAGCTCCCGCGACGAGAGCGAGGCGGCCCTGTTCGCGCTCGGTCAGCGGTTCGACGCGTAGCAAGCGCACCAGCACTCCCAGCAGGCAGATCGCTTGCGCGACAGGGAGCACACCGATGAAGTCGCCATGCCCGGCGGCCAGGATACACTGGCGCGCCAAGACGAAGAACGGCACACTGGCCAAGACCGCGGCCAGGTACGGCTCACGTGCGCGCCCCGCGCGCGCCCCGAGCAGGATGGGGTACGCGAGGAACAGCGCGTACAGGGCAGCGATGAAAACGAGATGCTCGGTCCATGTGTCCGGCGTCAGGTGGTACCACAGCCACGATGTGCCTTGCAGTGCCGTCGGCACCACAGCCCATACCGCGAGACCGTGCCACTGGAATCTGGCAGCAAGTGCGAGCAACACCGCGAGCAGTACGACGTTGTCGGCCAGCAACCAGATCCATGCGGGCGGCACCGGCAGGCCGGATGCCGTGATCGCCACCACCTGCGCGAGAAACAGGCTGACCACGGCGGCGCGCGCGAATGCATCTCCTGTCGCACCGCGGCGGCGCGCCAACGGTATCCACAACAGCGCGTACGCGACGACCGAACCTGCGGCCAGCATCGACACCAGCGGCCACGGCGGCACCTCGGCCACAATGACCCAGAGGAGCAATACAAGGTGCGACGCGATCAGTGCGCCGCGATGCAGCTCGGCGTGGCGCGTGTAGAGCGCACCGGTCGCGATTGCCAGATCGAGCACAGCCAGCACACCAAACAGCGGCCACGGTGGCACCGCCAGCGCGCGCTGCGAGGCGACGAATAACAGAAAGAGATGTCCGACGAGCGCCAGGGCAAGACCGCGCTGCAACAGCGGCGCCGCGGCGCGCGCTTGGGCCCCACCGGCTTCCGCCCGCTGCCGTGCCCACACGCTGCCGCCGATGATCAGCAATACGAAGCCCGCAACGACCATGAGCGACGGAATGAGCAGCACGGCGACCATCGCCGTCGCCCACCACACGGCAATGACGATCCACGACAGAACGATTCCGAGGATCGACAGCAGCGGCAGTGTGCCGGCGGAGGCTTCCAGAAGCAGACCCAGGTTGAGGATCGCGAGGAGGAGCGCCATCCCCCAGAGGGCAGAGTGTGCAACCGGTCCGGCAGCGAGAAAGAACAGGAACGCCAGGCTGACGAACAGCACCACTGCGCCGCTGCCACGCGGTTCCAGCTTCTTTCCCAGCCGCTCGGCAATGAGCGGGACGCCGAGGTAGAAGAGGCCGAACGCCGCGTACATCGTCAACGCCGGCAGCAAACGCTCCGGCGTTAGATGCTTTGCCGACCACAACGCTTCGGCAGCAAGCGCGAAAAAGGCGGACAGGAAGTGGACTCGTCCCTGCTCGTTCGTCACTGCAACCGTGGCCAGTGCGACGAGCAAGGCAAACAGGACGCCGAACACCAGGCCCGGGGCCGCCGTAGCCGGTTCGATCGCTACCAGTACAGGAAAGGCGAACAGCAATGCCGGCGCCACCACGGCTGTCAGCTCCTCGTTGACCACCGGCCGGCCGAGCCGTCGCGCCACCCATGGGACACCGACGTGTAGCAAGACAAACGCGGCGATGACACCCAGCACACCTGGCCACGCCGCGCTGCGATAGGAGAGCGCGAACCAGAGGACAAAGGCCACGACGGTCGACAGCCCGCCGAGGACGTACAGCTGTTGTGGCCCGTGCGCGATGGCGACGATGCTTAAGCCGAGGATGACGAGAAAGAGAAACCCGAACAGCAGGAGGTACTGTGTGCCGTATGCCGGGATGCCCGCCATGTACACCGCGAAGATGACCGGCAACAGGGCCGACACCGTAGCAGTTTGGCCGAAGAGCGGATCGGCCTCGCGATCGGCCTTCTGGCGCCCAGCAAGCGCCACCGCGGCGACGTGGAAGACGGGAAACACAAGAAAGATGCTCATTGCCAGCGGCAAACGCGACGCGTCGAGAAACCGGACCACCCAGCTCCACTGGTAGACCGCCGTGAACACCAGGCTCACCGCCGTCAGCAGCGGCCAGCCCTTGCGGAACGCGACCCACGCGAGGCCCGCGTTGAGCATGAGCAGGTATCCGAATAGTCCGATCGGCCGATCCTCACCGGTCGACAGCAGCGCCGGCGTCGCGAAGCCACCGACCAAACCCAGCAGTGCAATGAACACCGAATCGCGACGCAGGGAGAGCAGCACGGCCACCGCGGTGACCAGCGCCATGAGGACGAAGACCGGCAGCTGCGGCAACAGGTGCCACAACGCGTGCGACGCGAACAACGTAGAGAAGAGAATGGCGATGCCGGCGGCATCAAGCGCGTTGGCGGTTACGGGATAGCGGCGCGCCGCGCGCAGCTCACACACAACCAGCAGGCCGGCGCCGGTCACCAAACCGATCGCCATGCGGATGGGCGCACTGAGCCACCCGTGCTCGATGGAGTAGCGCAGGAAGAAGATGGCCGCGAACACCAGCGCGATCCCGGCGATCCACGAGAACAGTTTGACGCCGACGAGGTTCTCCCAGTCGATGCTCGGTCGCATCGGACGCACCGGCGGCGGAGGTGGGGGTGGGGGCAATGGTGGACGCACCGTGACCGGCGGAGCGACCGACGGCGGAGGTGAAACCGGAGCCGTAACGGGTTCGGGTCGTGGCAGAGCAGCGGCTGCGGTCTGGGGCTGCGCCGCGACCCGTGCGGGTGTTGGCGGTGACGATGGCGCAGCGTGCGGCACCGGAGCAGGCGCAGGAGGTGGCGCCGGCTGCGGCATCGGTTTCACCACGGGCGGAGCTGGAGACGCCGTAGGCTGGGGTTGGGCTGCCGTACTCCCGCGCAGTTGCCTCTCCAGGGCGCTCAGACGCGTTTCCAGTGATGCAATCGTCGCGTCGCGTTCATCCAAACGACGTCGCGCGCGGAGCGCGAGAACGAACGCTGCAATCGGAAGGGCCAACCAGATGACGGCCCAAAGGAGGCCGAACAGTGCCACTGGCGCGGCATCAAAGCGGCTTTCAGTGGAGCCGTCAACACGAATTCTTGCGTCGAGAACTTTGTAGCGGTCTTTATGGCGCAGTCACCGACGGGGCTCCTTTCTAGATGGTGCCACCGGGTTGTCCGTTCAGCCGCGCTCTCGATCGCCATGCGCCGCGCGCAGGTCGGCAGCAACGTCGCCCGTTGTGCAGATGACGACCCGCTCGTCGGCTACGGCCGCAGCCATCACCGCATCCAACGCCGCCAGCCGCGCTGCGTCGACGCCGGTGATGAAGGCGTGGCAGATGGTGACGAAGAGCCCGCCCGTCTCGGCGACGCGCGCGAGCGCACGCAGCCAGCCGTCGCGCACCGCGATCGGATCAACCGGCTGATCGCGCAGATAGTAGAACCCGTCCACGCCCTGCCAGACGAACGGGACCTGAGCGAGGCGGGATGGCAAGACCTGCGGGCGCATGCCGTCGCCGAGACTGGCATCGTAGGTGTAACCGAGCGCGGAGAGAATCGAGTCGGTGTGCGCGCTGCGCGTGCCGCCCGGAGCGCGGAAACCGGTCGGCCGGACGCCGGCGGCGCGTTGCAGTACGTCCGTGGCTCGCTGCGCCAGCTCGGCTTCGTGCGCCGGATCGAGCGTGGCCCATGCCTCGTGCACCCATCCGTGCATGCCGAGCTCGTGCCCGCGGTTGACGATCTCGGCCACCGCCGCGGGATGATGCTCGCCGTTCCACCCTTCGACGAAGAACGTCGCGCGCACCGCGTGGCGCTCAAGCACGGCGTACAGGTTGGGATAGCCGCGCGCGATCGATGGATGCAGCCCACCACGCTGCACACCTTTGGTCTGGCCGGCGCCGATGTCCGCAGCCTCACCCATGTTGTCGAAGGTGAAGCAGGCGATGGCTGTTGTGGAACGTGGCATGTGGCTCGCCGATCGTGGGTTCTGGTGCAAGGTCACACTGGCTGAAGTCTAGCAGCCCCTCGGACTTGCTAGCCAGCAGCGACCCATCGGGAGCGGACCACAGAAATGACGCTGGCCGCAGGCCCTAGAGGAAAGTCGCGAGGATGTCCGCTGCCACTGCAGCCCCGTCCAGGGCCAACTGCGGCGTACTGCGGGGTTGCGCGAAGACCTCGTCTAACGCCGGCAGCCAGCGGCCGGCGCGGAGGTCGTCGTTACTGATGAAGGCGTGCGGCAGGTGTGTCTTGATAGCCGCGACGAGATAGTCGTACTCCGCGAAGCGCCCGCGCGAGGTGTAGATCATCGGTGTGCCGCTCGCGAGGCAGTCGCTGACGATGCCGTAGCCCGGCTTGGTCATGACCGCGTCGCTGGCAGCGACGAGATCCTCGTAGCGCACGCCACGTGCAGCCATCTCGGCGTTGGAAATGAATTGGCATCGCTGCGGTGCCGCGCTCGATGCAGCCGATTGCGTCGCAACGAAAGTGACGCCATGGGGCGGTTCCGCTACCGCAGACATCGTGACACCGATGCCGCCGAACGACAGCAACACGACGCGGCCCGTCAACGGCAGCGCGCACCGCCGTCGCACGTCATCGCGGCTCAGCGTCGGCTTGCGCGCCACCAACGGGATATCGCGAATGCACGGGAAAGCACTCAAGTCGCCATGCATGGGCAGCCGAAGCAACAACGTCGCGCCGAAGTACGACCGTCGCAAGTCGTCGACGATGCCCGCATACGCGGGGAAGTCGCGGACGTAGTCTGCGTAGATCCAGTCCCACGAGAAGTTGGTCATCCCCACACCGGCCACACCCAGGCGCGCCGCGATATCAAACGCCAACGCCGGGATGTCCGCGAAAACGAGCGTCGGGCGCAGCGCCGCGGTCGCCGCGACTTCGTTGCTGATCAGCGGCTCCTTGCGCTGCACGATCTCGGCATAGGCGCGCAACGTCGCCTCGATGTTCACGGTGAGACTGTCGTCCTGCACCGCACCGACATCGAGCTGGCTCACCGCATGAGTAAACGGACCGGGGAGATCGAAAAACCAACTCGGTACTGACGTACGGATCGCCACCCGCACGTCGGGTCGCTGCGCCCACAGTGCGCGCAGCACCTCCATCACGCGCACAGCGTGGCCGAAACCGTGTCCGGAGACGTAGCAGAGCAGTGTCGCCATGCGCCGCCGTACTTAGCAGGCCGCACGAAAACGGGAAGCGCACTCTGCAGCGCCTTCCGCTTTTCGGACCGACAAACTGTAATTCTTACATGCCGCTCTCGGAGGAAAGGAACTCCGTACATCTATGACACCTGCGGGCCGCGGCGGGAGGGCCGGGGCGCTAAGCTCGGGCGTCGCGGCATAGGAGTTGCGTTCGAAGGCAGACACCGAAAGGAGGCCACCGATGATTGGCAAGAAGATGATTCCGGTTGCCAGTATCCTGCTACTCTGCGTGGCCGGCAACGCGTTGGCAAGTGAGTCGTCTAAGAGTGTGCTGTCCGATGCGCAGGCGGCCACTGACGTGCGCGTGAGCGACGTGCGGGCACACAATGGCGTTGTGACCGGGACGTTGGTCAACACCTCACGGACGCCGGTGCGCAACGTAGAGTTGCTGGTTCGGCGCACGTGGTTCTGGAGCAATGAACGCCATCCCGGCAACGACAACCCGGGCAGAGCGGACGTTTACGCCGTGCGCGCGGAAATTCCGCCGCATGAGCAGATGCCGTTCACGTACCAGGTCTCCCCGCCGCTCCCGCAGCGCGACGATGGGCACTTCCAGACAACCGTCGAGGTCGTAGGGTTCGCCCAGGTCGGCAGGTGACGTGGGATGCGCGTGGTTACGCACAGCGTGTCGGTCACCGCCGCAGCTTTGGCCGTAGTCGCAATTCTCGCGTCCGCTGTCAGCGCTTCGAGCGGCGCCCGCGTAGCGACGACCAAGGCGAAGCGGCACAGGCCGACGAAGCTCTCGTCCGTCGAGCTGAAGCAATCCTTCGATCAGTTCTGTGCCGAATGGGTCCAGAAGCTGCGCGAGCGTGAGCAGTACAACCTCGCGCACATCAAGTGGACCCCCAGTGCGGACGGGATCGTGGGGACCTACGTCGGGTACAGCGACGCGCAGGCATGCACGCTGACCGACGACCAGCCGCCCGTCGGGAAAATTCGCTACCAACAGACCGTGTACGAAAAGAAGGGCGGCACGCGTCCAAGCGCAGAAGACAGTCCACCGCGAGCCGTCGAACAGTGCGACACCACCGAGTTCTTCGGCTTCATCAAAGGGAAGTGGGACTACTAGTCGGACGAGGGCGGTACGGCATTGCACGGCGTCTGGTAGCTCGTCGTTGCACGCTCGGCTCCAGTTTTTCTTGACCGCAGCGTCACGGCCTCCTAGAACTCTCTCGTCCAGGGAGCCGCCGTTGAAGCCTCGAGCCCTCGATTCCTCCAACGCTGCCCTCTTCGTTCCGGGACGTTTGTGTCTCTTCGGTGAGCATTCCGACTGGGCCGGCTCCTTCCGCAATGGCGACCCGTCCATCGCGCCAGGCGCCTGCATCATTACTGGAACCGATCAAGGAATCACCGCGACGGCGGCTGCCGCTTCCGACTTCGAGATGGTGTCACACCTGCCCGACGGGTCGGTGCGCGGCCCGTTCCACGTGGTCATGGACGGTGCCGCGCTCCGGCACGCGGCACAAGCGGGAGGGTTCTTCAGCTACGCAGCGGGCGTGGTGGTGGAGCTGTGGGAGCGGTGTCACTCGCCGGGCGTCCACATCTCCGTGGATCGGATGGACCTGCCTCTGAGTCGCGGCTTGTCGTCCTCCGCCGCCGTCTGCGTGCTGACGGCACGCGCGTTCAATCAGGTCCACCAACTGGGCCTCAGCGTTCGCGACGAGATGGAGCTGGCCTACCGCGGCGAGGTGGCGGCCGGCTCGCAATGTGGTCGGATGGATCAGGCGTGCGCATACGGCAAACGCCTGGTGCTGTTGGGCTTCGACGGCGACGCCATGACCGTCCAGCTCCTGTCGTCGCCACAGCCGCTCTACCTGCTGATCGTCGATCTGTTGCATCACAAGGACACGCGGCGCATTCTCGCGGATCTGCACACGCACTTCCTCGCGCCGGACACCGCGCGCGCGTCTGGACTGCGCGAGGCGCTTGGCCGCCGGAACCTTGATGTGATAGCCGCTGCGACGACCGCGTTGACCGACGGCGATGCACAGCAATTGGGAGCACTCATGATCGAGGCGCAATCGCTGTTCGATCGTGACGTCGCGCCGGCGTGTCCGTCGGAGCTCACGGCGCCGCGCCTGCACGCGCTGCTCACCGATTCCAGGGTGCGTGAGCTGACCTGGGGCGGCAAGGGCGTCGGCTCGCAGGGAGACGGGGCGGCGCAGTTTGTGTGTCGCGGATCGGAACAGCGCGACGTGCTGATCAACCATCTATGGGCTCGAGGCACGATGCAGGGCCTGCCGCTGACGATCAGGGCTGGCAGCTGAGGGTTCGGCGCACTCCCGGCGCCACGAAGTGTTGTTTCCCTGCAGCAGAGGGAACGCGCGTTGACTCGTTGGAACGCCTGCGCTAGCGAGGGGCGAATGAGTGCCGCCGAAGCGTTTGCCGAGCTCGTCCGCATCATGGAACGTCTGCGCGCCCCGGGTGGATGCCCGTGGGACCGCGAGCAGACCCGCGAATCCATCAAGCCGTATCTGATCGAAGAAGCCTACGAAGTCGCCGAGGCGATCGAGGACAACAACATCGACGAGCTGCGCACTGAGCTCGGCGATCTCTTGCTCCAGGTCGTTTTCCACTCGGAAATGGCGCGCGAGGAAGGGCTGTTCACCATCGAAGACGTCGTCCGCGGCATCACCGAGAAAATGGTCCGCCGCCATCCGCACGTGTTCAGCGACACCGAGGTGAAGGATTCCGACGAGGTGTTGCGCAACTGGGCACGCATCAAGGCGGAGGAACGCAAAGACACTGCGGATACCTCAACCGTCGCCGGCGTTCCACGGGCAATGCCCGCGCTGCTGCGCGCCCATCGGTTGAGCGAGAAAGCGTCGCGCGTTGGCTTCGATTGGGATTCCGCCAGTGAGGTCTTGGAGAAAGTGCGAGAAGAAGTCGCGGAGCTCGAAGCCGCCGTGCAGCTCGGCGATCCACACGAAGCGGAGGCCGAGCTGGGCGACCTGTTGTTCGCGCTCACCTCGCTGGGACGCCACCTGGGAGTGCAAGCCGAAGACGCGCTGCATGGCGCCAACGAGCGCTTCATCCGCCGCTTCCGCTACATCGAAGAGCGCCTCGCCGAGCGCCAGCAGGATCTCCACGCCACGTCCGTAGCCGAGATGAACGAGCTGTGGGAAGAGGCAAAGGCGCGCGAAGGGTCACGCTAGCTTCCAACCCCGTAGGGTGCGCTCTGCGCACCGTTCTGACAGTTGCGGGTTCAGAAGGAATGGTGCGCAGAGCGCGTCCTACGAGGACTAGCTAGCAGCCCGTCGGACTCGGCAGGCGGAGCGACCCAACGGAGAGCGGGCCAGAGAAATGACGCCGGCCGCCGGCCCTAGTGTCCGAGATCGAGCGGCTTGTTCTGCCAGCTACCTTCGTTCACCCAGCGCACGTAGCGCATCAACGCGGCGAGCTGCTCGTCGTTGATGAAATTGCGGTACGCGGGCATGTAGACGCGCTGTGAACGGATGAAGTAGCCGGCGATCGGATGATCGCGCAAGCGGGGGACCTGGCCGCCCAGAATCCACTCGCGCAACTCGTCATCGCTGCGGACCAAGTCGCGGAAGTCCTTGCCCCACCAGCCGGGGATGTATCCCTTGAACGATCCCGGGTTATCGCTGTTGCCTGACCCCATTGGCCCGTGGCACTGGAAGCAGCCCAGGCGAATCGCCAGATCCTGCCCCTGCGCCGCCACGGGATCGGGCGGCGTTATCAGGCCGGACGCGGCGCGGATGTAGGCGACCAGGTCGTCGACCTCACGCTCGCTGACGTGGCCGCGGTACGCCGGCATTGCGAGCAGCTGCGCTTCCATCTTCTGCTTATGCTTCGGGTCGTCCCGCTTACGCCGCGGCGCGCCGTCGAGGATGTAGTCGCGCAGCTCCTGCTCGCTCTTCGCCCACATCATGGGGCTGCCGCCGCTGAATCCCGGCACCTCCTCGTCCGCACTGCCCGGATTCTTGACGCCACCGGTGCCGTTCGGACCGTGGCAGGTGAAGCAACCGGCGCGCAGCGCCACTTCGTAGCCGCGTTGCGCGGGGGTGACCTCGACATCGAGCACCAGCCCGCGCACGGTCGGATACAGCAACACCGCGACCGTGAGGAGAAACGCGAGGAGCCAGACGCGCGAACGCAGCCAACGTGGGACGTTCTGCAACCCTTTCACCTGCTCGCTCTCGGCTCCGGACTGCCACTCGCCAGCTAGGGCCTGCGGCCGGCGTCATTTCTATGGCCCGCTCCCCGTTGGGTCGCTGCAGGCTTCCAAGTCCGACAGACTCTTAGATGTCCAATACGACCGTGGCTTGCCATCCGTCCTCAGTGTGCACGACGCGCAGCCGGTGCATGGTCACTGCCTTCACATCGCCCGCGAGCTGGTGGCGCGTCGGGTCAATCGCTTCACCAGCAGCGATCGCGTCAACGATCCAGCGCCCCCTTTCGTTGACCGCGGTGAGCTGCGTCACGCGCAGAAACAGTCCTTCCGCATCCTTGTAGTAGATCAACTCCTCCAGCAACTTCAGCAGCACGAGGTCGACCGAATCGCTCTCGACGTGCAGCGTGCGCCGCTCGCGGGGTTGCACCGTCTCTGGGTTCGCGACCATCACCTCGACCGTCGCATCGGCTGCGGCCTGCAGGCATCCCTCCAGCGTGTCGCCCGTCGCCACGAACCCGACGTCCGCGGTGGGCGCGTCCTCCAAGAACTGGAACGGCACGCGGCTCAGCCCTTCACGTTGCCGACCGGAGTGAAGCGCGCCACTGGCTTGCTGAGACC
Organism: Binatia bacterium; assembly: GCA_041497995.1. Classification (GTDB taxonomy): domain Bacteria; phylum Desulfobacterota; class Binatia; order HRBIN30; family HRBIN30; genus DATKMS01. Next base: position 1,662 of record JBGQHM010000147.1, on the reverse strand, counting down.
GGCCTGGGCAGTGGCGGCGACGACGGCGTCGATGTCCTTGTACGCGGCGCCGGCTTCCTCGGCGAGACCGGCATACGAAACGGTGCGGATGTAGATGCCGCGGCGCGCCATGTCGCGTTCCAGTTGCTTCCCCTGGAATTGCTTCTTCGCCTGGTGGCGGCTCATGGTGCGGCCGCTGCCGTGCGCGGTGGTGAAGAAGCTCTGCTTGCCGGTCGCCACGCCGCGCAGCAGGTAGGAGCCGGTCTCCATGCTCCCGCCGATGATCACCGGCTGCCCGATGTCGCGAAGCGCTGCCGGGATGTCGGGCATGCCCGGCGCGAAGGCGCGCGTCGCACCCTTGCGATGGACCAACAGGCGGCGCCGGCGTCCGTTCACGTCATGCTCCTCGAGCTTGGCGGTGTTGTGGCAGACGTCGTACACGGTCTCCAGGCCAAGGTCGCGCGCATCGCGTTGCAGCACATCGGCGAACACTTCACGGATGCGGTGCAGGATCATCTGGCGGTTGGCGAACGACATGTTGATGGCGCACGTCATGGCGGCGAAGTACGCTTGCCCTTCCTTCGAGGCGAACGGCGCGCAGGCAAGGTCGCGGTCGGGCAGCGTGATGCCGAACTTCTTTTCCATGAGTGGGAGGAAACTCTGAATGTAGTCGCTGGCGATCTGGTGACCGAAGCCGCGGCTGCCACAGTGGAACATGATGACGACCTGATTCGGTATATCCAGGCTCATCGCGCGCGCCGCGTCTCGGTCAAAAACGCTCTCAGGCTTTACAACTTGGATTTCGAGGTAATGGTTCCCGGAGCCCAGCGTGCCCACCTGCTGGCGCCCGCGTTCCAGCGCCCGCGCACTCACCCGATCCGGGTCGGCCCCCGCCATCGCGCCGCCCTCTTCGGTACGCTCGAGATCTTCAGGCCGGCCATAGCCATGATCGACGCACCAGCGCGCACCCTGCACGGCGATCGCTTGGAATTCGTCGTCGCTGAGCTTCAAGAAGCCGCGCCCCCCGACGCCCGCAGGCACGCGCTTGTACAGCGCGTCGATGAGGTCGTGGATGCGGTCGCGGATGTCGTCGTACGTTAGATTCGTCCGCACCAGCCGCATGCCGCAGTTGATGTCGAAGCCGATCCCGCCGGGCGAAATGACGCCATGGTCTGGATCCATTGCCGCGAGACCGCCGATGGGGAAGCCGTAGCCCCAGTGTCCATCGGGCATGCAGAAGGCGTAGTTGACGATGCCGGGCAGCATCGCCACGTTGGTCACCTGATCGAAGACGCCATCGTCCATCTGTGCGAAGAGCGCCGGCGTCGCGTAGATGCGCGCCGGCACGCGCATGCCCGGCTTGGCGCTCGGCGGAATCTCCCACAACGCCGCGGCCACCTGGACCGCATGACGGCGCAGCGCGGCGCGCTCAGGTTTCGGCTCGGGCATGACGTTTAACCTACCCACGCTGTCCATTCGCCGCAACCGGCTTCGTGTGGATGCGTGCCGCAGCACATTGACACTCGCCAATGCACCGCTGTATACGGCGACCAAACGCGGGAGGGAGCTATGACTCTGAAGCTGGTCTTCGCGCTCGCAGTGCTAGCGGCCGCCACTGCGGCCTACGCAGGGGACGCAAAGGATACGAAGCATCATTGGGTGGTGCCGGTCTACATGTCCCAG
>JBGQHM010000146.1:0-14597 GCA_041497995.1 Binatia bacterium | reverse complement strand
GAACAACTTCCGTTCACGCTCGGGGCGGATCCAGTACTCGAGTAGGTTCCGCGTGGTCGTGCTGACACCCACATGGCCGCCGGTGCGCCATTGGCTCACGCGCGCGCGCACCTGATTGATGAAGGTGTTTTCCTTCACCCGCTCGCGCGTCCACTCCGTGTCGAACGCAAGTTGCTTCCCCTTCTTCTTCGCCGCGGGGATCGGAATGAAGTAGGAGCTAACCCGCCGCGCTTCGACGATCTCGTCGGTGATGCCGTCGTCGTCGAAGCGGAAGTGTCGCGTTGGCTCCTCGTACGGCGAGTTGAGGATGGGATTCTCAATGACGACGTTCGGCATGACGAGTGACTCACACCCTCGCGTAGTCGACCAGATGACGTCCTGTCAACGCCAGCCTGCAAGCCGACTGAGATTTCCAGAGGTCGGTGGCACCAGTGTGCGAAAACAAGAAGGGGCGGGAGATGCCTCCCGCCCCTTTGGGTTTCTGGTTGGTGTTTCGGTTGTCAGATCTTCCCTTGCAGGAAGAACGCGATCACCAGCGCGTAGATCGCCAGTGCTTCCATGAAGGCGATACCGATGATCATCGGGGTTTGGATACGATCTGCCGCGTTCGGGTTGCGGCCGATCGATTCCATGGCGGCCGCGACGGCGCGCCCTTGGCCCAGTCCGGCGCCGACTGCTGCGATGCCGATGGCCAAACCGGCGGCAAGAGCGATCAATCCCTTCGAACCGCCCTCCATCATGCCTTCCGCGGCAAATGCCGGGGCTTGTGCCATGAGCAGCAGCAGTACGGTGAGTACTGGTGCCATCAGTTGCTTGCGCATTCTCTGGTCCTCCTTTCGTTAGATTTAAGAGACCGCCTGGCCACGCCTCTCTGTCCTCCTCGCCACACCACGGCCGCGCGTCTCTTAGAGCTCAATCTTGTCGGTCACACCGCGAGGTCGTGCGCCACTTCCTCGCCAGCGTGCCCATGGTCTTCGTGCTCTTCCAACGCCAGCGACAAGTAGATGATGCTGAGGATGGTGAACACGAACGCCTGAATCAGCGACACGAACGCGCCGAGCGCATAGAAGATCACCGGGATGATCACCTTGGTCAGATCCGTGAAGATCTCGAGCACCAGATGGTCGCCCGTCATGTTGCCGAAGAGACGCAATGCCAGCGATACGGGACGCACGAAGTTGTCGATCAACTCGAGCGGCAGCATTAACACCGCCAGCCACCAGATTGGCCCGAGGAAGTGCTTCAGGTAGCCGACGCCTTTGGCGCGGAAGCCGTAGTAGTTGTAGACCAGGAATGACATCACGCCGAGCGCGAAGGTGACGTTGAAGTTGCTCGTCGGCGGGGTGAAGCCGGGGATCAGCCCGACGAGGTTCGCCGCCAGGATGAACAAGAAGAACGTCGCGTAGACGTGCACGTAGCGGCGGCCTTTGTGGCCGAGCAATCCTTCGATGAAGCCGACGAACCACTCGACGAAGATCTCCAGCGTGTTGCGCGCCGTGAGTGTCCCGTCCGGTACCACCGGATCGCTGGCTGCCCGCACCTGCCGCAGCGCCACGAGCGCCCATACCAGCAGCGCCGCGATCACCAAGCTCGCCGTCGCGGAGTGATCGGGCAGCAGGTTGAGCCCGGGAATCACCGATACCCATGTAAACGAATGCTCCACGTCAAGCGACTCCTTTCACACCGAACAACTCCTGGCGCACCGCTTCGAGCACGCAGGCGACGAGTAGCAAGGTCACTCCGAGTGCGAAGCTCATACCTTCGATCGGTAGCCGCGAGAAGAGCGCCGCGAGCAGGCCGAGAAGCAATCCGAACTTGAGCACAAATGCGCCGACGGCGAGCGCGACGCGGCCGCGCTTCTCAGGGTCGAATGCGTCGGGCCGCAGCAGGTTGGTAATCAGTCGCATGAGATAGAAGTTCGCCCCCATCACGGCGCCGCCGAGCAGGACGCTCCCCGGCTCCGCCCAATGCGTGGCGTAGGCGACACCACCCGTCGCGCCGAGCAGACCGACGTGGATCTTGCCGATGCGTGTCAGATCAATTGCCATTTTCCGAATGCGAACTAAACCGCTTCAAGCTCCAAAGCAACCGGTACACCGCTCCTCCCATTCCCCCCAGGGTCAGCAACAACGTAAATAGTGGCGCGGTACCGAGATGCGCGTCGATGTAATAGCCAGCCAACACGCCCGCGACAACTATGCCGCCAAACTCGAACCCGAGCGCCACATAGCGGCTGGCATTGACCAACGAGCGTTGATCCCGGTCTGGCGTAGCTCTACTCCATCCCATCAGCCCAGCGTCGCCAGAACCTCGCGCGCCGCCTGCACCGTGTTGTCGATATCCTCCTCGGAATGCGCCAACGAGACGAACGCCGCTTCGAATTGCGACGGCGGCAGGTAGATGCCGCGCTCCAACATGCCACGGAACCAGCGAGCAAAGGTCTCGGTATCGGAGCGCCGTGCCCCGTCGGCATCCCGCACTGCGGAGGTCCCGAAGAACAGGGTCCACATCGAGCCGATCCGATTGAGGCAGCACGGACGGTCGTACTCCGCGAGTGCCGCCCGCAGACCTTGCTCGAGGCGCGCTGCCAGTCCCTCCAGCCGCTCGTACGTGCCTGGCACGCGGAGCAGCTCCAACGTCTGCAGGCCGGCAGCGACTGCTAGCGGATTTCCCGAGAGCGTCCCGGCTTGGTAGACCGGACCCAGCGGCGCCAGTTGCTCCATGATCGAGCGCTTGCCGCCGAACGCAGCGAGCGGGAGCCCGCCGCCGACGATCTTTCCAAGGCACGTTACGTCGGGTTCGACACCGAACTGCGTCTGCACGGCGCCGTAGCCGAGACGGAACCCGGTGATGACCTCGTCAAAGATCAGGAGTGCGCCGTGGCGGCGTGTCAGCTCGCGCAACCCGCGCAAGAACTCCGGCGCGGGCGGAATCACGCCCATGTTGCCGACCACCGGCTCGACGATGACGGCCGCAATCCGCTGCGGCTCGGCGTTGAAGCACGCCTCCACAGAGGGTAGATCGTTGAACGTCGCGATCAGCGTCTGGCTGGCTATGGCTTCCGGCACACCGGCACTGTCGGGTACACCAAACGTCGCCGCGCCTGAGCCAGCGCGCACGAGGAGCGCATCGACGTGGCCGTGGTAGCACCCGTCAAACTTGAGGATCGCCGGCCGGTTGGTGTAGGCGCGCGCCAAGCGAATCGCCGCAGTCGTCGCTTCTGTCCCCGAGCTCACCAAGCGGACCATCTCCAGCGACGGAATTGCCGCAGCCAGCGTCTCCGCCATCACTACCTCGCGCGCCGTGGGGGCACCGAAGCTGGTACCGTCACGCATGACGCTGTGAATCGCGGTGAGTACCTTCGGGTGCGCGTGACCGAGGATCATCGGGCCCCACGAACCAACGTAGTCGATGTACATCTGCCCATCGACGTCCCACAGCTTGCTGCCACGGGCTCGTTGGATGAAGACTGGGTCGCCGCCAACGGCACGCCAGGCGCGCACCGGACTGTTGACGCCGCCAGGTATGTGCTGGACGGCGCGTTGATAGAGCTTTTGGGACAGGGTCTGCGTGGACATGGAAGAGGCGAGAGACGCCCGGACGGGTACCACTCGCATCCAACCCAGTCAAGGAAGCGCGGACTGGATCGGGGGCCGCAGAAACTTCTTGCACCTGTCGGCCAAACCGGCTAAACGAGCTGCACTTCGGTGTCCGTTCGAGGCCCTTTTCCTCGCTGCAGACGAGCCGGTCGGAACGTGCCAGGCTCGTCCACGGCACGTGGACGGGTTCCGAGTTGAAAACCTGTGAATTAGGCCTTGGGCGAGCGCTTCAAGTAATTGAAGCGCAATGTCTATTGTCGTTGCCAACAGCTGTTGATATCCCTGTGGATGAGCGCCATATGGAGCAGGCCTGGAAGCAATCCCTGGAGATCTTGCGGGACCGCATTGATGCCGGTGATTACGATACCCTGATCCGGCGTCTCCATCCGGTTGCAGCGCACGGCAAGAACCTGCTCGTGGAGGCTCCCAACAAGCTCGCTATCGACTTAATCACCGCACGCTACTTGTCGCTGATCGAGGAGGTCCTCTCGCAAGCCGCCGGCGCACCCGTGCGCGTGCTGTTGCAGCCGCCGGCGGCGGTGCAGCAAGAACTCTTCCCACTCTCGATGCCGGCTCCCAGCGTGCCGTCGTCCGGGCGACCGGCGCGGGCGTCGAGCCTGATCCTCAAGTACACCTTCGACAACTTCGTCATCGGCGCAAGTAACCAGTTCGCCCACGCCGCTTGCAAAGCTGTAGCGAATCAGCCGGGCGATCACTACAACCCGCTTTTCATCTACGGCGGCGTTGGCTTGGGAAAAACTCACCTGGTGAACGCCATCGGCCATCAGGTCCTCGACCGCTCGCCCGACCGTCGCGTGGTGTTCCTGTCATCCGAATCGTTCATGAACGAGCTGATCACGGCGCTACGGCGCGACCACATGGACGACTTCAAGAACCGGTTCCGCCGCATCGACGTTCTCATCCTCGACGACGTGCAGTTCCTCGCCGGGCGCGAGCGCACGCAGGAGGAGTTCTTTCATACGTTCAATTCACTCTATGAAGCGCACCGCCAAATCGTACTGACCTCGGACAAGTTTCCGAAGGAGATTCCCGACCTCGAAGAACGCTTGCGCAACCGTTTCGAGTGGGGACTCATTGCCGACATTCAGCCGCCGGACATGGAGACGCGTGTGGCGATCTTGCAAAAGAAGGCGGAAGCGGAAGGGATCGATCTGCCGCCCGATGTGGCAATCTTTCTGGCATCGAGCATCGACTCGAACGTGCGCGAGCTCGAAGGGTCGCTCACGCGACTTGGGGCCTTTGCGTCGCTCAATAAGTGTGAGATCAGCGTAGAGTTCGCCAAGCAGGTTCTGCAAAGCATCTTGCGCGAGAAGGATTCAACTATCACCATTGAATCGATCCAGAAGGCGATCTGCGAGTTCTTTCACCTCCGCCCTGCGGATTTGCGCTCGAAGAAGCGCACCCGCACCGTCGCTGTGCCTCGGCAGGTCGCTATGTATCTCTGCCGCCGCTACACCGAGGCATCGTTTCCCGTGATCGGCGATCGGTTCGGCGGGCGCGATCACTCGACGGTCATCCACGCGACACACGTTGTGGACCAGCGGATCAAGCAGGACCCAACGTTCCGCGCCACCGTCGAGCGCCTTGAACGCATGTTGGAGAACGGGGGATAACCTGTGGACACGCTGCCCACAAGCTGCGGAGAATCGAGCCCCCTGCCGCCCGCAGGCAGTGGGACGTCTGGTGCCTCGCAGCTGGTGCCCGACCAGATGTGGCATTTGGCGGCGCGCAGAGCGGATGTTCACATATCCACACCCCTTACTACTACTACGAATTCTTTTCAGAATAATATAAAGAAGGAATAGGTGGGGGGAGGGCAGGAGCAATGGAGTTCACAATCGAACGCGAGGAACTACTGCAAGGATTGTATTTGACCCAGGGGATCGTGGAGCGGCGCACGACGATTCCGATCCTTGCCAACGTCCTACTGGAATCGACTGGTGACGGCATCAGCATTGCGGCGACCGACCAAGAAGTCGGCGTGCGCCGCACGTGCGAGGCCAAGGTAAAGCGCAAGGGCGCGCTCACAGCCGGTGCGCGCAAGTTGTACGAGATCGTGCGCGAATGCCCCGATGGCGGTCTCGTGATCCGCTCGCTGGAGAACAACTGGATCGAAGTGGTGGCCGGCAAGTCGCAGTTCAAGATCGTCGGTCTGGATCCGAAAGAGTTCCCGGCGATGCCCAGTGCGAGCCAGGAGCGCGACAAGCAGACCATAGCCGTGCCCTCTGCGATGTTACGCGAGATGATCGAACGCACCAGCTTTGCCGTGTCGACCGACGAGACACGTCTCAACCTGAGTGGAATATTCGTCGAGCGGCCGGAGAAAGGGAAGCTGCGCGTCGTGGCGACGGATGGGCACCGCCTCGCCATGATCACCAGAGTCGTAGAAGGTGGCGCCGCCGGCAGCGGAGTCATCATCCCACGCAAAGGCGTTGCGGAGATCACCAAGGTGATCGAGACCGGCGATGAACCGGTGGAGATTGCCGTCCAAGGCGGAGTGGCGCACGCAACGCGCGGCCAGGTAGAGCTGTCGATGCGGCTGGTGGAAGGTGAGTTCCCCGATTACAACCAGGTCGTTCCACAGAAATCGGACCGTCGGATGTTGGTTGGGGTCGAGGCGCTCTTGGCGGCACTGCGGCGCGTGTCCATCGTGTCGAGCGAGCGTACGCGCGGTGTGAAGCTCTCGCTGGATACCGCTAAGCTGGAGGTCTCATCCATCAACCCGGATGTCGGTGAAGCCAGCGAAGAGGTCACTGTGGATTACGACGGGCCGGCATTCAGCATCGGCTTCAACGCGAAGTACCTGATGGACGTTCTGGCAGTGCTGTCGGGGTCCGCGCAGGTGGAAGTCGGCTTCAACGACGAAGTGAGCCCAGCCGTCATTCGCTGCGAAGGCGAAGCGGACTACCTCTACGTTGTCATGCCTATGCGCCTCTAATCCGGCCCCAAATCTTCCATCTTCCGGGGCCCGCTTTCGGCGGGATTTCGCGTCCTATTTCGGGGCGGAAATCCCGCCGATAAACAAAGCGTAAGTGATTGAAATAAAAAGATAAATTTAACCACAGCGCCCTTTACCAAACAGGTCTGCTCTGCTACTATCCCAGCGCTCAGCAGAGCGGAGTCTTTCCACGGCGTCTGTGGGTGAACTGGGGTGGGGTGACGTGTCAGAGGATACCGAAAAAACACAACGCGAAGACGTCGGAGCCGGCGACTACGTCGCCAGCCAAATCAAGGTGCTCGAAGGCCTCGATGCGGTGCGCAAGCGCCCCGGCATGTACATCGGCGACACCAGCGAACGAGGCCTGCATCACCTCGTCTTCGAAGTTGTCGACAACTCCATCGACGAAGCGCTCGCCGGTTTCTGCGACGAGGTCAAGGTTACCGTCCACATCGACGGCAGCGTCACGGTGGAGGACAACGGGCGCGGCATCCCTGTCGATCTGCACACCGGGGAAGGCATGTCGGCAACCGAGGTCGTGCTCACCAAGCTGCACGCTGGCGGCAAGTTCGACCATGGTGCGTACAAAGTTTCCGGCGGTCTGCACGGCGTCGGCGTGTCGGTGGTGAACGCGCTGTCCGAGTATCTCGAAGTCGAGATCAAACGCGAGAGCAAGGTCTACCAACAGCGCTACCAGCGCGGCAAACCCGACGCGCCGCTCAAGGAAGTCGGCACCACACGCCAGCGTGGCACGAAAGTCACCTTCAAGCCGGACGCACTCATTTTTGAGCAGCTGGATTTCAGCTTCGACATTCTGTCACAGCGCCTGCGCGAGTTGGCGTTCCTCAATCGCGGCGTGCGCATCTTCATCGACGACCAGCGCACGCAGAAGCAGCACGAGTTCCTCTACAAAGGCGGTATCGAAGAGTTCGTCAGGCATCTCAACCGCGCGAAGACACCAATTCACCCCAAGGTCGTGTACCTGAAGGGCGAGCGCGACAAGTTCGAGGTCGAAGTCGCCATGCAGTGGAACGACGGCTACGCCGAGAACGTGTACTCGTTCGCCAACAACATCAACACCATCGAAGGCGGCACGCACTTGATCGGCTTCAAATCGGCGCTGACCCGTACCGTCAACGCGTATGCAAGCGCCAACGGCTTGATCAAGAAGGAAGGCGAGTCGCTGCAAGGTGAAGACGTGCGCGAAGGCATCACCGCGGTCATCAGCGTGAAAGTGCAGGAGCCACAGTTCGAGGGACAAACGAAGACCAAGCTGGGCAACAGCGAGGTGAAAGGCTTCGTCGAACAACTGGTGAATGAGAAACTCGGCGAATATCTCGAGGAGCATCCGGCCGACGCGAAGAAGATCGCGCTGAAGGGTCTCGACGCGGCCCGTGTGCGCGAGGCGACGCGCAAGGCAAAGGATCTGGCCCGGCGCAAGGGAGCGCTCGACTCGGGATCTCTCCCGGGCAAACTGGCCGACTGCCAGGAACGCGACCCAGCGCTGTCCGAGCTCTACATCGTGGAGGGTGACTCGGCCGGCGGCTCGGCGAAACAAGGCCGTGACCGCCGCAACCAGGCCATCCTGCCGCTGCGCGGCAAGATCCTCAACGTCGAGAAGGCGCGCTTCGACAAGATGATCTCGTCGCAGGAGATCCGCCTGCTCGTGTCGGCACTCGGTACCGGCGTCGGCAAGGAAGACCGCGACATCTCGAAGCTGCGCTACCACACAATCATCATCATGACCGATGCCGACGTCGACGGTTCGCACATCCGCACGTTGCTGCTCACCCTCTTCTACCGCCAGTTCCAAGAGTTGATCGATCAAGGCTACATCTACATCGCGCAGCCGCCGCTCTACAAAGTGAAGAAGGGGAAGACCGAGCGCTACCTGAAGGACGACTCGGCTCTCGAGGACCACCTCATCGAGCTGGGCACCGAAGACATCACGTTGCAGGCGCAAGGCCAGTCCGGCGGGCTCACCGGCATCCCGCTCAAGAACGTCGTGAAGAAGGTGCGGCGCCTGGAACGCATCCTCGACATCGTCGAACGGCAGCACAAGAACCGCCACGTCGTCGCGGCGCTCGTACGCGACGAGCGCATGAGCCGCGAGGTGCTGTCCGACCGCCCAACGCTGGAGCAACTCGTCGCTGATGTGACCGCCCGCCTCAAGCTGAGTGCGCCCGAGCTCGAGCCCCTGACGCTCGATATCGCTGACGACCCGGAACATGCCTGCTACCAAATCAACGCGCGCACGCGCATGAACGGCAGCAGCCAGGAAACTGTGGTCGACACGCAGTTCTGCCTGACCCCGGAGTTCGAAGAGCTGCGCCGCATGGCGAAGGACCTGCGCGCCGCCGGCGCCCCACCGTTCGTCGTCGTGGAAGGCGACAAGCAAACGCAGACGCAAACGTTGCGCGAGGCAGTGGCGCACATCATCGGCCAAGCGCGTAAAGGCCTCGACATCCAACGTTACAAAGGCCTCGGCGAGATGAACCCGGATCAGCTCTGGGAGACCACAATGAATCCGGAGACGCGCACGCTGTTGCAGGTGAAGGTCGAAGACGCCTACGAGGCCGACGATATCTTCTCAACGCTCATGGGGGATGAGGTGGAGCCGCGGCGGAAATTCATCGAAGACAACGCACTCAACGTCCGGAATTTGGATATCTAGCTGATCGCATATGGCATATTGCTTATGGTCCGCCCCGCCCCTCCGACCGTAAGCCATCTGCCATAAGCCACGAGCGAGTCTCATGGACGCAACCCTGAAGGCCAACAAGATTCCAATCAACATCGAGGACGAGATTCGCCAGTCCTACATGGACTACGCGATGTCCGTCATCATCGGCCGCGCGTTGCCCGACGCCCGCGACGGTCTCAAGCCCGTGCACCATCGCGTCCTGTTCGCGATGTACGACCTCGGCAACGATTGGAACCGGGCATACAAGAAATCGGCGCGCGTCGTCGGCGACGTCATCGGAAAGTACCATCCGCACGGCGATGTCGCCGTCTACGACACCATCGTGCGGATGGCGCAGGACTTCTCCATGCGCTACCCGCTGGTCGACGGCCAGGGCAACTTCGGCTCGGTCGACGGCGATCCCGCCGCAGCCATGCGGTACACCGAGATCCGCATGGCGCGCATTGCCAGCGAGCTGCTCGCCGATCTCGACAAGGAGACGGTCGACTTCGTCCCGAACTACGACGATACGCTCAAAGAGCCGGTGGTCCTGCCGGCGCGCATTCCCAACCTGCTCATCAACGGCTCGTCCGGCATCGCCGTCGGCATGGCGACGAACATTCCGCCGCACAACCTCGGCGAGGTGGTGGATGCGCTGGTGGCGCTCATCCAGAATCCCAACCTCACGGTCGCCGACTTAATGCAGTTCATCCCGGGCCCCGACTTTCCAACGGCGGGATTCATCCACGGCCGCCAGGCGATCCGCGACGCGTACACGACCGGCAAAGGCATCTTGCAACTGCGCGCCCGCGCCGGGACCGAGACGGACAAACGCACCGGCCGCATCTCGATCATCGTCAAGGAGATCCCCTACCAGGTCAACAAAGCGCGCCTCATCGAGCGCATGGCCGAGCTCGTCAACGAGAAGCGGATCGAGGGCATCTCCGACCTGCGCGACGAGTCCGACCGCGACGGCATGCGCATCGTCATCGAGCTGAAGAAGGACGCCAACCCCGACATCGTGCTCAACCAGCTCTACAAGCTGACGCCGATGCAGGAGTCCTTCGGCATCATCATGCTCGCCATCGTCGACAACCGCCCCAAGCTGCTCACCCTGAAGGACGCGCTGCAGGTCTTCCTCGGCCACCGCAAGGAAGTCGTGACCCGGCGCACCGTCTTCGAGCTGCGCAAAGCTGAGGAGCGGTTGCACATCCTCGACGGCTTGAAGATCGCGCTTGATCACCTCGACGCCGTCATCAAGTTGATCCGTGCCGCAAAGGACCCGGCAACGGCGAAGGCCGACCTCGTGCAGCAGTTCCAGTTTTCGGAGATCCAAGCACAGGCGATCCTCGACATGCGCTTGCAGCGCCTCACCGGCCTCGAACGCGACAAGATCCTCGAAGAGCACGCCGCGACGCTGAAGCAAATCGCCCGCTTCAAGGAAATCCTCGGCGACGAGCGCGAGATCTACAAGATCATCGTCACGGAGCTGGAAGAAGTCAGGAAGCTGCACGCCGACGAACGGCGCACGGAGATCGTCGACGAGACCACCGAGATCTCGATCGAGGACATGATCGTCGAAGAGGACATGGCGGTCACGATCTCCCACGAGGGCTACATCAAGCGCAACGCCGTCACTCTCTACCGCGCCCAGCGCCGCGGCGGCCGTGGCAAGGTCGGTGCGACGACGAAGGAAGAAGACTTCGTCGAGCACCTGTTCGTCGCGTCAACGCACTCGTACATCCTGTTCTTCACGACGTCCGGCAAGGTGTTCTGGATCAAGGTCCACGAGCTCCCGCAGGCCGGGCGCGCCGCCCGTGGCAAGGCCATCGTCAACCTGCTCACCCTCGATAAGGACGAGAAGATTTCCGCCTTCCTGCCGGTACGCGAGTTCCAAGAAGGGCGCTACATCATCTTCGCCACCAAGAACGGCACGGTGAAGAAGACCGAGCTCATGGCGTACTCGAATCCGCGCAAGGCGGGCATCATTTCCATCAGCATCGACCCCGGCGATGAAGTCATCGGCGTGCGGCTCACCGACGGGCAGCAGCATGTGATCTTGTCAACCCGTGAAGGCCAGGCCATCCGTTTCAAGGAAGAAAACGTCCGCCCGATGGGCCGCGGCGCCGGCGGCGTGCGCGGCATCACGTTGGAGCAGGGCGACAGCGTCGTCGGCGTTGACGTCGTCAGTCCCGGCGCGACCCTCCTTGCGGTGTCCGAACGCGGCTACGGCAAACGCACCGAGATGGACGAGTACCGCCTGCAATCGCGCGGCGGCAAAGGCCTGATCACGATGAAGACCACGGACAAGACCGGCCTCCTCGTCGGCGTCCGCATGGTCACCGACGACGACGACATCATGTTGGTCACCGACGGCGGCAAGGTCATCCGCACCCCGGTGCGAGGCATCTCCATCATCGGCCGCAACACCCAAGGCGTCCACCTCATCGACCTCGCCGAGGGCGAGAAAGTCGTGGGCGTTGCCTGCCTCGCCGAGAAGGAAGAGGAAGAGGGGAACATCGTGCTGCTCACCGATCCCATCGACGAAGAATAGTGGGACCGACGTTGCTGGGAAGGCACGCGATGGAGCCTACTCATCGTGCTGGCATGACGTGCGCCAGGAACTCGTTCTTCAGCATCCCATTCCTTTTTGTACTCGGCCTGGTATGCGCATTGTCGAGTCAGACTGCCGCCGCCGCCCCGCCACCGTCGCCGGCCGTGACACCACAGCAGCTGCGCACGCGAGCGACGGACGCCGGGCCGCTGCCGCTCTGGGATACGTCGTGGTGGATCACGGTCCAAGCGACGCGCACGGAAGCACCGCTGACGCGGCTGGAGTATACCGCGCGCTTCACGGACGCCGCCGACAGCCGCCCGTACACCGGCGGCTGGGAGCTCAGTGGCGCCGATGTCGACGCGCTTGGCGGCCGCGTGGTCGTCAAATGCCCGGCGCGTCCCGACTACGAGCACCACGTGCGCGTGCAACTGCGGGTGCGTGATACGCGCGGCGAAGCCAGCGAATGGGCCGCTGCAGATTTCCCGGTGCGCGGCGAGCAACGCGAGGCGGCCAGTGCGGTCCCCGCGGCCGGGTTGCCGGGCGCCGGCCCTTCTGACGAGCGACTGGGTGCCGTCGAGGTCGAGGCGACTGACGATATGACCATCGGACAAACGCGGGCCATGCTGCTGCGCAAGGCGCGTGACGAAGGCGGAGACGCCGCTGCCGGCCTCCGACTCGTACGCAGTACCACCGACCACGCGACGTTTGCAGCCGACGTCGTTCGTCACAAGGTTGCGGGACCCACGCCAGCTGCTGTATCCGTATCCGTACCCGTGCCGTCTGAGCGCGTCATCGGCGAGATCGTCTTTCACGAAACGCGGCATTGAGCATGACGAGAGTTCGCGACTGGCTCTTCACCATTCCCTTCCTGTTGGCCTTCGGCCTCATTCTGCTTGTCTTCGACGTCGCCCAGCGAGTCGCTCGGCTGTTCGGGCGCCGGCCCCAGGAGTACGTCGCCGGCGCCCTGCAGGTTGCGCTGACACGCTCGTTCGCGATCTGTGGCACACGGTTGCACGTCGAGCGCTCGCCGCACGTCAAGCCGCACACGCCTTACCTGATCATCGCCAACCATCAAAGCATGTTCGACGTGCCGATCTACGGTACCCTCTTCTTCACGAACTTCCCGAAGTACGTCTCGAAGAAGTCGTTGGCCAAGTGGATCCCGAGCATCTCTTACAACCTGCGGCGCGGCGGCAACGCCGTCATCGATCGCGGCGATCCGGATCAGGCGATTGGTGCGATCCAAGAGTTGGCAGCACAAGTGCGTGAGCGCGGCGTGTCCGCAGCGATCTTCCCCGAGGGCACACGCGCGCGCCACGGCGAGCTCGGCAAGTTCCGTCCGCGCGGCACGCTGGCGCTGCTCGAGGCCGCGCCGGATACCGCCGTCGTTCCAGTCTGCATCGACGAGTCGTGGCGCCTGCTGCGTTACAACCTGAGGCCGGTTCCCTTCGGCACACGCGTGCGGGTGTGGATAGGCGATCCGATTCCACGTGCGAAGGACGAGGACCGCGAAGCGTTGCTGGCACGTTGCGAGGAGTTGATCCGCGCTGCGCTCGGCGAGCACCGAGACGCCAACGCGTCGCAACCCGCGTGAGCTCGCAGCACGGCCGCCGATTGCGCGAAGACTTTGTATGGGGCCATCTCGCTCGAAGAACTCGTCAAGCGTGTACCGACGCACGGCGAGGAAGGCCAGGCAAAGCTGCTCGACGCCAAGGTCCTCCTGGTCGAGTCGGCGCGCGAGAGCGGAGACCTGCCGTTGTGGTCTCGAGCGACGCCTACCACGCGCTGGTGCTGCCAGCGACGAAGGCGTAACGTGTTGCGCATGGCAAACGTCCGATTCACCAGGCTGATCGATTGAGCGGGGAGGCTGGACGCACGTACCATGGCCACCGGTAAACCGCGCGACCAGGTCAGTCTCCTCGACGTGCTGATCGACGGGTTCGAGAAGAACGAGATCTTCGAGGGCTTCCATTGGCGTGACTTGCCGATGCCGGACGAAGCCTCGGCACGCCGTGCCTTTACCGCCTTCGTCGACGAAGCGAGGCGCTGGAAGGGCCCGCCAGGCCGCGAGCGGGAGGAACGCGGCCGCCGCCTCGCCGCCTGGCCCGACCTTGAGATCCGCCAGGCAGATCGCGGGATCCTCGTTCGCGTCTGTGCGCCGTGGTTCAGCACTTGGTGGCACGATCGCGCGACCTGGCAGGGCGACCCCACGCAGGCCGTGCACGATTGGCTGCGGGAAGAGCGCCAGCACCCGACCCCTGCTCGATAAGCCGGGCTGCTTCGTCGCCGGGGTCTTGCCGCCACTGCTTCGTCTCCGCGGCGTTCCTGCTGGTGGTCCGCAGGATTTAGTCCGGGAGGAAGCGGGGGTCGAGAATCTCTTCGTTCGAGAACGGGCAGTTGAGGGGGAACTTCTTGACCTCGATACCTGTCTCGGCAACGGCTCGATCAACGGCCCCCGCGTAGTTGCTGTTTGTGGCCGCAATCAAGCGTGGGCGCAAACTGGGGCTATCCTGCAAGACTGCTGCGATCTCTCGACGCTGCGCAACGATGGTGGCACGCCACGAATTCGAGCGTTTGCCGGGCTGCAGCTTCCATTTCAACAGGTGCGCCACCAAGACTTCCATGCGGCTGTTCAGCTCTCTGAGGTCGCGCCTCCCCATGTCTTCGATCTCCTCAGCAGCATGCTCGATATCGGTCTCATCGAAACGCCGCCGCCGGAGCTGTTCTGCCGTCCGTTGCGTCCATTCGAAGAAGTCCGTCTCGTACAGGGTGGCATCGTGTGCCGAGTGAGCCCTTGCT
>JBGQHM010000145.1:0-14654 GCA_041497995.1 Binatia bacterium | reverse complement strand
CGATATGCGCGTGACCATGCGACGCTTCGACGCCTTTCATTTGCCGCGCATCGCCCAACTTATCCAGCGCAGCAATCAGTTCAATCTGACCACCCGGCGCTACAGCGTGGCAGAGTGCACGGCGATGGCGGAGCGCGAGGACGAGTGCATCCCGTTGTACGTGACGCTGGCCGACAAGCTGGGCGACAACGGACTAGTCTCGGTGATCATTCTGCGCAAGCGGCTGCCGGTGATGGAGATCGATTCGTGGTTGATGAGCTGCCGCGTGTTGGGCCGCGGTGTCGAGCAATACGCGATGAACCAGGTCGTGGCACTGGCGCAGGTGCACGGTTGCGAGGTGCTGGTCGGCACCTACATTCCAACCGCGAAGAACGGCATGGTGAAAGAGTTCTACCAGCAGTTCGGTTTCGAGCGCGGCGAGGAACGCGAGGATGGCGCGACGGTCTGGCGTTTGCGCGTGTCGGCGTATCAGGCCAAGGAAGTGTGCATGAAGGAGGCGGCATGAGGGTCGAGCGCGATACGCACCGCAGGGCGGGTGAGGCACGATGAGTGCGCCGGAGATCAGGGGGCGCCTGACGGACATCTTTCGCGATGTCTTTGATGACGACTCGATCGAGATCAACGACGCGATGACGGCGAAGGACATCGAGGAGTGGGACTCGCTGAATCATATCAACTTGATCGTCGCCGTGGAGGGAGCATTCAAGGTCAAGTTCACCACCAAGGAGGTCAACAACCTCGCCAACGTCGGTGAATTCGTCGCCTTGATCGCTAGCAAGTTGCCGTAGCAGAAAAGTCCGGCGGTGCTGTTCAACTCGCTCGAGTTCGTAGCCTTCCTGGTGGTGGTGGCGGGCGCGTATCCGCTGTGTCCGGCTGCCTGGCGCCGTTGGTACCTGCTGGCCGCGTCGTACGCCTTCTACTGTACCTGGAGTGTGCGCTTCGCGGCGGTGCTACTGGTTACGACCGGCGTTGCGTTCGTGCTGGCGCAACGCATCGCGACGGCACCAAGCGAGGCCCAGCGGCAACGCTACTTGACGGCCGGCATCGTGTTGCTGCTGCTACCGCTGGCCGCGTTCAAGTATTTGAGCAGTCTGAGTGGGGTCATCGCCGAGGTCGCGGGCGGCGTGCCGTGGCTGTCGCGAGCCGTCGCCGCGAACTTTGTCGGGGCGGTCGGCATCTCGTACTACACGCTAAAATTGATCAGCTACTTGATCGACGTCCACTGGGAGCGCATTCCACCGTGCAAAGACTTCTCCGCCTTGGCGACCTACGCCGCGTTCTTTCCGCAGATTCTCAGCGGCCCGATTCAGCGTGCCGGGAGCTTCCTGAGTCAGGTTGCGACACTCGCGCCGGCTCCGCCGGCGATGGTGGCGAGTGGGCTGCGGCTGATGCTCTTCGGCTTCTTCAAGAAGTTGGTGGTGGCAGACCGCTTGGGCGTGCCGGTCGACCAGGTGTTCGATCATCCGGCCGCGTTCTCCGGTCTGATGCCGGTGTTGGCGAGCTACCTGTTCGCGCTGCAACTCTATGCGGACTTCTCCGGCGTGACCGACATCGCGATCGGCACGGCACGGTTGTTCGGAATAGAATCGCCGCCCAACTTCGACGCACCGTTCTACGCCGAGAACATCGCGGACTTCTGGCGCCGGTGGCACATGACCCTGACGTCGTGGCTCGGCGACTACGTCTTCACGCCGTTGCGGATGGCCCTGCGCGATTGGGGCCAAGCCGGATTGATTGGAAGCCTGGCGATCAACATGGTGGCGATCGGCGTGTGGCACGGCCCGCGTTGGACATACGTAGTCTTTGGCCTGCTTCACGCCGCGTACCTGATCGGCTCGACGTTGACCCAGCGGCGGCGCAAGAAGTTCCTGCAACGGCATCGCATGCTCAGCTGGTTGCACACGTTCAGCGGGCCGCTGGTGACCTTCAACATGGTCGTGGCGTCGTTCGTGTTCTTCCGCGCGGCAACGCTCGGCGACGCGTTCTTCATTCTGGCTCAAGCAGGGCGGGGGATCGTGCGCGCCGCCGCCGGTCTGAGTCACGGCACGCTTCACGGCCTCGCGGGCAAAGGACATCTGCGCTGGAGTGCCGCCGACGTGCTGATCGTCTGCAGCGGCGTGCTGATCATGGAGGCGGTGCACGTGCTGCGACACCGCGGGGCGCTGTCGCGCATCGTGATGAGCGCGCCGAGTTGGGTCCGTTGGGGCGCGTACTTCGCATTGGGCTTTGCCATCCTCATCTGGGGTGAGGGCGACTCGAAACAGTTCATCTATGTCCGATTCTAGGGCCTGCGGCCGGCGTCATTTCTACGGCCCGCTCCCCGATGGGTCGCTACGGGCTGCCAAGTCCGACGGGTTGCTAGGGGGGCGGCCATCGCAGCGCTCGCGATTCATGGCGCTGATCCCGATCCTCCTGCTGGTGCTCTTGGATGCCGCATTCAACCTCTACTTCTGGCGGATACCGAAGCTCACGAGTCGCGCAGCGGACTACGGCTATCAGTTCTTGCTCGACGTTCACCGGCTGGAGCAAACGAAGCCGCCCGAGGCGATCCGCGTCGTCGCCTTCGGCAGCTCAGTCGCCGGGTCGCTTGACGGATATCAGGTGGAGCGGCTGGTGAACGCTTCGCAGCACTCAACCCAGGTGGATGTGCACCGTCTGATGAAGCCGGGGATGAAACCGTCGGACTACCGCCTCGTCTTCGAGGCCGAGCAGCAACGGATGCAGCCCGATGTGGTGATCGTCATGCTCAACTTCCAGGACTTTCTGAATCCGAGCTTCGAGGGCGATCTGAAACGTGACGTGCAATATGTGCTCCCACCATGGACGACGCTGCGTCACCGCTGGCCGTTCATCTCGACGGTGTCGGGGAAGTTGGACTTGGCGTTGGCGTCGGTGAGCAACCTGTACCGCTATCGCCGGCCGATCCGTTCGTGTGTGCAGGATCACATGCGTGTGCTCGCGCAATGGATCCGCGGCCGGTCGCCCAAGCGGCCCTACGGGTGGTATCCGGATGGATACAGCAAGCAGCGCTTCGGTCTCCCGGTCAGCGACGCGCCGACACAGCAGATCAAGTACTTCGTCCATCCCGAATGGCTGCGCCAGCGCGGGACGGTCACGCTCACGTTCGCGATGGGTCGGCACGTCCTTGCCCAGCGCGTTGAGACCGAGCCCGGCTGGAAGACGGTCGACGTGCCACTGCCGGCACCGCATGGTCGGATTCTCGACGTCACGGCTGATAGCCTCTGGAGCCCACGCGCCGCGGGTATGTCCGATGACTTTCGGCTCCTCGGCGTCCAAGTGCGCACCAGTCCGGTTGACGCAGCAGCCAACGGGACCCGACCGCCTTTCCGCTATCCCCCGGTCGACGACGGCACGCCGTCGGAGTTTCTTCGCATGGGCCGCACCACGGGCGATGCCTTCGTACGCAAGTGGGAGGCGGCGCTGGCGGCAGAGAACGATTTCGGCATACGGTTCCGCGCCTGGCGGGACTCCAAGCTGCGGGTGCGTGACGACCCGTTCGAACCGACAGGCGAGTTCGCCCAGCTCGAACAGCTCGTGGCGGACCTTTCACGGCGCGGGGTCAGCGTGGTGCTCGTCAACACACCCGAGAGCCCCTTGGTCGGCGACTACCAGACCGGGACGTACTATCGGGGCTATCTCCAGTTCTTCGAACGGCTGGCGCAGACCTACCCGCACGTCCGGTTCTACAACTTGGTGAACAGTCTGCCAGCTGAGGACTTCAACGATTCGATTCACGTCAACTACGTCGGCGAGATCAAGATCGGGCACACGTATGCCGACATCATCCGCGATGCGATGGGCGAGCGCGGCCAGGCGGCGGCACAGCTCAACTAGTGCGACGGCGGAAGCCATGAACGAGCGGCCCTTCGTGACCGTAATGATCCCGATGCGCAACGAGGCTCAGTCGATCGGCGCCTGCCTCGATTCCGTGCTGGCACAAGACTATCTGGCGGAGGGCTACGAAGTCTTGGTCGTCGACGGCGCATCGACGGATGATTCGGTGCGCGTCGTCGAGGGCTACGCGCAACGCACCGGCCGCGTCCGTGTGCTGCACAATCCGCAGCGCATCGTGCCCACCGCCCTCAACACCGCGATTCGTGCGGCGCGTGGCGACATCATCATGCGTGTCGATGGGCACACGCATTTGGCGCCCGACTACATGCGGATGGGCGTCGAGGCCCTGCAGCGTACCGGTGCCGACAACGTAGGTGGCCCGATGGTCGCGGTGGGCGGTGGCCCGTTCGGGGACGCCGTGGCCCAGGCAATGGCATCGCGCTTCGGCATCGGCGCCTACTTTCACCTCGCCACGGAGGACCGCGAAGTCGACACGGTCTACATGGGCATGTACGCGCGCACCGCCTTCGAGCGCATCGGTCTCTTCGACGAGGAGCTGGTGCGCAACCAGGACGACGAGCTGAACTACCGCTTGCGAAAGCTGGGTGGTCGGATCTGGCTGACCATGCGCATGCGGTCGCACTATCAGAACCGGCAGAGCCTGAGGACGTTGGCGCGACAGTTCTTCCAGTACGGAGTGTGGAAGATTCGCGTGCTGCAGAAGCACCCGCGCCAAATGAGTGCCCGCCAGTTTGTGCCGCCGCTGTTCGTGCTGGCATTGGTGGTGAGCGCACTGCTGGCGGCATGGAGCAGATGGGCAGCGGTAGCCTTTGTGGCGATTGGGGGCGTCTACGCCGTCGCGCTGACGGCGGCCGCGCTGGTGACGGTGCGACGCCACGGTGGGCGGCATGTGCCGCTGGTCGCGCTGGCCTTCGCGACGATGCACCTCAGTTGGGGCGCCGGTTTTCTGGTGGGCCTGCTGCGCTTTGGGCATCGCTGGTTTGCAGATGAACCGCAACCACCACGGTTGCGGAGCGGATCCGTCGCGGCGCCGGAGCTCTTCGGCGCGTCGGCCGCTGAGTGAACGAGAATCTAGAGACCCGGAACAACGGTTGTTCAGGGAGGGCATATGAGAACACGAGAAAAACTAACCCTCGAAGAGAAGTTCGCGCTGGCGCTCGCGCTGATCAAGCGCGAACGTAGTCTGGACGAGATCCGGATTCACTACCGGGTCAGCCACACGACGGCGTACAAGATCCGTAACGCCTTCCTCGAAGGGGGACGGGCCGCGCTGATCGGCGAACGCAAGTCGCGTCATGCGCAAGACCTGGAGGCGCGCGTCAGCGCGCTC
Source organism: Binatia bacterium (assembly GCA_041497995.1). Lineage (GTDB taxonomy): Bacteria > Desulfobacterota > Binatia > HRBIN30 > HRBIN30 > DATKMS01. The sequence goes on along the minus strand of JBGQHM010000145.1, from coordinate 9,448 downwards.
GAAGAGGTACTCGGGCACCGCAACGGCGACAGCATGCCCAAGCCGCTCGCGCCTCTGAAGCGCGTCGCGGTAGGCGGGTCCGATGGCCTCGTCCGCGAACGGGGGCCAACAAACAACTGAGTGCAAGAGGAGGCAAGATGTACCTCGTAACGGGTGGCGCCGGATTCATCGGATCCAACATCGTCGATGCGCTCGTGGCAAAGGGCGAGCGCGTACGGGTTCTGGACAACTTCTCCACGGGCGACCCGGCCAACCTGGCCGCCGTCAAGGATCGTGTGGAGATCGTCGAAGGGGACCTGCGCGACATGGACGCCGTGCGGCGCGCCGTGACCGGCGTGCGGTACATCTCGCATCAGGCGGCACTGCGCTCGGTGCCGCGGTCGGTCGATGATCCGCTGAGCACCGACGCGGTCAACACGCACGGAACGCTGCAGCTGCTGGTGGCAGCGCGCGAGGCGAAAGTGCAGCGCGTCGTCTATGCATCGTCGTCGTCGGCGTACGGCGACTCTCCGCTGCTGCCGAAGGTCGAAGACCAGACCCCGGCGCCGATCTCACCGTACGCGGTCGCCAAACTTGCGGCCGAGCTGTACTGCCGGATGTTTACGCGCTTGTACGGTCTCGAAACGGTGAGCCTGCGCTACTTCAATGTCTTCGGCCCGAAGCAAAGCCCGGAATCGAAGTATGCGGCCGTTGTCCCCTTGTTCATGCGCGCCGCCATGAACAACGAGACCATCATCGTGCATGGCGATGGCGAGCAGTCGCGCGACTTCACCTACATCGACAACGTCGTGCAAGCGAACCTCCTGGCGTGCACGACGCCGGGCGTCGGCGGTGAAGTGTTCAACATCGCGTGCGACTCGCGCCACTCGGTGATCGAGATCGCCCGCACCGTTGAGAAACTGCTCGGCCGCAAAATCACCATCGAACACACCCCACCGCGTGCCGGCGATGTGCGCCACACCCAGGCCTCCATCGAGAAGGCCACGCGCTTACTGCACTACCGTCCCACCGTCGGTTTCGAAGACGGCATGCGCCGCACCTTCGACCATCTGCGCGCTGTTCTCGGCCACAGCTCCCCGACGCGCGCTGCGTCCTAAACACTCGCACACAAAATTGACTTCGTTCTGGTGAGCGGTTACCGTACCGCCTTTGCCGAGATCTGCGCGATCGAGGTGTAGGACGTGAGCATTCTGGTCAACAAGGCGACCAAGGTCGTCACGCAAGGGATCACCGGCTCCACCGGGCAATTCCACACCCGCACGTGCCGTGAGTACGGCACGCAGATGGTTGCCGGCGTCACTCCCGGGAAAGGCGGTACCGACTTCGAAGGCATCCCGATCTTCGACACCGTGAGCCAGGCGGTCGCGGCGACGGGGGCGAACGCGTCGGTCATCTACGTGCCGCCGCCATTCGCTGCTGACGCGATCATGGAAGCAGCGGATGCGGGTCTGGCGCTGGTGGTATGCATCACGGAAGGCATCCCGGTGCTGGATATGGTGCGCGTGAAACGCTACCTCGACGGGCGCTCCACCCGGCTCGTCGGTCCGAACTGCCCCGGAGTGATCACGCCAGGTGAGTGCAAGATCGGCATCATGCCCGGCTACATTCACAAGCCGGGAACGATCGGCGTGGTGTCGCGTAGCGGCACGCTCACGTATGAAGCGGTACATCAGCTCACCCAACTCGGGCTGGGACAGTCGACCTGCATCGGTATCGGTGGAGACCCGATCATTGGCACCGGCTTCATCGATGCCCTGCGGCTCTTCCAGGACGATCCAGGGACGGAGGGCGTCATCCTCATTGGCGAGATCGGCGGATCGGCAGAGGAGCAAGCCGCCGAGTTCGTGCATACGCACATGACGAAGCCGGTCGTTGCATTCATCGCCGGCCAGACGGCCCCCCCGGGGAAGCGCATGGGGCACGCGGGGGCTATCATCGCGGGCGGTCGTGGCACTGCAGCGGACAAGATCAAAGCCTTCGAGAGCGCGGGAATCCGCGTCGCCAAGAGCCCCGCCGAGCTCGGCAGCACCATGGCGGCCACCTTGAAGGAGAAGAGAAGATGATCGAACGCACTCTCTCTATCGTCAAACCAGACGCCGTGCGGAAGCATGCCATCGGCGACATCCTGCGCCGCTTCGAAACGGCGGGCTTGCGCATCGTTGCGGGTAGACTGATGCACCTGTCGCCGGATACGGCGGCGCGCTTCTACATCGTTCATAAGGAGCGACCTTTCTACCGCAGCCTCGTTGAGTTCATGTCGTCGGGGCCGGTGCTCGTTTCCGTGCTCGATGGTGAGAACGCCATCGCCAAGAACCGCGAGATCATGGGCCCCACCGATTCCACCAAAGCACCGAAGGGGACGATCCGCGGTGACTGGGGAACGGATGTGGAGAAGAATGCCGCTCATGGATCGGACGCTCCCGACACCGCGCGCTGGGAGATCAGCTTCTTCTTCAGCCAGGCCGAGATCTGCGAAGGCTGAGCTGACGACTTCCGCGCACACAGAACCCACCTCAGCAGCGCCGGCGTCCGCGGCGCTGACACCAGTGGCATTGCGGGCCTGGTTGGCCACTCAAGGCCAGCCGGCGTATCGCGCCAGCCAAATCCTCTCCTGGATCTATCGTCGCCACGCGTCCAACTTTGCGGCGATGAGCGACCTGCCGCACGCGCTGCGGGAGGCTCTCGCTCGCGATTTTAACTTCCCCAGTCTCACACCCAGTGTCGTCACCGAGTCGAACGACGGCACGCGCAAATTGCTCTTCCAGTTGGATGCGCGCGCCGCCATCGAGTCGGTGCTCATCCCCGATCCGCCGCGACTGACGTTATGCATCTCCTCACAGGCCGGCTGCGGGATGGACTGCGCGTTTTGTGCCACGGCGCGGCTGGGGTTGCTGCGCAACCTGTCGGCCATCGAGATCGCCGGCCAAGTGCTCGCGGCGCAGGCGGTGTTGCGGCCGGAGGAACGCATCAGCAACATCGTCTTCATGGGCATGGGCGAGCCGCTGGCGAACTACGACGCGGTCGTCCAAGCGATCGAGCTGCTCACTGCTGACTGGGGGGTCGGCCTCTCAGCGCGGCGCATCACCGTGTCGACGGTCGGTCTGGTGCCCGCGATGCAGCGGCTGGTGAGCGATACGGCGGCGCAGCTCGCTGTGTCGCTCAGCGGGACGACCGATGCGCAGCGCGCGCGGCTCATGCCGATCAACCGAAAGTATCCGCTGGAGACGCTGATGACGATGTGCCGTTCGCTGCCGATTCCGCAGCGCCGGCGCATCACCTTCGAATACGTCATGCTGGCCGGCGTCAACGATACGCTCGACGATGCAGCGCGGTTGGTACGGCTGCTGCACGGCATTCGCTCGAAGGTGAACCTGATCCCCTTCAATCCATTCCCGGGCTCCGGCTTTGCGTGCTCAGCGCCGAACGTCATTCTGCAGTTCCAGGAGCGCTTGCTGGCGAACAACGTCCACGCCACGATCCGGCAGAGCCGCGGGCGCGACATTCAGGCAGCGTGCGGCCAGCTGGCGCTCGCAGGCGCGAATCGCAACGAAGGTGCAATGGTGCGCACTGGTGGCCGTCCGTCGCTCTGATGCACCGGCGAGGGTGGCGTGCTTCGGCTCTCCGCACGCACGGTAGCGGACCCATCTAGATCAAAATGAACGGCTTCCTTCCGATCACCCTGAGGCTCTCGAAGGGTGCTGTCGGCGACGTCAGCCAAGCTCTGGAGTAAGACGTGCCCGGCATCGGCGTCGTCCTCAATCCGCACGCGCGCGCCAACCGTCGATCACGCGATCGCTTGCAGCTGTTTGCCGAGGCCGTGGGAAGCGACGGCGTGGTGCGCGAGACCAGGTCGCTGGAGGAAATGGAGGAGCTGGCACGCGAGCTCCGCGAACGAGGCATCGAGATTCTCGCTGTCTGCGGTGGCGACGGCAGCTTCTTCCGCACGTTGTCCGCAATGGTGCGTGCCTATGGCAGGGATCCGTTGCCCCAGTTTCTCCCGCTGCGCGCCGGCTCGATGAACACTATCGCCCGCTCCGTGGGCTGCCGGCACGGTAGCCCGGAGCGGGTGCTCGCACATACGGTGGCTGACTACCGTGCCGGGCGGCCTTTCGAGCTCACCGAGCGGCATCTCATTCAAGTCAACGGCGAGCACTTCGGCTTCATGGTTGGCGCCGGCGTCGTCGTCAACTTTCTCCAGGTGTACTACGCCACGGGGAAGCCGGGCCCGCGGACCGCAGCCAAGCTGTTTGGCCGGGTCATTGTCTCGGGGCTGACGCGCTCGGCGTTTGGACGCGGCCTGATGCAGCCCGTCGAGGCAGACATCGATTGCGACGACGAGCGCGTCCCGCACCGGCGCTTCACGTTCATCTATGCCAGCAGCATCACCGACATCGGGCTGGGCCTCAAGGCGACGTACATGGCAACTCGTAAGCGCGGCTTCTTCCACTTGCTGGCCGGTCCCATCCTCCCACAGCATGCGCTCCCGCGCCTGTGGCGGCTGCGGCGCGGCTTTCCGTTGGAGCTCGATTCGTTGTACGACAACTTGGCGCAGCATGTACGAGTTGAGTTTTCGCGGCCGAGCCACTACATGATCGATGGCGATGTCTTGGGCATGGCGCAGCGGCTGGACGTGGCGACCGGCCCGCGACTAACCATCATCCAGAAGTAGGGGAGCGTGGTGACTACGGTTGGTGTGATTGGCGGTAGCGGTCTGTACGAGATGGCGGGGCTCGAGAACGTCGAGCGCGTCCGCGTGACGACGCCGTTCGGCGACCCGTCGGACGAGTTCGTGTGCGGTACGCTGGCCGGGGTGCGGCTGATCTTTTTGCCGCGCCACGGACGCGGCCATCGCATCCTGCCATCGGAGCTGAACTTCCGGGCGAACATCTACGGCATGAAGAAGCTCGGTGCCGAGTGGGTCATCGGCGTTGGCGCGGTTGGCAGCCTGCGTGAGGAGATCCATCCGGGCCACCTGGTTGTCCCCGATCAGCTCATCGACCGGACCTTTCGCCGGCAGAGCACATTCTTTGGCAACGGCATCGTCGCGCACGTCAGCTTCGCCGATCCTTTCTGCGCCGTGCTGAGCGGCGCGCTGGTGCACTCAGCGCAGCAACAGCTCGGTGTCACCGTGCACACGCGGGGCACGTACGTGTGCATGGAGGGGCCGCAGTTCTCGACGCGCGCCGAATCGTTCCTCTACCGGCAATGGGGCGCCGACGTCATCGGCATGACCAACTTGCAGGAAGCCAAGCTGGCGCGCGAAGCGGAGATGTGCTTCGCCACGCTTGCGCTGGCTACGGACTATGACTGCTGGCACGAGGTGCATGCCGACGTCGTCATCGGTGACGTGTTGCGCATCCTCAACGAGAACGTCACCACCGCCCAGCTCGTGATCGCCGCGACCGTACCGACGTTGCCCAGCGCGCGCACCTGCGGCTGTGCGCGGGCCCTGGAGCACGCGATCATCACCGATCGAGCGCGTATCCCGGAGGCGGTGAAGCGCGACCTCGACATCATCATCGGAAAGTACGTGTGAGGGCAGCATATGGCATATGGCGTATTGCATATGGTCGGAGAAAAGCGGACACCTCGCGGTCTGCGATGGGCCATAAGCCATACGCCATCAGCCAGGAGTGATCAGTGAGCATTCTCGTAGTTGGTTCCGTATTCTTCGATTCCATCGAGACGCCGCACGGCAAAGTTGACCGCGCCCTGGGCGGGGCGGCGACGTATTTTTCGGTCGCCGCGAGCTTCTTCGCGCCGGTGCAGATGGTGGCGACGGTGGGGGAGGATTTCCCGCAGGCGGAGATCGACTTCTTGAAGCGCCGCGGTGTCGACCTGACGGGTCTGCAGGTACGGCCGGGGCTGACCGGTTTCTGGGCCGGGCGCTATCACGAGGACATGAACCAGCGCGATACGCTGGATCTGCAACTCAACGTCTTCGCCGACTTCAAGCCGCAACTGCCGGCCAGCCACCGGGCGGCGCAGTATGTATTCCTCGCTAACATCGATCCGAAGCTACAGGCCATGGTGTTGGATCAGCTGGCGGCGCCGGGCGTGGTCGGCTGTGACACGATGAACCATTGGATCACCGGTTCGCGCGGCGACTTGGAGCAGTTGCTGAGCCGGGTGGGGATCCTCGTCATCAACGATGAAGAAGCGCGGCTGCTGAGCGGCCAGCAGAACGTCGTCCGCGCGGCGCGGCATCTGCTTGCGATGGGGCCGAAGCGCGTGCTCATCAAGCGCGGCGAGTACGGCGTCATTCAGTTTTCAGCCAACTCGGTGTTTGCGGTGCCAGCGTTCCCGCTCGAGGAAGTGTTCGACCCGACCGGTGCCGGCGACACCTTTGCCGGCGGTTTCATGGGCGAGCTGGCGCGTTCCGGCGACAACTCGGAGGGTGCGCTGCGACGCGCCATTGTCTACGGCAGCGTGATGGCGTCGTTCGTGGTCGAGGACTTCGGCATGAACCGCCTCCGGACGCTCACGCCCGAGGCCATCGAGCAGCGCTACCGCCAGTTCGTGAGCCTGACCGACATCAACGGCGCATGACGCGCGCGCGCGGCCTCGACCTGTCCGTCGTCGTCCCTGTCTACAATGAGGCGGACAACCTCGAGCCCCTGCACGCCGAGATCAGTCAGACGCTCGACCGCCTCGGCCGCGCGTATGAGATCGTCTACATTGACGACGGCAGCACCGATCGCAGCTTTCCATTGCTGGCGGAGCTGCAGCAACGCGACGCGCATGTCGTCGTCGTGCGCTTTCCACGCAACTACGGGCAGACGGCGGCGCTGGCCGCCGGCTTCGATCACGCCCGCGGTGCGGTGCTGGTCGCCCTCGATGCCGACGGACAAAACGACCCCGCCGACATCCCGGCGATGCTGGCCAAGCTCGACGAGGGCTACGACCTTGTCGCCGGATGGCGCCTGCCGCGGCAGGACCCCTGGCTATCGCGCCGCTTACCCTCCGTCGTCGCCAACGCCATCATTGGAGGTATCACCGGCGTTCGGATGCATGACTACGGGTGCACGCTGAAGGTGATGCGGCACGACGTGGTGCGCGGCCTGCGCCTCTACGGGGAGATGCACCGCTTCATCCCGGCGCTCGCCGACGACTTGGGCGCGCGCATCGCCGAGGTGCAGGTGCATCACCGGCCACGCCGCGCCGGCGTCTCGAAGTATGGTCTCTCCCGCACCATCCGCGTGCTGCTCGACCTGATCACGGTGAAGTTCCTGTCCAGCTACTCGACGCGCCCGATCCAGGTCTTCGGGAGCATCGGTCTAGCGTCCGGGTTCGTCGGCTTGCTGATCACCGGGGTCCTCGGTTTCGAGCGTCTGTTCTTCGGCGTGCCTCTGGCGCAGCGGCCTTTGGTGTGGCTCGGAATCTTGCTCACGCTGATGGGATTGCAGTTCATCACCATGGGTCTGTTGGGTGAGCTGCTCGTGCGCACGTACCATGAGTCGCAGAACAAGCCGGTCTACCGCGTGGCCGAGGTGCGTGGCGGCAGTCCACCGGCGTGAGCGTCCTTGTCGCGCGCTCACCCGAGCGCCGTCAGGATGTGGCCGGCGCTACCAACCCGCAGCCCGTCCGTCCGGCCTGAAAGGAAGGTCGCGTTGAGCTCGTCGGGTTCTAGGTCACGGACCTCGTGAAAGCCCATGGCGCGGATCGCTGCGACCAAGGCCGCCGGCTCGAAGAAGCCGCGAAAGGGTTCACCGGCGGCGGCAACGCGCGCGGCCAGCGCCTCGAACCCCGCACGCGGGAGCGGCGCCAACGACGCCGGCGGCACATTGTAGTCGAACACCACGCCTCCGCCGTACGCCGCGAAGGGCGCGATCGCCGCGAGTGTCGCGAGGACGGTGGCGGGCTCCAGGTACGGTGTCACCCCGAGCCACGAGAAGAAGCTCGGCTCGTCGCTGCGCAGTCCAGCCGCGCGCAGTGCCGTCGGCAACGACTCGGCCGCAAAGTCGACGGCTGCAAACGTGACTCCCTCGGGAACCGCGATGTGTGCCTCGACGAGGCGTTGACGTTTCCAGGCCTGCGTCGCGGGATGATCCACCTCAAACACGCGCAGGCCCGGATACGTATTCCGATAGGCGAAGGTATCGAGGCCGGCCCCCAGAACCACGTACTGTCGGACGCCGGCGGCAACGGCTTGCGCGAGTGCATCCTCCGCTAGCCGACTCCGGACGGCCAGAAAAGCGCGGAGGACCGGGGCAACGGGTCCGTTCTCGAGACGCCGTGGATCCGCCCGCATCGCCTCCGCCTGCGCCTCTCCCAAGATCGCAAGTGCGAGTGGATCGTCGTGGACACGCGGGTCGTCCAGCAGCTGATGGGCAGCGCGCCGCATCGCAACACGCTCTGCCGTTCGACTCGGTCGACTCTCAATCATGCTGTTGTCGCGTAACGGCCTACGGTCGAGCGACCGCGTCCTTCGGCGGTAAGCTCCAACCGCGCGTTGGGCAGCCATAGCGTTCGCTTGCCGTGACTCTCAGACCCCTGCTTGCACATACGCGTCATTGACTAAGACGGGAGCCGAATCGCTGGAGTCCAGCAGTGAAGCCAAGACAACATCGTTTTCAAAACCCCGCTCAATGAGCTCCTTGCCCGAGCTAGACTGTTTCAGACTGGCGCGGAGATCCGACTCCACTTCTCGGAATGCTGCGCGTGCGGCCAAGGACTCCGGCGACAACCTGCCAGGCAGATGGCTGATGATCGCTCCAGCGCCGATCAAATCCTCGAACGACGGACGCAAACTGTAGTCGGCCCCCCATCGTTCGCCCGCAGGAATGATGGCAATCTTGGGGCCGTACTTCCTTGCGGCTAGAGCGACAGCCCGTGCGTTTCTCAAACACCCCGCCATTACAGTTGCAGGTTTCGCGGCCAGGGTCAGGGTAGAACCATTGGGTGATGGCAGCACGATCCGCGTACCCGTGGGAATGTGTGTCAATGATTCGGGTGAGAGTGAATACGTGGCCCTGCTTCGTCGGGCATCCGCCAACTCTGCTCCGGCCTTGGCTGCATACGCCACCGCAGTGTCATCTCGCCAGCGATATGGAAACACAATCGCCCCTCGGCTCACAGCAAGGTCGACACCGGTTGAGAAGCAGAGGACGTCCACGATGACGCAGACGTCGCTGATGGGGGCGAGGAGCGCTACACCTTGCTCGCCCCACTCGCACCGAACGTCGAACTCCTGTTGGTCGAATGTCATCTTTGTTCTCAGCTCATGCGCGGTATGGGTCGGTCAAGTCTGGCCAACATGAACTACTACCGCATCCAACAAAGAGCGAGCGCGTCATTCCGGGCGCGTGCAAATGAGTTGATAGCGTGGAAAGTCTGGGCTCGGGCGCGACTCCGAGCTCCGGCCTATGCCACACCCAACATCCAGAATCCGCGGGTACCGATCCAGGGGTAGGGTCGCGGTGATGCCGCGGAGGTCGGCCTCAATGAT
>JBGQHM010000144.1:0-14667 GCA_041497995.1 Binatia bacterium | reverse complement strand
GTCGGTAGGAGTTGGAGTCGGTGAGTCCGTTGCGGTGTGAGTCGCCGACGGCGTCGCGGTGGGTGTCGACGTGAGGACCGGTGTCGGCGTGTCAGTGAAGGTTGCGGTCGGCGTCGGGCTCGACGTAGGGGTATCCGTCGGTGGCGGTGTCGGGGTCACCGTCGGCGTCACCGTCGGAGTAAAGGTTCGCGTGAATGTCGCGGTAGGAGTCGCCGTGTGCGTCTGTGTCGGCGTGTCGGTCGGCGGTGATGTTGGGGTGACTGTTGCCGTTGGGGTAATCGTCGGGGTTGGGGTCGGTGTCGCTACTACCGGTGCGATCTGTCCAATCTTGCTGCTGCGTTTTTCGGTGAACCAGATGTTGGTGTCGGGTCCGCTGTTGATTCCGGACGGATCACTATTGGCGGCAAGTGTGAATGGCGTGATCGTTCCGGACGTGGTGATGCGTGCCACCTGACTCGAGTTGGTGATGGTAAACCACAAGTTGCCGTCAGCGCCCGCGGTGATTTCGTTTGGCCGGCTGGCGCCTGCAGGGAGTGGGAATTCATTCGTGACCACCCCAGCGGTAGTGATGCGTCCAATACGGTTGCCGTTGAATTCGGTGAACCACAGCGCACCGTCCGGTCCGGCAGCGATGCCGCTCGGCGACGTTCCGGCGTTCGGAATTGGAAAGTCAGTGATGGTGTTTGGGCTGATGGTGGAAACTCGCCCGATCTTATTGGCGCTGGATTCAGTGAACCAGAGGTTGCCGTCGGGGCCGAGCGTGATGCCTCTGGGAAGACTGTTAACTGTCGGGATGACGAACTCGGTGATGGTCCCGCTCGGTGTGATGCGGCCGATCTTGTTCGCGCTGGCTTCGGTGAACCACACGTTCCCGTCGGGTCCGCCGGTGATGCCGTTGGCGCCGCTGCCAGCGGTGGGAATGGGGAATTCCGTAACCATACCGCCGACGGTGATCTTGGCAATCTTGTTGGCACTCGTCTCGACAAACCAGATGTTGCCGTCTGGGCCAAGGGTGATGGCGCCGGGGCCGCTGTTGGCTGTAGGGATGGGAAACCCGTTGAGGTCACCCATGACGCTGAGCGTCCCGATCGTGTTGGAGTTGAACTCGGTGAACCAGAGTAAGCCGCCTGCCGTCGTGATCCCGGAAGGCTGGCTGTTCACCCCGATGGGAAACTCGGTGACCGTCTGTGCGTGCGCCATCGCGGCGAACGCCTGAATGGCCGCGATCGGAAGGGTGAGGATGAGGTGGAGGACCTTAGCGTGCGATCGTGAGGCGCTCATAGGCCCCACCTTGTACTACACAAGCTGCAGCGAGGAAAGGCAGCTCCGCCCGTCGGCGACGATCCGGTTGAATTCGGCCCGTGACCGGTGTGATGCCGCGCCCGACTGCATTCCGGCCGGGCTCAATGGCCGTCGGACGTCAGATGGGGACCCTAGTCACCTCCTCGGAGGGGCTTTGCCCAAGAAAGATGGGTAGCAGCCGTCATGCCCGCGCAGGCGGGCATCCAGGTGGCGGGGTGGAGTGGATTCCCGCCTGCGCGGGAATGACGGATCGCCTCGGAGGTTCTTGACGCATGGGGCGACTCGGCGCCGAGTTGCCTCCACCACCATCAGAACTGGTAGGTGAGGCGAATCCCGGTCTCCGAGCGGCCTCGGTTGATGCCGGCGACACCCCAACTCTCGAAGACTGGATGGCTGACGGTATTGATGAAGTACCGTTGCGAGAGGTTCACGATGACGTTGTTGGTGATGTAGTAGTCGAGCATCCAGATGACTTCCATGTTGTAGCTGTTCACCGGATCCAGCACGTAGATGACGAAGGGAACGATCTTGCCGCCGCTGTAGAAGGTCGTGGCAGCCAGCGTCACGAGCGCTTCCCAGTCGCGTACCCTGTCGATGAAGGCGCCGCGGCCCGGGATGCCGGTGGATGCGATACCGCTGGTGGAGAACTGGCCGCGAAAGCCCTTACCTTGGCCGCTGGCGGCGCATGGCGGCCGATCCGCCGGATCGTTGCACAGGATGTTGGGGTTATCGATGAGATAGTGCCAGAAGAACTGGCCGAGAATGAGGACCGTCGAGTTGCGGTTCAGCGGCCGAATCCACGTCGGTCGATCGAAGGCGATGGTACCCTTCCACATGTCCCGCCTGCTGACGCCGAAGACATCCCGGGCGAGGAGCCCGAGGCTGCCATTCGGTGAGTAGTGCTTGCTGGTGTCAGTGAAGGGTACGCCCATCTCGTAGATGCTCTCCATCCGGTAGACGGTCTGGGTATGTTCCTCCTCGGCATAGTTGAGCGAGAAGCCGAACGTGTGGATGTACGGGAAGATGGCTTCGAGCGGTGCCTCGCCGCGCCTCAATCCGGCCAAAGCCTCCCGCGTATTCAGGATGGCCGTGTATGCTGCGGCATTGGTGCCGTCGTCGCCGCCGGCCCAGCGCTGGTAAAAGTAGTTGAGGGTGAACTGCACGCCCTGCGGTGTCACGGCACCGAATCGCGCGCCGACCTGGCTGTTGTCCTGCGGGTTGCGCGCATAGTTCCCCTGGCGGAAGAGCGTAGTTTGGTTGAAGAGCGTGTTCACCGTGAACGGCGTCCGGCTGTTGATGATGTTGAACAGCCCGCGACCACCGGGATTTGGCGGTGGAAAGGGCGGCCCGAGCGGATTGACGAGCGGATTGACGACGGGTGCGCTCCACGGCCGCGGCAGAAAGTCCTTCTTCGCCGGGTACCAGTCGCCGGGATTCCAGTAGAACTCCGCGAAGGTGTTCGACAGTGGCGCGAGCCCGCCGACCCGGTCGAGGTCGATGAGCCCCTTGATCATCCAGTACGGCGTGCGCAGCTCGTCCCACGATTCCTGCTGTAGGTGCCAGGTGAGGTCGAGCGCGTTGACCCGGTCGAGCAGTCGGAAGTTGTCGGTCTCTCCCCAAACGATCTGCTGGCGGCCAAGCCGCAAGCTGAGCGGCACCGTCTTGAACGTCAGGTCGGTGTACGCCTCCCGCAGCTGGTTCTCGAATTTCTGTGCGTCGCGTTCGGAGTGCGAGAAATCATCCAGCCGTAGCGGCACGTTCTGGCCGTATATGTCGCGCTGCGCGAAGCCCGGAGTGGTGTCGTAGACGCTGTCGTAGACTCCGCGGTACAGCAGGAACAGCTTGCCGCGTTCGATGAAAGGGACATCGTACAGGTCGGCCAGCTTGCCCTGCTCGAACATCGCGTAGTCGATGCGCAGCTTGAAGGTATTGCGCTGCTGTACCAATGCCAGCTTGTCGATGTCGGGGTTGAAGCGGATCAAGTTTTGGGCGGAGACGTTGCCGGCCACCTCGAGTGGGCCGTAGCGCGGCAGCGCTTGCGCGTCAGTAGCGGCGAGGGCCAATGCCGCAACGAACAGGCCGGCGATACTTCCTCCACGTCGGTACGTGCGAACATCCATCACCCAAACCTCCGTCGTCTGTCGTTGCGGTGAGCCGCGTTGTCTCCGCGTCTCGGCAGCACCATCCATGCCACTCGACGTGCTGGCGGTGCGCGCCATAGCGCGCCTGCCGGCTGTTCAGATCTGGGAAGCGGAGCGAAGACGAAACCAAAGATACAGATCAGTGCGGTTGCTCGATTGGTCTTGATCGGCGGCCCGCTCCGCTTGCGAGTATTTTGTTGTCTGTCCCATGACGACCGGCCGATCGCCCGCGATGATGCGTGCATCGTCGCGGCGATTGAAACATCTCGCCGTTCGGCTTCTCGGGGATGACAATGATGCCCGAGGTCTAGCGAATTCCGGAATCCTCCCGCTGTGCGGCCGACCTTCGTCCGGCTTGACCTCCGCCTCGGTTCGTCTAGGCAGACAGTGTGAATGCGAGTTCCAGCGCGCCCCCGGCGCCAGCTCTGATCCATGTCGACGGTCTGCGCGTCCGCTACGGCGACCGCTGGGCGCTCGACGAGTTGAGCTTCCAGGTGCAGGCGGGAGAGCTGGTCGGCCTGCTCGGCCCGAACGGTGCCGGAAAAACCACCACCCTGTCGGTCCTCGCCACGCTCATCCGTCCAGACGCTGGTCGCGCCTCTGTGGCCGGCCACGATACGGTGCGTGAAGCGGCCGGCGTGCGCGCGGTGCTCGGCCTGGTTCCGCAGACGCTGGCGATTTATCCGACGCTCACAGCGCGCGAGAACCTCCTGTTTTTTGCCCGGCTGTTCCGGCTGCGCGACGCACGCGGCGTTGCCCGCCGCAGTCTGCAACTCGTCGGCCTCGAGGAGCGCGCCGACGACATCGTGGCGACGTTCTCGGGCGGCATGCAGCGCCGCCTCAACCTGGCGTGCGGTCTCCTGCACGAACCGCGTGTCGTGTTGCTCGACGAACCGACCGTCGGCGTCGACCCGCAGTCGCGCGAGCGCATCTTCGACGCGGTGCGCGGGCAAGCGGCGCGCGGTGCCGCCCTGCTCTACAGCACGCACTACATGGAAGAGGCGGAGCGCCTCTGCGATCGCGTCGTCCTCATCGACGGCGGCCGTGTCGTCGCCGCGGGGACGCCAGCCCAACTGATCGAACGAGCCGGCGGCGGGCTTCGTCTCGACCTCCGCACACATTCACCGCTGCATGCGGGCTGGCTCGACGAGGTGCGCGGGGCGACGATTCTGGAGCGGCCGCCGGGTGCCTTTGAGGACGGTGAGGTGATCCACGTCGGCCTCGACGACTTGACCCTGGCCGCTCGTGTTCTCGACTGCGCCGCATCGCGCGGCGCCGGCGTCGTCGATTTCCACTTGCACCGGCCCAGCCTGCAGGATGTCTTCCTGAAGTTCACGGGGCATGCCTTGCGCGACTGACGGACAGCGGACGATGCATGCGCTCTTGGTGATTCTGCGCAAAGACCTGCGACTGCTGTGGCGCGACCGCGCCGGACTCATCTTCCTGACGCTGGCACCGATCGTCGTCATCAGCGTGGCCGGCTTCTCGCTTGCCAACCTCTACGGCGCGGATCCGACGGGGCAGACGGCATACGAGTTCCCGTTCGTCGACGAGGACGGCAGTGAACTAGCGCGCCGCCTACGCGAGCGCCTCGCGGCCGAGCATTCCGTGAATCTGCGGCCCGTCGCGGATCGTGCCACGGCGGAGGACATGATCAGCCGCAAGCTGGCAGGATCGGCGCTCGTCGTGCCGCGCGGTACGGAGGCGGCTCTTCGCGACGGCAAGCCGGGCGCTTTGCTGTTGTACAGCGATGCCGTGAAGTATCTGGAGCGCTTGAACGTGCGCGCCAAGTTGTTGGAAATGGGTGACCAGCTCGCGCGCGGTGCAGATGCTGAGCACGCCGCCGCCGAACAGCGCGAGCATCTGCGGCAGCAGGTAGACCAACTACGTCTGGATGTTGCCAAACTGCGCGCCGCGCTGGACACGACCTGGGAGCAGGCGCGCGTTGCGCGCGAGCAATCGGTGGCTGACGCGCGCGTTGCGCTCGAGCGCCATCGCCAGGAGGCATCGAAGGAGGTGGTGCGGCAGATCGACGCCGTCGTGCAGCGCCTGCAGCGCGAGGCGGAGACGCAGGCCGATGCGCTCCGCAGTGACGTGCGCGCCTATCTCGACCTCGTCGCGCGCCGCCGCGCCGAGTTCGCGCTGTGGCTCGCCGAGCTGCAGCGGCGCGCCGGTAGCCACGCCGCCGACATCCCGGCGCCACCGGACTTTCCGGAGCTACCGCCCGCCCTCCAGCAGCGACTCGATGCGGACGGTCCGCCGCCTCGCCTGCCCGACGCCAGCGAGTTGTCACTGCGTCTGCCGCCGCCGCCGCGTCTCGAACCGCCCCCTCTGCCGCCGCGCCCGTCCCTGCAGATTCCGGAGATCACGCTTCCCGAGTTTCCAAAACTGCCGGGCACGCTGACGCTTCAAGAGGTCGACCTCAGCGGTGGCTCGATCAACGTCAACACGTTCGATCAGAACGTGCCGGGCTTCAGTGTCACCTTCCTGCTGCTCGGCATGTTACTCGGCGTCTCCCTCGGACTGCTGGACGAGCGTGACTGGGGCACGTTGAGCCGGGTGCGCGCCATGCCGGTGGCGGCGCCGGCCGTCCTCGTCGGCAAGCTCCTGGCGCGCTTCGTCGTCGGCGTCGTGCAGATGATCACGCTGCTGGTGGCGGGTTGGTTGGCGTTCGACGTCTCCCTCGGACCGCAGCCGTGGGCGCTGTTGCTGCCCACGGTGGGAATCGTCTTCGCCGGCACTGCGTTTGGCCTGGTGGTGGCGGCAGTGGCGCCGAGCCGCGAGGCGGTGCTGCCGGTGGGATCGATCGTCATCGTCACCATGGCGGCGGTGGGCGGGTGCTGGTGGCCGATCGATTTGGAGCCGCGCTGGATGCGCACCGTGGCGCTGGCGTTCCCGACGACCTGGGCCATGGACGCCTTCAACGACCTGATGATTCGGCGACGGACATTCGAGGCGGCGCTGCGCCCCACAGCAGTGATGCTCGCATATGGTGCGCTGTACCTGGTCGTTGGCGTGACGTTGTTCTCTCGTCGTCGGCGTGTGGGCCGGGGCTGAACCTCGGGTTGCTGCGGTTCTCCGCAGCGCCTAGTCCGCTGGCGCTCCCCGTCACCTCCAGAGAGAACGTTCGGGCAAGAAGGGCGCCACACACGATTCGGCGCTAAGGCGCGGCGCATAGAGCGCTGGCTCCGCCGCTCTCTTTCAATTCTGCTACACAGGAGTGTTGCCGTTGGGAAGGCAGGCCGCTGCCGCTGCTCCTTGGGTATGCGGCGCCGTACGCCCGTTCCTGGCAGGTCTTGTGCTGCAGCAGCTCCAACTGAAGGGAGCGCAAGCACGGAACGATCAGCAGCATGGCATCCCGATCTCGTGGCCGGTGCATTGAGCGAGGTCCTGCAGTACGTGACGCACCCAGTGTCCAACACACTGGCTGATCTCGAAACCTACGCCGGACGTCCGCTGGAGGAGTTGTTCCCGGCGCCGTCGCGGGTGCCCGAGGTGAGCGTGCACGCGCGGTGGCGGGTGCCTGGTCTGATCAGCGAAGATATCGAGTTCCGCTCCCTGCACGTTCCGATCGAGCGCAAGTTCCGCCGGCGATACCTTGAGGACTACTGCGAGACGCACCACGTCTACGCGCGGCGCATCCGCCCGGTGGCGGCACGCCGTCGGCCGCGCCTCCTCTACCTGCACGGCTACATGCAACCCGAGAGCTACATCGAGGAGTTCACACTGCTGACGAGCATGGCGCTCCGACTCAATGTCGAGGTCATCCAGATGCAGTTCCCCTACCACGGGCGCCGCACACCGCGCGGCTCGCGCTTCAGCGGCGAGCTGTACTGGACGGCCGACATGGTGCGCAGCTTCGAGGCCCTGCGCCAGACGCTGCTCGACGCCCGGACGCTGTTGAGCTGGCTGATCAGGGAGGATGACCGGCCCGTCGGTGTCTCGGGTCTGAGCCTGGGCGGCGCCTTGACGTTGTGCCTCACCTGTCTGGAGGAGCGCTTCGCCTTTTCAGTTCCCCTCGCTGCGCACATGGATCTGGAGGCTTTGGTCGCCGATGCGCCGGTACTCGCGAAGATGCGGCGCGATCTCCGGTCTTTCGGCTGGGGCCGCGAGGAGTTCGGCAAGTTCGTTGCCGCCGTGGGCTGGCATGACCTGCTCCCCAAGCTGCCGGCGGCCCGGATTCTTCTGGTTGCCGCGTCGAATGATCGCTTCTTCGCTCCACGTGTGGTCAAGGGGATGTGGCAGCACTGGGGGAAGCCGGCGATTCACTGGTACCCCACCAGCCACATGGGCTTCCTGGCGCATCTGCCGGAGGTGCTGCGCGAGGCGCGGGCGTTCATCGACAAGAGTGTGTTGCCCGCTTTCGATACCGTAGGAGCGTGAAGGCGAACGAGCCCGGTGCAGCGAACACGTCTGCTGCTAGCGTGCCGTGCTGTAACCTTTTGCGGCGGCTCGGCGTGTAATGGCTAGGACGAAATTGCTTCGCCAAGTTGGGTGAACTGATCTGGAGACGCACCGAATCATCCCGGATTGTCGCCGCGCACCGCATTGGATAGAAGACGAACATGGCAAACGACGATCCGTCACTCTCTCTCTTGTGGGACACCTTCACCGGCTACCAGCGTACGGCGGCTCTCAAGGCCGCGGTCGAGCTGGATGTCTTCACGCAGATAGCTGCGGGTGCAGCGACCGTCGACGCGCTCGCAACGCATTGTCACGCGGCGCCTCGTGGTCTGCGCTCGTTGCTGAACCACCTCGTGATGGATGGGTTCCTCACGCGCGACGGCGAGCGCTACGGCCTCGGCGCAACCGCCGCGGCGTTCCTCGACCGCAACTCACCGGCCTATCTTGGCTCAGCGATCGGGTTCATCGCTTCGCCGATGGTCGTCGAAGGCTTTGCCCATCTCACTGATGCGGTGCGCCGCGGCGGTACGGCGGTGCCGGACGCTGGGTCGCTGGCACCCGAGCATCCCATGTGGGTCGAGTTTGCTCGCGCCATGGCGCCGCTCGCCGGCATGTCAGCCGTGTTACTCGCGAACCTCCTCGACGTCGAACATGCCCCGCCCTGGAAGGTCCTCGACATCGCGGCGGGCCACGGCATGTTCGGGATCACGCTAGCGCGGCTCAACCCCGGTGTGCAGGTGAGCGCGCTCGACTGGAAGAATGTCCTCGCAGTGGCCGAAGAGCACGCGCGTGCTGCCGGCGTCGCGGGGCGGTTCCGCACGCTTCCTGGGAGCGCCTTCGACGTGCCATTCGGTGATGGCTACGACCTCGTGCTGCTCCCGAACATCCTCCACCACTTCGATCCGGGGGCGTGCGAGCGGCTGCTTGCTAAGGCGCGCGCTGCGCTCGCCCCGGGCGGCCGCGCCGTGATCGTCGAGTTCGTGCCGAACGACGACCGCTCGGGTCCGGCCGACGCTGTCTGTTTCTCCCTCGTCATGCTGGCGGGTACGCCCGCTGGCGACGCGTACACCTTCGCCGAATATCAGACGATGCTGCGCAACGCCGGCTTTGGACGCACGACGCTCCACGACCTGCCCCCGTCTCCGGTCCGCGTCGTGCTCGCCGAGCGCTAACGGGCGAGATGATCTCGTTCGGCCCGGAACGGGCTGCCGACGAATCTTGACCATCGCGGCCTGATCTGGCTAGATCTGGCCATGAAAAGGGTTAGGATCGCTGAGTTCAAGGACCATCTCTCCGAGCACCTGCGCGCCGTGGAGCGCGGCGTTGAGATGGAGGTGACGGACCGAAATCGTTCGATCGTACGCCTCATCCCTGCCACAGTGTCGACGGGCACGGTGATTGTGCCCGCGCACCGTCCATTTACTCAGATTCGCGGCAAACGCTTTCGCCCGGCGCGATGGCCGGTGCGATCGTTGGAACTGCTCCTCGAAGAGCGGGGCACGCGGTGAACGCGTACGTCGACTCCTCGATCGTCCTGCGCGTGCAATCGGACTAAACCCTTTGCGCCTCTGCGCCTTGGCGACTTTGCGTTGAGTTCTTTTTTCGGATTGAGGTTAGGCGTTTCCTTCGGTGGCAGGGTGGCACAAGAGTTCGCCATCCGCTGTCCCTCCCGTGTCCTTTCCCGCGCATGATCGAGTTTCTCGTCGCGTAGGCAGAGCCAGATGTTTCCGCGCCAGCGCCAGCCCACACTCGACGGCCGCGACCCTCGCCTGGAGTGCTATCAGTGCTTCAAGCCGCAGGTCGCCTGCATCTGTGCGTCCATCGAACGCGTCGCGAACCACACGGGCATCATCATTCTGCAGCACCCGCGCGAGCGCTTCCACGCGATCGGCACGGTGCGCATCGCGCGACTCGCGTTGGAGAACCTCCGCGTCGAGGCGTGCTCGCCCTGGGAGGACAGCTCCGCCATCCGCGCGCAGCTGCCGGAAGGGACGGCGTTGCTCTACCCGACGGCCGGCGCACGCGAGCTGGCGACGCTGCGAGTTGAGGAGCAGCCGCGTCATCTGGTCATTCTCGATGGCACGTGGTTCCACGCCAAGAAGATCTACGATGCCCATCAGTGGCTGCACGATCTCCCGCACGTCGGGCTGACGCCGAGCGAGCCGAGCCGTTACCGCATCCGCCCCGAGCCGCGAGCGTCATACGTGGCGACCCTGGAGGCGATCGTGTACGCGCTGCGGATCATCGAGCCGCAGACACGCGGTCTCGATGGTCTGCTCCGCAGCTTCTCCGCGATGGTCGATTGGCAAGCGGAGTACACGCCCGGTGCAGTACCGCTGCCAGCCTGAGATCGGAATGCAACGCCGAGACGCAGAAGCGCGGAGGCGATGAAGGAGCTACCGAGCACCGTTTGATCGCCCAGCCTTGGGGGTTGTTCTAAAGACACTGCGCTCCTTCCGAAGTCCGCGCCGGGTGTGGTAGTCACCGCGGGCGAGAAGACCTGCGATGCGCTGCCCGTCCTGTAACCACGACAACCGCGCCGAGCGCCGCTTCTGCGCGGAATGCGGGGCCACGCTCGCTGCACTGTGCGCTGCGTGCGGCGCGACGAACGACCCCGGCGAGAAGTTCTGCGGCGGCTGCGGCGCGTCGTTGGTGTCGGGTCAAACCGCCGACACCCGACACCTTACACCCGACACCCATTCCGACGGCGAGCGCCGCCAGCTCACTGTGTTGTTCTGCGATCTCGTCGGCTCGACGCCGCTGTCGCAGCAGCTCGATGCCGAGGAGTGGCGCGATGTCATTTCGCGTTACCAGCGCGCCGCGACCGAGGCCGTCGAAAAGTTCGGCGGCCACGTCGCCAAGAACCTCGGCGATGGGCTGCTCATCTACTTCGGCTGGCCCGTTGCACGGGAGGACGATCCGGAGCGTGCGGTGCGTGCTGGCCTGGCGATTGTCGAGGTTGTTACGTTGTTGGTTGTTAGGTTGTTAGGTGAAGACGAGCACCCTTCTTCCATAACAACGAACAACCTAACAACCAACAACCTTTCCGTCCGCGTCGGCATGCACACCGGGCCGGTGGTGATCGCCGACGGCGGCGAGGTCTTCGGCGAGACGGCGAACGTCGCGGCGCGCGTGCAAGGCGCGGCCGAGCCCGACACCGTGGTGATAACCGCCGCCACGCAGCGGCTGGTCGGCGGGCTGTTCGTGGTCGAGGACCGCGGGCCGCAGATGCTCAAAGGCGTGCGCGAGCCGGTGACGCTCTATCGCGTCGTGCAGCCGAGCGGGGTGCGCAGCCGGCTCGCTGTTGCGGCGGGACACCTGACGCGCTTCGTCGGCCGCGACATCGAGCTGGCGACACTCGTCGATCGCTGGGAGCGGGCGCAGGACGGCGAAGGACAGAACGTCGTCGTCCTCGGCGAAGCGGGCGTCGGCAAGTCGCGGCTCGTCTACCAACTGCACGAGCACCTGGCGGACGTGCCGCACACGTGGCTCGAATGCGGCGCGACGCCGTACACGGAAGGCACGCCCTTCCATCCGGTGATCGCGCTGGTATCGCAGGGGCTGGCGTTCGCCCCCGAGGACACCGCGGCCGAGCAACTCGGCAAGCTCGAAAATGGACTCGGCGCACTCGCCTCACCGGAGACCGTGGCCCTGCTCGCCGACTTTCTCAGTCTGCCGCCGCCCACGCGGCTGCAGCTGAGTCCCGAGCTGCAGCGACGCAAGACGATTGACCTGCTGGCGCAGTGGAACCTGTCGCTGAGCGCGGTGCAGCCGCTGGTGCTGTTCGTCGAGGATCTGCACTGGTGCGACGTCTCGACACTGGAGCTGTTGGGGCACCTGATCGCGCAGAGCCCGACGGCGCGCGTGCTGCTCCTCGCCACGGCGCGCCCGGAGTTTACCCCGCCCTGGCCGGCGCGCTCCAACCTGACCACCGTGCAGCTCGCCCGGCTCACCAAGCGCCAGGCGCGCGACATGGTGGAGCGCCTGGTGTCGGAGGTCGCTTCGCATCCCGAGGCTGGCGCTTCGAGACGGCCGCAAAAAGATGCGGCCTCCTCAGCGCGAACGGAGAATTCTTCCCATTTAAATGAATCAGCAACCGTTCGCCCTGAGGAGCTGCCCTCTGTTGGGCGGCCCTTCGACGGTGCTCAGGACAGGCGTCTCGAAGGGCGTCTGCCCGATGATGTCATCGACGCCCTCGTCGCCCGCGCCGACGGGGTGCCACTCTTCGTCGAGGAGCTGACCAAATCCGTCATGGAACCCGGAGCGGCGCGCGGCGTGGAGGCAATTCCGGCCAGCCTCGCCGACTCGCTGATGGGGCGGCTCGACCGACTCTCCACGGCGAAGGAAGTGGCGCAGCGGGCGGCGGTGCTGGGACGCGAGTTCGGGTATCCGCTGCTGGCGGCGCTCACCCTTCGACGAGCTCAGGGTGAGCGGGAAAACTTTCCCGCAATCAAAGCAACAACCGCTCAGGCTGAGCTCGTCGAAGCCGGGTTTGCGAGTCTGTCGACAGTCCCTATGGTGGGCATGGACGAGGCCGCCCTGCGCCACGGGCTCGGGCGCCTGGTCGACGCGGAGATCCTCTTCGCGCGCGGCGAGCCGCCCGCGGCCACGTACACCTTCAAGCACGCGCTGATCCAGGAGACGGCGTACCAGTCGCTGCTCAAGCGCACGCGCCAGCGGCTGCACGCGCGCGTCGCCCAGGTGCTGGAAGAGCGCTTCCCCGAGCGCGTCGTGTCCGAACCCGAGGTGATCGCGCGGCACTACGACCAGGCCGGGCTCGCATCGCCGGCGATCACGCACTACCAGCGGGCGGGCGAGCGCGCCACAGAGCGCTCTGCGAACGAGGAGGCCATCGGCCATCTGCGGCGCGCCCTCGCGCTGGTCGGGACGCTGCCAGAGACGCGCGAACGCAATCAGCAGGAGCTCGGGCTGCAGATGGCGATCGGGGCGCCGCTCGCCGCAGCCAGGGGATGGGCGCATCCGGAGTACGAGCAGACCTACGCACGCGCGCGCGAGCTGGCTTCCCACATTGGCGAGTCGCCCGAGCTGCCGCGAGTGCTCGTGAGCACGGCGGCGGCCTATTACTTTAAGGGTGACTTCGCGACTGCGGCCGAGGTCGCGCAGGAGGCCCTGGTAGCAGCCGAGCGCACGGGAGACGCGTATGACCTCCTCTCGGCTCACTACGTCGTTGGCGCCACGTTGTTCTACCCGGGCAACTTCTCGCGCGCGTTGCAGCATTTCGAGCAGAGCATCCAATTGTACAATCCCGGCGAGCACGGGTCTCAGGTGTACAGAATCGGAGCCGATATGGGCGTCGTCGCCCACGAGTTGGCGTCCCAGTGTCACGTGTACTTAGGCCATCCCGACCAGGCGCTGGCTTTGAGCGAGGAGGCGAGGGCGCTGGCGCAGCACCTGCAACATCCGCTCAGTCTGGTGGAGGCTCTCTGCAATGCTGCAATCGTCCATTCCCAGCGCGCCGAGGTCGACCGGACGCGGGAACGCACCGGAGAAATTGTGAGTCTCGCCGAGCAACTCGGGTTTCCGGTGTACCTCGGAGCGGGAAGGTTCCTTCGCGGCTGGGCCCGGGTCGAATCGGGCGAGGGCGAGGCGGGCATCGCGGAGATGCAACAAGCGCTGATCGAGCTGGCTCGGACCGGGAGCGGGCTCGGAGCGCCCGCGAGCCTCTTCATACTCGCCGACGGCCTCCGGAAGGTCGGGCGCCGCGACGAGGCCCTGGGCGCGCTCGCACTCGGCGTCGCGCAAGCCGAGCAACAGGGACAGCACTACTATGACGCCGAGCTCCACCGGCTGCGGGCCGAGATCCTGATTGCGGATTGCGGAATGCGGAATGCGGATTTCCCCTCCCCCAATCCGCAATCCGCAATCCCAAATCCGCAATCGGAAGCGGAGGCGCTCTTCGGCCAGTCCCTGGAGATCGCCCGGCGGCAAGAGGCGAAGACGTTCGAGCTGCGCGCCGCCACCAGCCTGGCGCGGCTCTGGCAGCGCCAGGGCAAGCGCGACCAGGCCCGCGCCCTCCTCGCCCCGGTCTACGACTGGTTCACCGAAGGCTTCGACACGCGCGATCTGATCGAGGCCAAGGCGTTGCTGGAGGAGCTGTAGCAGTGAGGTCCCTGCGCGACTACGAAGGACGTGCGATTCGACTCACGGACGAACGCCTGGCGCACATTCGTGAGCATCCGGAGATGGCCGACCTGGACGCGGCGATTGCCGAGGCCCTGGCTCGGCCCGTGCGCGTAGTGCAATCGTTGAGTGACTTGCATGCGCGGTTGTACTATCGCTGGTACGTGGGCACAGCGTGGGCGACAAGTACTTGTGCGTAGTTGTGAAGGTGGTTGGGAACGACGCTTTCGTGCTCACTGCGTACCTCACCGACACGATCAAGAAGGGACGGCAGGTATGGCCAGCAGAAACGTGAAAATCTGGTACGACGCGGAAGGTGACTATCTCGAAGTCATGTTCGAGCAGAAGGAAGGCTACTTCCGCGAGACATCGTCAGACCAAGTGATGGAGAAGGTTGACGCTGACGGCAACATTCTCGGCTTCTCCGTGCTCAAGGTGAGTGCGTTGAAGAAACGCCCCCTGGAGGTCACGCTCTAGCCAGCTACGCGTTGCCTGCGTTGGCGAGCTACCGACGCAGGATCGGGATGCAGTCGGCGTCGCACGGCGACGCCGGGTCAGGGGCTGGTGCGGCCCGGTGCAGTACGGCCTTCGTCGGCGTGATGAGTAAGTGGTGCCCATCTTCGCGCGACGCGACCACCGCGTTGCCATCGACGATCAGGCTGTAGTCGCCATCCGCCCG
>JBGQHM010000143.1:0-14675 GCA_041497995.1 Binatia bacterium | reverse complement strand
GACGGTGCTGGCGAAACCCGTCGCCGACGGCTTGGAGATGCCGATGCTGTCGTGGCACATCAAGTCGACCACCAAGGCCGCCGACGGGCTGTACGTCTACGATACCGTGCAGCGCCTCAACGACAGCCGCTTCGGCACCGGCGATGTTTCCGACATCCGCCGCTACATCAAGCTCGGACCGCTCGGCCAGACCTTCGCCGCCGAGGAACGCCACGTGCTGCTCATCGATGAGATCGATAAGGCCGACCTCGAGTTTCCCAACGACCTGCTGCGCGAGCTCGACGAGATGCGCTTCTCGATCATCGAGACCAGCGAGGACATCACTGCGCGCCACCGTCCCGTCGTGATGATCACCTCGAACAACGAGAAAGAGCTGCCCGACGCCTTCCTGCGGCGCTGCATCTTCTACTACATCGAATTCCCCGACGTGAAGCTGATGCGCCAGATTATCGACGTGCATCACCCCAACCTCGACGCCAAGCTCCTCGACCAGGTCCTCATCAAGTTCTACTGGCTGCGCGAGCAGAACGAGCTACGCAAGAAGCCGTCGACCTCCGAGCTGATCGACTGGATCACAGCCCTACTGCGTTCCGGCATGAGCAAGGACAAGCTCGAAGCACACACTCCCTTCATCGGCGCGCTGCTGAAGAAGGAGCAAGACGTCGACGCGCTGACCAAGTACGACGGCCAGGGCGGGCGCTATCCGAAGAGCTGGCAGGACCTGGGGCCGCGATACAATCAGTAGCTCTGGCTCAGACTGCTCCGTGAAGCAGCTCGGGATGCTCGGAGTTCCAGAGCTTCCGCAGGTCAACGTCCTGCAGCACGCCAGCCTCGACGTCGCTGGGATCGCGGATGATGCGGAAACCCCGCGATACGTCCGCTCGACGAGGATCAACCTTCGGCCGTTTTCTTGTGCGGGCCCGGGGATTACACAAAGGGACAAGCTTCTCATTGATCATTTGGGCCATCCGGACATGACAAACTCGTGATCAGGGAGGCTTTACCCCGCTTCGGGCGCACAAGGAATGCGTCGTCGGAATATCTCAACACGGCAACCCCTCCTCCGCTCCACGTATTCATTCACATCCCCTTTGCCCGACAAAAGGAATTTCAGGAAGGACTTCTCTTGAAAACGACAAGATTGAGCAACCCCCAGGAGACGCAGGTACTGTGGAATTGTCCTTTTGCCGAAAGCCCCAGAGATCTTCCTCTGAACGGCAATATGCCTGATCGCCCTCTCTGCCATGTTGTTGTTCCAGGGGATACTATCGTCACGAAGAAACGTGAAGAGGCTCTCACGATACCGCTTGAAGCGCTTCTGGTACTTCGTTCCGACCTCGCTCTTGTAATCTTTCTTATCAATGTGCTCGCGGTAGAAGCGATCCACGTGATGGCCGTGCTTGGAGAGGTGTCGCTTCTTGCTGCCATATCTCTGCAGATCCTCAAAGATTGGCTGGAACAGGTCACGCACGCCCAGCGTGAAGGCCTCGAACTCCCCATTGAACGGCTCCCTCCAAAGATCATCATTGATGTCTCTGATCAGATGGACAAGGCACTTTTGCTGCCTGCACTTCACAGCATCATAGCCGCCATAGAAGTCAGTTACGAGAATACCGTTGTAGCCGGCCAACATCTCATGGACCATGTCACATTCTCGCGTTTCGGTAATCCTGAAGACCACCCGCTGGCCGTCCGTGAATACCCAGACATACTGATTGATGCCCTGGATGCTGATCTGGGTTTCATCGACGTGAAGAAACGTGGATTCGAGAATACCCTCAAGCAGCCGCGCCTCGGTCTTCAAGTGCCTTTGCGCGAAGTATTCGACAAATGCGCCAGTTGACGTAATCCCGACATGGATATTGAACATCTCGAGGGCTGCCTGAGCGATCGTCCTATAGGGAAGCCTGTAGACGACCCGCTGATGAACTGCCCACGCCATGAAGCCTTCCCCATATTTCCTCCCCCGTCCGAACTCAGCTATCGCTCGTGGATTAAAGTAGTCCTTGCATCGGGAGCAGTTTATCTTCGGTCCAACGTATTTGGTAACGACTCTCTTGACCCCCTGAGCTGTAAACTTTAGATCAGTGACCAACAGGCTGGCCATTCTCCTGTTCGGTCTCGGCTGAGGGCGACCGCACCTGGGGCATTTCAGGCGGCGCCGAACCTTGACTGTTCTGTTGGGTTTCAAATTGTATACCCAGCGGCGAACGAGCACTGGTCTCCCCGCTTGAGGACCGCACTCACTGGCGTCACCGGCGCGCCCATAACGTTTGATGATGATCCTTCGTTCTTGGTACGTCGCATGGGCCCCTTTGACAATGGCATCAAATGCACGGTGTACTTCTGCGCCCTTCTCTGATGTTTGCTGGCGAGGTCGACCAAGGAAATCGATCTCCTGCCGCCCTTGAGGAGAGGTGACCTTTTCAAGATGCAATTCGACCAGCTTGCTCGCTACCACTTCGACAGCTTCGCAATCCTGGGCGTTGTATATTAGGAGCGACTGTTTCAGCGAAGGCGCTCGGGAGGCTGCCCATTGATGTCGCCAGCGGATGGTTTGCATGCCTGACGCGGCGGAGTCTGTCCATTGGAATCCTAGATGTCCAGCAATGTCCTTCAGGCCATTGGAGAAGGTGGGGAAATAGACCTGCGCGAAAATCAAAGACAGAAGATTCACCGCGGAATGGATCGCTTTGGCTGGCCCAGAACCGTCAGGCGGCTCTCCGTAGCGTTCGTGCATTCGTTTCAAAAAGGTCGTCTCGTAGCTGCCGTAGTGGACCAAGACCGGGTTCTCGATTCCTGACAGGACGCCGAGGAAGTCGGTCCAGATCCGCTTTTCCTCATCCGCACTATCGGCCCACAGGCTGTGCTGCACGACCGAGTCGCCGTTCCTGATTCGCACGCCGATGAGGTAGTAGAAATCGCGGTCTGGAAGCCCCTCAACATCCAGATAGACTGGTGTACCTTCGATCTTCAGTTCCTGGCTTCCGACGACGTGGATTCTCTGTTCCCGAATCGCGAGCGCCTTCAACGAGTGGTGATACTTCTCCCGCTTGTCCCGCAGCCGCCTGCGCCGTCGGCGGGGCCGGAAGGTGAAAGAGAGTTGGGTGACGGTGAAGATGCCTTTGCTGCGGAATTTCTTTCGCTCTTTCTCCGTCATGTTGGCCAGCAGGCTGAGGTCGTCCTTCTCCATCGCCTTCTGGCGGCAGCGGGCTCGGAATTCGCACTCAGCGCAGTGCCGGTTAAGAATGAGGTCGGGAGGCGAAGGGCTGGACAGCAGCGCCGCGATCTTCTCGGTCCGTGTCCGCACCCCGCTCCTCAGGGTCGAGGTCTTCACCTTCAGGGTGGCGTGGTCGTCGCCGTGGATGATCCTGCCGAGACTCACCTCGCGTCCAAGCAGTTCGGACAGCACCCGCACGTCGAACGCCAGGAGCAGCTTGTCGTCCTTGGTGAGCTTGTTGGTGAACGCGAAGCGAATGGCCATGAACTGGGCGAGATTGCCCCGGCCTTCCGAGGGCAGGCGCTCCACCGCGTGCAGATGGGATTCCAGATTCTGCGCCTGCACCAGCAGGCCCACGGCCAGGCGCCATTTGGCCGTCTTCGGGTTGTCCGTCGCGGGCGGGGCGATGACGCGCTCACTATGGGGGACGGCCTCTAGCAAGCATTTGATGCCCTCGCTGTGGTAGGACTCCTCTTGAGTCCGCACCCAGTCCGCGTATGCGTTGCTGCCGCCGGCTTCACCGCGCGACCGGAGCCAACACTTGGTGGGGCACTTGAGGTAGGCTTCGAAGAGATGGGAGGTGATTGTCATAGATTTGCCCCTCTGCATTGGCAATTCGAAGGCTGCCCGACCTGGCGGAACGAGGTCAAGCGGAACTCGCCGTTCGGATGGTCGAGAGACCCCTACGCGGGTACCGGGCGATCGGGCACGAAAACGGTGGGCTGCCGGCCGGATACGAGGAACCGAGCAACGAACCCGTGATTGAACTGGATGAGGCAGCATTGGCGGGGTACGAGGATCCATGATGAAGCGTGTTCAGAGATTCGTGCGAAATCAGCCGCGAACTGCGGTGTCGGTTCACGCCGCTTGAGATTTCTGTCCGCGTGCTCATAATACTGTCCACATGAAGATCGCCGCGCAAGGACAGATCACGATTCCCAAAAGAGTGCAGAACCAATTCGGACTCAAGCCCGGCACCGACGTTGAATTGGTTCCTGAAAACGGCCGTGTATACATCCGCAAGAAGGCCACCTCTCGCAGTGCTCAGGGCTGGGACAAGTGGATTGGGTATTGCCGCAAGAGCTTTGAGGACTTGGGCAACCCCTCCGTGGATGAGTACGTCGAGATGGTGAGGGGCCGGTAATCAGTAGACGTCCTCGGATAAAGCCAGACTGCTGGCTTTCGGCATCAACTCTGCTTTTCCGAACGTTGCAGCCCGTCAAGAAATGCAGCTGGCGTCAGTATGGAGAAGCGATACCGTTTTTTCTCCTCAGGCGCGATATCGAGCAGGTCTGGATCGTTCGTGATCAAGTACTGTGCTCTACCGACGAGGGCGGTTGCGAGCATCACGTTGTCGTCAGGATCGGCGCTCGCAGCGGGTCGCGGTCCGAGCCTGACGTGCGTGACGGTTCCTCGCTGCTCCAGCCGCCGCCGAAAACGACGCAAACGATTCTCGGCAACGTTCACTCTCCGGAGGACCTCGACGTACTCGTCTTCGACGTCGCGACTGACGATCAACTGAAGCCGCCGAATGTCGCGCCACAGACGGAAGATCCGCCTTGTCCGGGCTATCCGCCGGTGAATAGCGGCTTGAACAACACTTTCGTTCCAGCGTTGGCGCTCGACCCGACCGCGCCGCAGACCCTTTACGCGGGAACCTTCAGCAGCGGCGTTTTCAAGAGCACCGACGGCGCGGGTAGCTGGACGGTGATGAATCCGGGCTGGAGCACCACGGACGTTTTCGCATTGGCAATCGATCCCACCGCCCCGCAGACCCTCTACGTCGGCGCCGACCCCACCGGCGTGTTCAAGAGCACCGACGGCGGCGGTAGCTGGATGGCGATGAACAACGGCCTGCCTAAGCCTAGTACTCGTGTTCGGGCGTTAACGCTCCACCCGACGGAGCCTATCCGCCGCCTACGAAATCTCGTAGTCGCTGCGTTGGATAGCGAGCTTTTTGATCCGGCTGCGTAGTGTGTTGGGGTGGAGATCGAGAACACCAGCGGCGCCGCGCGGCCCTTCGACCACCCCGTGCGTGGCCCGCAAGACATTGATGATGTAGGAGCGCTCCATCTGTTCGAGGGACGGTGGGCTCTCAGTCTCGGGATCGGGCAGGGCTCCGAGGAGCTGCGACGGAGTAGGCCGGTCGCTTTGTCCCAGGAGATGGCTCTCGACCTCCAGCACCGGAGTTTGGGCGAGGATCGCCGCGCGCTCGACGATGTTCTGCAACTCACGTACGTTCCCGGGCCACGGATAGCGTATCAGCTGCTCCATGGCACTGCGGCTGAACCCTTCCAGAGGTTTGCCGAGCTTCTTTGCGAGCGTGGTGACGAAGAAGCTGATGAGGAGCGGGATGTCCTCCGGGCGTTCGCGCAGCGCAGGGACGCGCAGGGGGAAGACGTTCAGGCGGTAGAGCAGATCGGCGCGGAACCTTCCGGACCGCACGCTCTCATCGAAATCGCGGTTGGTCGCGGCGATGACGCGCACGTCGACACGCACGGTTTGGCTGCTGCCGACCGGCTCGAATTCGTGTTCTTGCAGGACGCGCAGGAGCTTGGCTTGGGTGTCGAGCGGCAGCTCGCCGACTTCGTCGAGGAAGATTGTCCCGCCATCTGCCAGCTCGAAGCGCCCGATGCGCCGCTGGATGGCGCCCGTGAACGCCCCTTTGACGTGCCCGAAGAGCTCGCTTTCAACCAGCCCGGCGGCGATTGCTCCGCAATTGACCTTCACCAATGGCCGGTCCCTGCGGCTGCTGCGGCTATGGATTGCCCGAGCGAACAGCTCCTTCCCCGTACCGGTTTCGCCGAGGATCAGGACGGTCGAATCGGTGCCGGCAACACGCTCCACCTTGCGCAAGACATCCAGCAGGGGCGGGCTGTTACCGACGATCTCCTCGAAGTTGTGGTCGCTGCGGATCTCCTCTTGGAGGTATGTATTCTGCGCTTCCAGCCGCGCCTTTTCCTGCTCGATCAACACGCGGTCGGTGATGTCGATGAACATCGTGCGCGTATACGTGGTGCTGGGGTCGGGCCGGGACCACCACTGAATCCAAATGGGCTTGCCGTTGTCCTTGCGACGCAGCTCGAGCACGACGCCGCTCGTGTCGGTGCCGCGCCCGATTGACTCCAAAGCCTCGCGGAGCCGTCCCTGGGCATCGGGTGTGTCCGGGATGAACGTCCTTCCGTACGTGCCGGCAATTTCTTCCGGCGTGATGCCCAGAATGCGCATCGCCGTGCGGTTGGCCCGAATGAACCGCGTGTCGAGACCTTCGTGCACATAGGCAATGGGTGCTTCATCGAACAAGTCGCGGAAGCGGTCTTCGCTTTCCGTCAGTGCCTGACGGGACTTCTCGCGCAACTCCTCGTGTGCGAGGCAGTCGTCCAGCGCCACCGCTACCGCACCCGCTACCTGCTCGAGCAACGCCCGCGGCAACTCTTCGTAGGCGGCGTGCCGCGCGGCCATGAAGTACAGCACACCGCACGCGCGGTCGTCGCTGATGAGCGGCATCGCGCACAACGACTCCATGCCCTCGTGGCTCATTACCTCGTACGTCAGTGGAAATCGTTCGCGCACCTCAGCCCGGGAGCCTGTGACCAGCCGCTGTCGGGCTTGTAACACCCAGTTGCATGCCGTGCCTTCGGTCGGCAGAACTTTCACGCGTGTGGGGATCGGGTGCCCAGCGTTCGGCGTGAGTATATGTCCTTGTAACCGGTTGCCTTCGATCGGCAGCTCGATGCCGAAGCGGTCGGTCTCGAAGAGATTTCCGAGGCACGCTGCGATCTGGCCGAACAACTCGTCACGTTCGAGATGGCGGCTGACGGCGCGATTGACGTCGAGGAGCGCCTGCCGTTCCGCATTCAGCACCCGCAACAGATTCTCGGAACGCTTCCACTCCGTCACGTCGCGTGAGACGGCGAGCAGCTTCTCGGGCTTGCCCGTGGGGTCGCAAATGGCACTGACCACAACATCCCACCACTTCGGTGTGCGCGTCTGTGTGGTGGGGAAGAATCCAACGAAGCGACCGACCTCGCCACGCCTGGCGGTGTCGACTGCCACAGCGGCGGCCTCGTGATCCGCGCCTTGCCAGAAATCGATCCACAACGAGCCGACGAGCGCCGCCAAGTCGCGGATTTCGAGCGCGTCTATCCCGCCGGCGTTCACCGACAGCAACCGCCCGTCGAGGTCGAGCACCTTGATGCAATCGCGGCTGCTATCGATCAGCCGGGCCATGAAGGCCTCGCTCACACGGTCTGCTCCAAGGCGTTCCAGGGGACTCTCCGGCGGATTGACCTCCGCGCGAGCCATGGGCCGCCTGCATACCAGTGGTGCCGCGGGCGGTCAAACCCGCCGCTCGTTCGGCGTGGGCACCTCGGGCGTCAGCCCAGACGCTTGCGCCGTGTGGCCAGGACCGCCTGGACCAACTTTTCCGGCACGTCTGCGGGGATCGGATCGTCGGCCTGTCCGTAGGCACCGCGGGCGAGCCTAATCGTCTCCTCGTAGCTCTTCAGGTACGCGACGCAGTCGGTACACGCCGCGAGGTGTGCATCGAACTGTGTCCGGACGTCAGGGCTGAGAGCACCGGAACGGTAGTCAACTATGAAGTCTGTGAGTTGTTGGCATGTCATGCGCGGAAATCCCCAGTACGTCGGATCTCTGTCCGAGGACCCGCAGATCCCCTGTCGGGTGTGGTCGGACATGACCATTCGATGCCCAATCGTTGCGGAGGTTTCGCCCTCTTTGCCCTCAAATGCACGAATGATATGCAAGCACAGTTGGCAGAAGGGTCAAAGGGGGACAACGAGAGTCTCGGTGTCGTCGTGATGCAACAACGCCTCGGTGAAGACGCCGCCTTGCGCGCCATTGTTGAGGGCGTGGAGGCGGAGACCGGTGACGAGTTCTTCCGTTCGCTGGTCCGAGCGCTCGCCGCGGCTCTCGACACGCAATACTCATTCGTGTCCGAGCTGAGTGCAGACCGCGTCCGCTTCCGGACCTTGGCGCTCTGGGGGCGTGGGACGTTCATGGACAATGTTGAGGTCCCGGTCGCCGGCACGCCGTGCGAAGCGGTGCTCAACGGGGAGATGTCGCATCATCCTGAGTGTCTGCAACAGCTCTTCCCCGCCGACACAGCACTCGTCGACTGGCGGGCCGAGAGCTACTGCGGTGTGCCGCTCCTCGACTCGAGCGGGAAAGTGGTCGGGCACCTCGCGATCATCGACGACCAACCCATGCCGGACGGTCCACGCGGCATCTCGATCATGCGCATTTTCGCATCACGGGCGCGGGCCGAGATCGAACGCCTGCGTGCGGCAGCGGCGTTGCGCGAGAGCGAGGAGCGGCTGGCGCGCATCCTCGACTCGGCCATGGACGCCATTGTCACCTTCGATGCCGGCCGGCGCATTGAGCTGTTCAATGATGCGGCAGAGAAGGTCTTCCGCTGTGCGGCGACCGAAGCCATCGGGCACCCGCTCGATCGCTTCCTGACCGACGGCTTCGCTGCGGCGCTCGATCGGTCGCTGCACGCGTTCGGGCGCGGTGAGCAGGCCCCGTACATCTGGGCGCCCGACGGGCTCACGGCCCGCGCCGCGGACGGGCACGAGTTCGCCATCGAGGCGACGATCTCGGGCGTCGAAGTGGGTGGGCGCAGGCTGCACACCCTGATTCTCCGTGACGTCGACGAGCGCCGCCGCGCCGAAGAAGAGTTGCGCCAACTCCACCTGCAGAACGAATATCTGCAAGAGGAGATCCGCTCCGTCCACAACATCGATGAGATCGTCGGACAGAGCCGTGCCCTCAATGCGGTGATGGAGAAAGTGCGACTGGTGGCGGCGACCGATTCGTCGGTCCTGATCCTTGGTGAAACGGGGACCGGCAAGGAGCTGATCGCGCGCGCCGTGCACGCCCACAGCCACCGGAAAGATCGACCGCTCATCAAAGTGAATTGCGCCGCGTTGCCGAGCGGCCTGATCGAGAGCGAGCTATTCGGGCACGAGAAAGGCGCCTTCACGGGCGCGATGGAGCGCCGCGTCGGCCGCTTCGAGCTCGCGAATGGCGGCACGCTCTTCCTCGACGAGATCGGTGAAATTCCACCCGCGGTGCAGGTCACGCTGCTGCGCGTGTTGCAGGAGCACGAGATCGAGCGCGTCGGGGGCGGCACGACGATCAAGACTGATGTGCGGGTCATCGCGGCGACCAACCGCGACCTCGCCCGTGGAGTTGCGGACGGTACCTTCCGCCAAGACCTCTACTATCGGCTGAACGTGTTTCCGCTGCAGCTGCCGCCGCTGCGCAGTCGCGTCGAAGATATTCCGTTGCTGGTGCATTACTTCGTCGCCCGTTTTGCCGCGAAGATCGGAAGGAAGATTTCGCGTGTGCCGAAGGCGGCGATGCAGCGATTGACGGCGTATGCATGGCCCGGGAACGTGCGCGAGCTCGAGAACGTGATCGAACGCGCCGTCATCCTCTCGGCCGGGCAGGAGCTCGAGGTGGCTGCCGAGTTGTTGCCGACGCCACCACCGGCGCCGGTTGCGGTTGAGGCAGCGCGCACGAGTCGAGGGAACGGCGAAGCATCGGCGCGTTTAGAGGAAGTCGAACGCAGTCACATCGTCACCATTCTCAAGCAGACGAAATGGCGCATCGATGGGCCGCAAGGCGCGGCGCGGCTCTTGGACATGAATCCGAGCACGCTGCGCAGCCGCATCAAGAAGCTCGGCATCCGCCGGGGCGAGGACGATCGCTTGCCGTAGAGGTGGCACCGGCCTCTGGCCGGTGCGGATCTGCGCCGCTGCCCTTGAACCGACAGGGAGCGACCTGCTAGCGGTCATCCACCATGCGCACATTGAAGCTCGGACCGCTCGAGTTGGAGACGCCGGTCCTGTCCGCACCAATCGCAGGATTCACGGACTCCATCTACCGTCGCACTGTGCGCGATCTTGGCGGCTGCGGTTTGCTGTTCACCGAGATGGTGTGGGCCGGTGGCTGGGTGCAAGCGAAGATTGATCCCGATAGGCTCGACGGTGTTGTGGAAGAGACACGTCCGCTCGGGGTGCAGTTGTGGGACCGCGAGCCGGAGCTGATCGAAGAGGCGGCGCGACGCCTCGCTGAGATGCAGGTGTCGCTCATCGACCTGAATTTCGGGTGTCCCAAGAAACGCATCATGGGCCGGCATGCGGCGGGGGCAAGCCTCCTGCGCGACCCGGCAACCGTCGGCCGGTTGGTTGCCGCCGCCGTGCGCGGTGCCGGTACCGTCCCGGTTACCGCGAAGATTCGCCTGGGGCCGTCGCTCGCCGCGCGGACGGCTCCGGACGTGGCGCGCTGCATCGAGGACAACGGCGCCGTCGGCATCACGGTCCACGGCCGTACCGCGGACCAGCACTATGGCGAGTCGTGCCATCTCGATTCGATCGGTGAAGTGGTGCAAGCGGTATCGATTCCGGTCATCGCCAACGGCGACGTACGCGACGCAGCGTCGGCGCTGCGGACGATCGAAGCGACCGGAGCCGCCGGGGTCATGGTGGCGCGCGCTGCGCTAACCAGACCGTGGATCTTTCGCGAGATCAGCGCCGCGCTCAACGGCACGCCGGTGCCTCCGCCGCCGACGGCGCGCGAACAGCAGACGCTCTTGCTCAAGAACCACACGGCGCTGGTGGAGCGTGAAGGCGACCCGCGCGGCACGGTCCTCATGCGCAAATTCGCTTGCCGCTACATCGCCGGAGCTCCGGGTACGCACGCTTTCCGCGACGCCATCACGCGGGCTAAAGACAGCACCGACTTCCGCGACATCGTCGAGCGTCTCTTTCCGCTCGACGAGACCTCGTTCAGCGAATGCGCAGGTGGCGCACCGCTGGAGGAGTCAGCGGGTGGTTGATTACGCAGCCTCATCCCTCCGTCTGCACCTATTTCTGGCAGCTCATTTGGAAACGGCCACCGCGGAATGAGACTCCACACCTGATCTTGTCGTGAAGGTTTGCCCCGCCAATTGTGGGCACGAGATCGACGACTGCCGCACTGCCGGCGACCTGCTCGAATGGAATCGATCGCTTGCGGGCATTGATCGTCACTTTGAAGACATTCTGCTTGCTCTGCTTGAAATCCGCCTTCTCTCCGTTGCTACCACGGCAGTGGACCGCCTTCGCCGCCGTGGAGCATTGGGAGCCTGGAAAGGTCATCTGGTCGGGCGCAGTGCTGCTGCTGGTGACGACCCCAACCGTGAATCCACCTTGGAGGGTGGAGGCAAAGCTCGCGAAGTAGCTCGTGTCCAATTCGGTGGCGTCGAACACACCACCGATGTGCAGAGTCGAGACGACGTCTGGGAAGCCTCCTTTGACCCAGGTAAGCTTCAATTGGTTGAGCACAAGCAATCCCGGGGTCTTCAAGAAGGCAAACGGCACACGCTGCTGCTGGGTCCCCGAGGTGATCAGGACAACGCTGTTGTCATACGCGTACGGAGAGACGTTCTGGTCCGGGACAACCGTGTTGTCGACGGCGAGATCAAACGCCACCGTCGTCGTCTCGTCAGGCCCAAGGGTGAAACTCGACGGCGTGAACGTCGCACTGATTCCGGTAGGTAAGGGCGGGGTACTGAGCGCATACGCGCGCGAGCTGGTGTCGATGTTGCGTACCGTCAAGGGCTGCGTTGCGGTCCAAGTGGACAGCGACAAATTGTCGCGACCGAAACTCACGGTGGCGGGGGTTACCACGGTGCGGGCGTTGCCCGCAGCGGCGACATCGAGACGTCCCGCGCCTTGCTTGAACGCGTCGTAGCCGAGATCCACGCTGTTCTGAACCAGCAGGGACTTCACCTCGGCGGGTGTCAGCGTCGGAAAGACGCCACGCAGCAACGCCGCCGCACCAGCGACTTGCGGCGCGGCCATGGACGTGCCCGTGAGTTGAATGTGGCTCTCGTCGACGCAGGTCTGCCCGCCGACTCCCGCGGCTTGTGCTCCGCAAATGGTCACGCCAGGGGCCACGATCTCCGGTTTGAGCCCGTAGGCGCCAGCGCTCGGACCGCGCGAGCTGAAGTCCGCGACCTGATCGGTCTCGTCTGTGGCGCCCACGGTGAGGGCCGTACGCGCGGCGGCCGGTGTGCCGACGGTGAAGTAGGACCGGCCATCGTTGCCCGCTGATGCAACCACCAGTACGCCGGCGGCAGTAGCATTGTCGACAGCTTGGGATTCGGGATCGTCGGCATCCCCCGTTCTCCCGAGGCTGAGGTTGATGACGTCGGCATGATCGGCGGGGTTGCCGTCATGGTTGGGATCCACGGCACGCTCGATGCCCGCCATGACGCGCGAGTCCGAGCCGCTGCCGGTCGCATCAAGAACCTTGTACGCCAGAATGCTGGCATCGGGCGCCACACCCGGGACCGCCGCACCGATCCCGGCGGCGATCGACGCGACGTGGGTGCCGTGGCCGTTGTCGTCGACCGGGTCGGTGTCACGGTTGACGAAGTCGTAGCCGCCGATGACCTTGCAGCCGGCGCCGAAACAGCCGCCCAAGTCGGGATGGACGTAGTCGACGCCGGTGTCGACAATTGCGATGACCCTACCGGCACCGTGGTATGAGTACGTCGACCAGAAGGCCGGCGCCTGGATCAAAGCGACGCTTTGAGCATCGGTGGCGTGCACCTCGGCGTCGGGATAGACCGCCTGCACGTCTGGCAGGCGGCGTACCTGCGCCTGCGCCGCCAGCGGTACGCGCGCCGCGAAGCCGTGAAACACGACCGAGTATTCATCCGTGATGACATCACTCTTGGCGACGGCGCGCCCACGCGCCTGCGCCACCAACCGCACGATCGTTGCGGCCACACGGAGGCGCTGCGCGTTGAGTGCCTGTCGCGTGGCACCCAGCGTTGCCCGCGTGCGCGCCAAGGGTGTGCCGCGCAGTTGGATCAGCACCCGCTCTGGATCGCTCGTGACCGTTTGGCCCGTGGCGACGCGTGGTGCAACCGCAAGAGTCGTCAACACTGCGAGCGCAGCGGTGCATGCGACTGCAACGGCGCATCGGTACTTCGCAACTCCCGGTTGTGGAAACATGGCGCTCCGCTCAGCGTGTGAACGGGCTCGGCGAGTTGAACTCGTAGGCGCCGATCGTACATCTCTTGCCATCTGTGCCAGGCCGCGCAAAGCCGCGCTGGTCACGCTTGCTGACGGGCGCGACCCGACAACCCGCGTTGTCGCCCGCGTTGATCGCTGGGCTGCCGGCGTCCACTGCGATCGTTTGCGTCGGCCCGCCGTGGTCGGCGAGCCCCGTCGGGTCAAGCCGCGGATCGGTGTTGCTGAGGGAACCCTTGGAACTGTTGAGACCACAACTCGTGCCGGAATCGATGTTGTGGCCCTT
Source organism: Binatia bacterium (assembly GCA_041497995.1). Taxonomy (GTDB): domain Bacteria; phylum Desulfobacterota; class Binatia; order HRBIN30; family HRBIN30; genus DATKMS01. The sequence goes on along the minus strand of JBGQHM010000143.1, from coordinate 1,120 downwards.
GTCGGTGTTGAACGCGTCGCAATTCGGGTCCCCTGTGGTGTTGGCGACAATCGTGTTTCTCAAGGTGACACTCGGCTCGATGCCGAACCCCCCGATCGCACCCGCTCTGCCCGGGACAGTCGTGTTGTCGATGAAGGTGCAGTTCGTCACGGTGATGCGACGCACATCGAACGTACAGATACCGCCGCCCACTTGGGAGGCGGTGTTGTTGGCGAAGGTGCTGTTGGAAACGCTGAAGCGGCCGAAGTTGAAGATGGCGCCACCCAGGCCACCGCGTCCAGCTTTGTCGGTAGCGCTGTTGTTTGAAAACGTGGTGTTGGTCACAGTGAGCTTCCCGTAGTTAGCAATGGCGCCACCGTCGCCGCCTGAATCGAGGTTGCCGGGAACGGCGCTGTTGTTGACGAACGTGCTGTTGGTCACGTTGAGCGTTGCGGTGTTGAAGATGGCACCGCCGTGATGGCCCGAGGCGCTGTTGTCGACGAATGTGCTGCTGGTGACGCTCAGCTTTCTGAAGTTGGCGATGGCGCCGCCAGCCAGATCGTCCGAGTGGTTGTGGACAAAGGTGCAGCCGGCCACACTGAGGGTGCCCCGATTGAAAACAGCGGCGCCATGATAGCCACCTGGCAAAGCGCTGAAGGCGTCGCGTATCGTCAGGTGAAGCAGCGTAAGGGCCACATGACTGTCGTTGACCGAGAGCACCTGCGTCGTGCCGCCGCCGCTGAGGGTGATGCGGTCGTTGCCGTCGATGGTCGTGTTCGCCAGGATGCTCTTGACATTCGTGACCGTGATTGTGGCTGGCGCCTTGCCGCAGCTGAAAGTGATGGTGCCGGGGCCCGTCAGTGCAGCGTCCAGCGCCGCCTCCGTGCAACTGTCCGGGCTGCCGGTGCCAACGATACCACCCGCCAGGGCGCGCGATGGGCCGCCGAGACAGGCCAGCAATAGACCGACCACCGACCCGCCGCAACAGACGAGTCTCGTGAAATGTTTCCGCATGGGCTCTCCGTGCGCCGGTTACACCGGCAAGGTGTTGTGAATGAAAGATTCATACGTTGAAGGGTTAGCCACCCACAGCGACCCCGAGTCATGCACGGGCGCGGGTAACTGCGAACGTGAAGCGTTG
>JBGQHM010000142.1:0-14749 GCA_041497995.1 Binatia bacterium | reverse complement strand
TACGGCGGCTACTTCTTCGGCAACATTCCGGTGGTGAAGCGCAACTTCACCTTCGTGATCATGGCAATCGTCTTCATCTCCATCCTGCCAGGCATCATCGAGTTCGTGCGCCACCGCATGCGGGCACAGCCGGTGGGCATCGCGGAGTGAGGAGAAGAATTCAACGCAAAGGCGCCAATACGCAGAGACGCAAAGGAAGAGGGTTTTGGACGAGAATCAGATTAGTCGGATGATCGTCGATTGCGCCGTTGAGGTGCACCGCACGCTTGGTGGGCCTGGCCTGCTGGAAAGCGTCTATGAGGAAGCACTTGTGTGGGAGCTGCAAGAGCGTGGACTCGACGTACAACGGCAGGTGACTCTTCCCGTTCAGTACAAGGGGCAAACACTGGCGAGCCCACTGAGGATCGATTTGCTGGTGGGCGGATCGGTCATCGTCGAGTGCAAAGCAACGGCACAGCACAATGAAATCTTCGAAGCGCAAACTCTGACCTATCTCCGCTTGACCGGCCGCAAGCTCGGTCTGTCATCAACTTCGGTGAACGACTAGTCAAAGACGGCATCCGCCGCGTCGTGAATGGACTGTAGAAATCAATTCCTCTTTGCGCCTTCGCGCCTTTGCGTTGAATCCTCTCATTCTCTTTTGGTAGGCAACTGACGTGGACGCGACGCTGAAGGCTGTGGTCGGTCTCATCACCGGCACCGATGTCGAGGCGCGCTGTGCGGCGCTGCTGGTGTTGACGCACCTCACGGCGGATGACGACCGGGTCGTGCGCGTCGTCGGTGCGGCGTTGGCTGCCAAGAACGCCGTGGTACGCGACTTTGCCGTCGGCTACTTCGAGCATGTGCGACCACGCGATGGCGTGGCGTACCTCACGCCGCTGCTCGACAGCCAAGAGGAGCCGCTACGACAGCGCACCGTAGCGATCCTCGCCGAGTACGGCGCGGCCGCTGCGAGTGCAGCCAAATCGCTGCTCAAGGACGCGCCTCGAAGGCGGCTCAATGCAATCATCGACCTGTGCGCCCGCGTACGTTCCAGCGCCGCACTGGACATCCTTTTCCACCTGATGGCGAGCGACGACTTCGACACGAACCGCGCCGCCTGCGACGCACTCATCGCCACGGTGCCGAGCCTCGATGCGAAGGCGCGCGCGGATCTGTTCGGCCGCACGGAGCATCTCGCCGCGTCGGGCACAGGACAGCGCACCGCGCTCATCGCCGCTGCCAAGCTCTTTGGTGCCCTCGGCGAAGCAAAGGCGCGGCGCCGTCTGTTTGGCATGTTGAACAAGGAAGAGCCGCACGCCGTACGGACACACGCACTCGGCGCGCTGGTGCAGTGCCTGCGCGGGCAGAAGCTGACCACCACTGAGATCGCAGCGCTGCTACCGTTGCTCGACGAAGACGACGAGGCCGGCATTCTCCGCCCCTCGATTCAGCTCCTCGAAGACCAGAGGCTCGATCGCAGCTACCTTTCGCAACTCAACACGTTCGCTGAAAGCCCCCAGTCGATCGTCAAACGCTTCGCTGTACAGAAGCTCGGCGGCTTTGATTCGGGCGCGGTCGTGAAGACGCTCATTGGTTACCTCACGGACGACAGCTACGCGCGCCGCGACCAGGCAACCATGTCGCTCAAGCAGTTACCGGCAGCACGCGCCGCGCTCATGAAGGAGTTCCTGGCGTGTGACGATGAGCGCAAGGCTTGGACGCTTGCCGACATATTGCTGGCACACGACCGTGGCTTGAAGCGCGACGCACTCGACGCGCTGTGGAAACGGTTGCAGGAGGTACTGGAAGCACGCGACGACCGCCTGCACACTGCCTACTTTCACTTCTTGAACAGCCTTGACGGCGATGCCCTGGCGCAGCGCGTACGCGGCCGCGCGGCGGTACTGCGCAAGAAGAAAGACTTTCCCACCACCGGCAAGTGGCTCGGCCTGCTCAAGGACTCACCCGCATTCGACGCGGAGGCAAGATTCGGACTCGCGGTGGCAGAGCTGAAGTCACACAAGCATACGCTCGCCGCGACCATCCGGCGTCATGATCCAGCCCTTGAGCTGCTGCGCGGGCTGGCGCGTTCCGCGTTCCCCGCGGCGGAGCAGCTGCGCAAGGAGCGCGCGCTGACGCCCGACGAGTTGTTCTACGTCGCTTTCAATTTTGCCGAGGGTGATGCCGACGAGAAGGCGCTTGCACGCGAGCTGCTGCACAGCCTCGCCGCCAAGTATGGCCGCACCAAGGTCGGCAAGGCAGCGAAGAACAAGCTACACCTGCTGGGTACCTGACGAGCACGCGGGCACGTATAGCAGGGCGGCGTGCGCCCTGATCAGCGCACGCCGCCCTCAGTGGTTACGCCGCGGCGCTCGATCGCTTCTTGAAGGCGGCACGCCAGCGCGCCACGTTGGCGTGCGCCGGGTCGATCGCGACACCCGCGAATTCCGCAAAGTCGAGGGCCGCGACCAACGTGCAGTCGGCGATCGTCGGACGCTCACCGGCAACGAATGGATGCTTACCGATCTTTTCGTCCACCACCTTGAGGGTGCCGGCGAGCTGAGCGCGCGCGTTCTCTGCGGCATCGGCCGACTGCTTGAGGCGCCCAGCCATGAACGGATGTGAGTTTTGAAAGATGGTGGCGACACGGGCCAGCACGCCGAGCTCGATGATGCGTTCGAGGGCACGCACGCGGGCGCGCTCCAGCGGCGTCGTGCCGATCATCGGCGGATTTGGATGCAGATCTTCAAAATACTCCATGATGCTGAGCGACTCAGTCAGGTGCGAACCATCGTCCAACTCGAGCACCGGCAAACCACCCAGCGGATTCCTCTTGAGGAACTCCGGCGTCCGGTTCTCACCGCTCATGATGTTCACTTGTTCCATCGGCACGCTGATTCCCTTTTCCGCGAGATACACTCGCAGCTTCTTCGGATTCGGCGCGCCCGCGAAGTCGTAGATCTTCATGGCTCCTCCTTCTGTCACGATGATGTGTTGGGGGGCTTACGATACGGGCTCGCACCGCTCAGTCAACCGGCTTGACGAGGAACGCGCCCTGACCGATCTGGAATTTATGGAAAACCTGCGGGAGAGCGACTACGGAAACGCTGCAGCAAGGATATCGACGGTCGTCGGCTTGCTTGCCCAGGCGCGCGGTCCGCACCGCACGCCTGGGATCCACTGTTACGCCGCTTCCAAGTGGTTGTGATCGGCGACGTGAGTGGATGCGGCAAAAACGCGCGGTGGCACCGCATGCGGCCGACCGATGGCAGGAGGCTGTGTACCCAAACGACGCAGCGCTCCAAGCCCGGTCCCCACCAACGCCGCAATCAGCGTCCATGCCAGGAACACACCGAGGGTTGGCCAGTCCGTCGTCATCACGCCAACACCTGTCAAAGCCGGCACCGTCATCAGTTGTGGAATCGCGTACATGTCAGACCTCCTTCATTCTCCCTGCGCAGCAGGGTCGTTCATCGTAAGGGCGGGACTACTCGTGCAACAGAAGCACTGAGATACCCGACACCACCATCAGCCCTATCATCGCCCACACCAGCGGAATCAACTGTGCCGTCATGTCGAGTGCCATCGTCCTTACCTCCTTGCCCTTTGCGTGTCGCAAGCACGATGCCACAGCACCGTTGCATCCCCGTGCAGCGTTCCGCTCTGGCTGCCGCAGCACTGATGGTGCAGCGCCGCAAACTTTCTGTTGCGGCCCTGCTGCAGACACTGATTTGGAGGGGCGGCATCGCTGCTACATGCAGTTAGCCGCTGACGAGAGTTAGCGGTTTAGGCGCGGGGACCAGACCGCAGACCGAAATCTTTCATCTTTCGTTGTAACATGACGCGACTGATGCCGAGGGCGCGCGCGGCGTGCGACACGTTGCCGTTCTCGATCCGCAGCACATGGGCGATGTAGTCCCGCTCGAATTCGTCGCGCGCCTGCTTGAGCGAGCCGGCAAGACGCATGTGTCCGGCGCCGGACGACGCAGAAAGAATGCGTTCCGAAAAGTGCAGGACGGATAGTGTCTGCGCCTCACCTGCCAACGTCAGCGCTCGCTCCAGCTCATGCTCGAGCTCGCGGACGTTGCCCGGCCACGCATAGCGCACCAGACATTCCATCGCGTCGGGTGCCACGGTCACCTCGCGTTTCCCCCACTTCTGCGCCAAGCGCCGAAGGAAGTGCGCTGCCAGCAATGGAATGTCTTCGCGGCGTTCGCGCAACGGCGGCATACGGATCGGGAACGCGTTCAGTCGGTAGTACAGGTCCTCACGAAAGCGGCCGGCGCGCACTTCCGCCATGACGTCCTTGTGGGTGGCGGAGATGACGCGGGTGTCGACCGTGTGCACCTCGGTCGCACCCACAGGCATGAACTCGCCGCGCTCCAACACGCGTAGCAGCTTCACCTGCATCGTCAGTGGCGTGTCGCCGATCTCATCGAGGAATATCGTACCGCCGTCGGCGGCCTCGAATAGGCCGCGCTTGTCGGTGTTCGCACCGGTGAAGGCGCCCTTGCGGTAGCCGAACAGCTCGCTCTCCAGCAGCGTTTCTGTAAACGCCCCGCAGTTCACCGCGACGAAGGGTTTATCCTTGCGTGGACCGTGGAAGTGGATGGCGCGCGCGATGATCTCCTTGCCGCTACCCGTTTCCCCCTGCAGCAACACCGTGATTGGCGAGCCGAGCGCGCTCTCCACCAGGCGGAATACTTTCTCCATCGCCTGGCCGCTGCCGACGATGTCGGAGAAGCGTTGCATCGTCTGGCGCTCGCGTGCCAGCAAGGCGACCTCGTCGCGCAGCCGCGCCTCGGACAGCTTCAGCGTCTGGTACAGGCTCGCGTTCTCGATGGCGACCGCGATACTTCCCGCCAGCGCTTCGAGGAAGGTGAGGTCGGATTGTGTAAACGAGCCTTCGCGTTTCGAGTTGATGCACTCGATGACGCCGATGATGCCGCGCTGCGTACGCAACGGCGCGCATACGATCGAGCGGGTCGCGCCGCCGGTCTGCTGATCCACCTCAGAATAGAAACGCGCGTCGGCGCGCACGTCGGGCACCAGCAGCGACCGACCGGTCTGCAGTACGGCGCCGGCGATGCCCTTGTCCGCGGGCATGCGCAGTTGCCGCAGCCGTTCGGCGACCTCAGAGTTCTCGGGGCTCACCCATGGGAAGTACAGCTCGCGCCCCGCCTCATCGAGAAGAATCACCGAGCATCCTTCCGTGTTCAGTAGCTCCTTCGTCTTGTTCACCACGAAGGGGAGCAGATCGTTGATCTCGATCAGCCCGTGGAGCGAGCGGCTCACGTCGTAGAGCAACTCGAGCTGTTCAGTGGAGCTGCCCGCCATCAGTCAGTGTTGGCCAAGCTGGACGCCAAGATCCGCAAGCGCCTGCTCGTACGTGGCCATGTCGGCAGCGCTGAAGAGCACGAAGCGGACAAGTGCGATCGTCGGGTGCAAACGCAACGAGTCTGCGGCTGCGCGGACGGCGATGCGGGCGGCCGCGGCGATCGGGTAGCCGTAGGCGCCCGTGCTGATGGATGGAAAGGCAACTGTGGCCAGGCCGTGTTCGGCGGCGACTTCGAGGCTGCGGCGATACGCGCTGGCAAGCAACTCGGGTTCACCGTGCCGACCGCTACGGTACACCGGGCCGACGGTGTGAATCACGTGCTTCGCTTGGAGGTTGCCGCCGGTGGTGATCTTGGCATCTCCGGTACCGCACCCCCCAAGCCGCTTGCACTCGGCGAGAATAGCCGGACCACCGGCGTGATGGATCGCACCGTCGACGCCGCCACCGCCCAGCAGCGAGCTGTTGGCGGCATTCACGATAGCGTCGGTGCTCTGCTTGGTAATATCCCCTTGCACCAGCTCGATCCGACTCGTGCCGATTGCGAGTTCGCACATGATGGCCCTTCTACAGCGCGTCACGACGATTCGCCAGAGAGGCGATCGGAACACCCTCAGCGTCGGCTCACGGCCAAACCGACGGCCGCCACTACGAAGCATGCGCCAAGGAGACTGTGCCGGCTGAGATGCTCACCGAGAAACGCGGCTTGCAGGGCGGCTGCAGTCACCACGCTGGTCGCAGCAGCCAGACTCCCCTGGGTCGCGGGCGCCACGCCGAGGCCCTGATGCAACAGCACCTGACCGCCCACGGACATGAGCACCACCCCCGTCAACGCCCACAGCAACTCGGGCGACACGGTAGGGAGTCCCATGAGCAGCGACGGCGCGGTGAGCAGCGCGCCCGTCGCCATGAAGTACGTCGTAATCAGATGCGCACTCTCGCTGCTGCGCAGCTGCCGAGCCGTGGCGACCGCGCCACCGGCTAACACCGCTGCAGCCAAGGCGCTGAGACCGCCGGAGACCGTCGCCGCGCTGAGCGCGGCTCCGGGGCCGAGTACGATCAGAACTCCAAACACGTTGAGCAATAGCGCGCCACCCAGACGCGCGTCGAACCGCTCCCCCATCAGAGTGGTGGCAAAGAGCGCAGTGAACACCGGGTACGTGCAGTTGAGCAGCGTCGCCAACCCAGCGCCGGCGCCCTGGATGCCGCGGTAGTACAAGACGATTGCGCCGGCACCGAGTATGCCGCGCATCACTACGCGCCGTAGGTTGCCGGGTCGCGGCCGCAGCCGACGTCCGCGCCCGAAGGCCAGCAAGACCATCAAGGACCCGGTGAAGCGCACGAACGCGATCTGCGTCGAGTCCATCACGCGCGACGCCAGGTCGACGCAGATCGCCATCACCCCGAACAAGACGGAGGCAATCAGGATGACGCCCACGCCGTTCAACAACACGGCACGCCGGTCAAGGGTGACATTGATCGTGGTCAAGAGCGCTCCTGCACGAGACATGACCGACCGGCATGAGCGGGTCAATGCGGGGTGTTTCGACGAACGTCCCGCGGCTCGCCGCCGCAACGTGTGGATCGTGCGAGCCTTTGGGGGGGTGCAGCGGAACCCGTTCAACACGGGTCCCGCTGCGGCTTCAGAGGCTACGGGATCAGGATGCCGCCCGAGAAGCGGCGTCAGGTTCCGGTAGGCGAACGCAGCCTCTCAATTGGCGATCGGCACCTCGTGCTTCGCGTCGAAGCGGTCGCCGAAGATCATGCCGATGCGGCGGTACTCCGGCTCGGTGCGCTCCGTGATCAGGTTCAGGCGCTTGAGGTTCGGCATGACGGTATGCATGAAGATTTCACTGTTGAGAGCGGGCCACTCGGGCATCGAGAGCATGCTCTGCACAACGTTGTCGGGATCGAGACCAAATTTCGGCCCGTGCAGGCGCAGCATGTCGAACTGCTGATTGGCGTTGAGCGCTTCGAGGATCGAGAACGCGAAGTCTTCCATCTCCTCAAGTTCCGCAGGCGACGAGTCTTTCACGACCTGGCGCATGGTGAGAACGCCGAAGGCGGCATGGCGCGACTCATCGATCTGCACCCGGCGAATGATGTCCTTGAGCAACGGGTTCGTGGTGGCTTTGGCGATGGTGTCGAAGATACCGACCGCCATGCCCTCGAAGAGCGTCTGCATCCCGAGCGTTTTCATCTTCCAGGTCGGCGCTTCCAACAGCATGTCGAGGAGGATCTTGAGGGTGGGGTCGATCGGGTAGAGCGTGCCCATCTTTCGCTGCAGGAACTTCGAGAGCACCTCGACGTGGCGCACTTCGTCGATGACCTGCGAGCCGGCGTAAAACTTGGCATCCATCGTCGGGCACGCGTTGGTCAGTTGGCCACAGAGCTGCATCGCAGCCTGCTCACCGTGCAGGAGCTGCGACAGAAGGTGGGCGAACTCATCGAACGCCGCCTGGCGGCAGCTCTCCTCGTCCATGCCCATCGACGTCATGATGGACGGCAGCAGGAGCGCGCCCTCACGCGGCATGAACCACTCGTCGTGCGGGAACGGTTGCGACCAGTCGATGTCGGTCTCGGCGTTCCACTGGCCCTTCTTGCCGCGCTCGTAGAGGTTCCGCAGTTCCTCCACCTCGCTGCCGTACTCCCAAGTCCAGTGCAGGTCGAGCGGCACGTCGACGTCGAGCTTGGCGCGCAGCTGCGCCACTTCCTTCTCGTCGACGAAATCGAGGGCTTGGAACTCACCGAAGGCCTTGCGGTGCTCAGAGAGAATTGTCTTGGTCATGCTCGCGCTCCTTGGGTCATTTGCTTGTCTTGCGCGCCCCGGCCGTGAGGCCGTGATGCAGCAACGCTTTCACTTCCTGCTTCCGTCTGCGTAACTCTGCGGTGGTAAACAACGGTTGGCCGACCAGCTCTTCGCCGAATTCTCCCGACGCGAAATGGTACACCGTCAGCCCGGCGATGCTCTGCAGGGTGTGGGGAATACTGGCGAGACGGAAGGCACCGGTTTCCATCCCCTCGCGCAGCAGGTTCCCGATGGTCGTAAAGATGCGCTTGATGGTGCGGTCGGCGTGTTGCTCTTCCTCGCCGGCGCCGGTGAGCTCGTCGTCCTCGAACAACGAACGCAGCAACAGACGCGCGTAGGTTGGATGCTCGCCGAAACTGTCGATCAGCGTGTCGAGCCAGCGGTCGAAGCGCACCTGGGGGTCGCCGCCCGCCGCAAGCGCCGTCGTCAGCTGCTCGTCGAGGTGATCGAGAATGCGGCCGACCACAGCGGCGTAGAGCTCGGCCTTGCTTTTGAAGTGATGGAAGAGCGACGACTTGCCCAAGCCGGCGGCGTCTGCGACCTCACGCATGCCGATACCCGCAAAGCCACGACGCGCGAAGAGGTCTTCTGCGGCGTCGAGGATTTTGTCGCGAGACGCGACTTCTAGGGTAGCTGCCTGCACCATGCGACCGACCGATCGGTCGTCTTTTACCGATCGATCGGTCGGTTGTCAACAAATTTCTTGGCGCAGGTCACCGTTTTTCATGACCGCCGACATTCTGGCAAGGATCGCCCGGCCCGGCCCTCAAGCGAACTCGACAGAGAAACGGATGTTCTTCTTCGCTATCCCGTCGAGCACGATTTGCTTGCCACCGCTGCGTACCATCCACTCCAAGCGGTGATCGCGATACTCGCGCACGAATAGCCCCTGCTCGATGATGGCCCCCAGGTCTTGAAAGCCCGCCAGCGCTTCCATCGCCGCCGTGGCGCACTTCTGCACGCTGGCACGTTCGCTGACGCGCGCGAGCCACCCGGCTAGTTTTGAACCGTTCGGAGGTGGGAAGCCGTTGCCGGCCGAGCCCGCGACGTACGGGTACACGGAGAGATCGCCCCAACCAAAGCCGGCGCCATTGAAGAACTGGCGGCTGCCGAGCTCACGTTCGAGGCGCTGGTGGATCCCGGCAATCTGCTCGCCAGCGCGCGCTAACAACTGGTCCGCGAGCTCGGCCTTCGCGCGGCCGAAGACGCGGATCTCGGCGATCGCCCAGTTGATCGCCTCATGATACGTATCTTCGAGCTCTTCGAGCATGCGTACGCGTGCCCGCTCGGCCGGCGCGGCGGGCAGCAGCGGCGGCTGCGGCCACTTGTCCTCGAGATACTCGAGAATGATCGTCGAATCGAACACGCGCGTGTCCCCATCGACCAGGCTCGGCACTTCGCGTCGCGGGCTGGAATGAACAAAATCGGGCGTGCCCTCGCCGAAGATATCGGGGGTGACGGGTTCGAACGGAATGTTTTTCTCGTACAGTGCGATCTTCACCTTCTGCGCAAACGGCGACAACGGATGCTCGTAGAGCGTAATCATGTGCGTCCTCCTCCCGACCTCAGTTTGATGGCTGCCCACTCTGGGCCTGGAGCCTATCTGGGTCAAGGAGTATGCCTCTTTGCCTTCACAAGACGATCTTGTATCGTTCCGCCGCATGAGCATCGAGCAGACCATCATCGCCATCTGCCAGGGAGCGCGCCAAGCCGTACGTGCGCTCGCAAAGGCGCCGACGGATAGAAAGAATCGCGCGCTGCGCGACGCCGCCGCCCGTCTGCGTGGCGCGCATGCACACGTGCTCGAAGCCAACCGCAACGACGTCGCCGGCGGGCGGGCTGCCGGGCTGTCGAGCGCACTGCTCGACCGGCTAACGCTCACCGACGCACGCATCGAGACGATGGCAAAAGGATTGGAAGAAGTCTCCGCGCTTCCCGATCCGGTGGGCGAGACGATCGCGCAGTGGCGCCGCCCCAACGGCTTGGAGATCGCTCAGGTGCGCGTCCCGCTCGGGGTCGTGGGAATCATCTACGAATCGCGCCCCAACGTCACGGCGGACGCCGCGGCTCTGTGTCTCAAATCGGGCAACGCCGTCGTGCTCAAGGGGGGCTCGGAAGCGCTCGCGAGCAACGCGGCGATCGCCGCCCTGCTCGCAGAGGCGGCGGTCGCCGCCGGCTTACCCGCCGCAGCAATCCAACTCATCCCCACCACGGACCGCCAAGCCGTACAAGTGCTGCTGAAGCAGTGCCAGTACATCGATGTGATCGTACCGCGCGGCGGCGAGAGTCTGATCCGCGCTATCACCGAAGCGTCGAGCATCCCCGTAATTCAGCACTATGCCGGTGTGTGCCACACCTACGTTGACGCCACCGCAGACCTCGCGATGGCGGAGCGCATTTGCTTCAACGCCAAGGTGCAGCGGCCGGGCGTGTGCAACGCCATGGAGACGATGCTCGTGCACCAGGCCGTCGCGGCGGAGTTTCTCCCGTCCATGCTCGCGACGCTGCGCGATGCCGGTGTTGAGATCCGCGGCTGTGAACGCACGCGGCACATCGCGCCGCACGTCGTGCCGGCGACTGAAGAGGATTGGCGCACCGAGTACCTCGATCTCATCCTGGCGGTGAAGGTCGTCGATTCCCTCGATGCCGCAATCGAGTTCATCAATACCTACGGCACCGGACACTCCGACGCCATCGTCACGCAGGACTATGCACACGCGCGACGTTTTCAGGCAGAGGTCGACTCCGCCGCCGTGTACGTCAACGCGTCGACCCGCTTCACCGACGGCTACGAGTTCGGCTTCGGCGCCGAGGTGGGCATCTCCACCAACCGCTTGCACGCCCGCGGCCCGATGGGGCTCCGCGAGCTCACGACGTACAAGTACGTCATCAGCGGCAGCGGCCAGATCCGCGAATGACGGCCGCATGGAAGCGGTGGCGAGATTGACGCCCGCCGCAGGCGCAATGCGCATCGGCATTCTCGGGGGCACCTTCAATCCCATTCACGTCGCGCACCTGCGCAGCGCCGAAGAGGTCCGCGAGGCGCAGCACCTCGATCGGATTCTGTTCATCCCCAGCGCCACGCCGCCGCACAAGCGCGCCAACGGACTCGCGACGGCGAAGCATCGTCTGGCTATGGTGCGGCTGGCGATTCGCGGGAATCTGCACTTTCGGGTCTCGACGATCGAACTCGAACGTCGAGGGCGCTCCTACTCGGTGGATACGCTGCGCGCCCTGCACGCGCGCATGCCTGGCGCGAGCTTCTCCTTCATCCTGGGAATGGACGCGTTCCGCGAGATCAGCACATGGAGGGAGTACCGCAGCATTTTCTCGTTGTGTAACCTGATCGTCACATCACGCCCGACGTACGACGATTCTCCGTTGATCGGCGCCCTCCCCGTTGCCGTGCGTGCGGAGTTTTGCTACCGTCCGAAGGCGAAGAGATTGGAGCATCGTACGGGGAATCAGGTCATCTTCCAGCGCATCAGTGATCTGGACATCTCTGCCTCCGCCATTCGGCATCGGCTCCTTCGTGATCAATCAATTCGGTATCTCGTCCCTGCCACCGTCGAGCGCTACATTGGCCGCCACGGCCTGTATGCGCGGAGGGTCGCCCCGCATTGACGCACATTGACGGCCGTGAACACGCGCTGCTGTGCGTGCGCTTTGCTCTCGAGCGGAAGGCATACGACCTTGTCCTCATGCAGGTCGGCGAGCTGACGTCGCTGGCGGACTACTTCCTCGTCTGCACCGGCCGTTCCGACACGCAAGTTCAGGCGATCACGCAGAGCCTCGACGAAAACCTCGGACGGTTGGGGATTCGTCCCCTGGCGATTGAAGGCTACGCCCGCGGGCAGTGGGTGGTCGTAGACTACGGGGACGTTGTGGTCCACATCTTCTACGAACCGTTGCGTGAGTTCTACGACCTGGAGCGGTTGTGGGCGCGCGCGCCACGTGTGCATCTCCCCGAACCGTACAATACCCAAGCGCGCGACTTGCGTCTGGCCGGCGAAGCGCGCTAACCAGCGAGACTGAAGTCGGAGTTCGCATGAAACGGGCCCTCGCAGTCATCGTGGGCGTCGCCGTCGTGTGCATCGTCGGGTACCTGTCGTGGCTCAACCCGACGGCGGTTACGTTCCACTGGTCGCCGACACGCAGCGTTGATGCTCCGTTGGCCGCGTTGATCATCTTCGCATTCGTCGTAGGCGTCCTAGCCGTTCTGTCCGTGGTACTGATGCAAGCGGGACGGCGCGCGGTCACCACGTGGCGCACGGGCCGGCAGCAGCGGCGTACCGAACGCATCGACACGTGGGCGGACCAGGGCGAGCAATTGCTGTGGCAGGGGGACGTGCAGCAAGGCCGCTCCCTGCTGCACAAGGCGTGGCGCCGACGTCCTGAGGACGCCCGCGCGGTGCTGGCACTGGCTGCATCGTTCCGTGAAACCGGCGAAGGGCAGCGTGCCCGGTTGGCTCTCGAAGAGGCAGCCCGGCACCACCACACGCACCCGGGCGTGCTGCTGGCGTTGGCTGACGCGCACCGCGCCGTCGGTGACCAAGGGGCTTCGCTCGAGGCGCTGGAACGGCTCCGCGCCCTCCACCCGCGCGCCCCACGCGTCCTGCAGACGCTGCGCGACCGCTACGTAGAAGCGGAGCGCTGGGCACATGCGGCCGCAGTCCAGGAAACGCTTCTGGGTGAGCTGCGCCAGCCCGATGATACCGAACGGGAGCGCCAGTATCTCACCGTGTTGCGTCACCAAGCAGCCCTCCAGCTTGGTGACCCCGCGGCACGCGTGCACGCGCTGGAGGCACTGACCGAGCGCCGCTCAGTCTCGGTACCGATTGCTGTCAGTCTTGGAGATAGCCTGCTCGAAGACGGCCGTCGTGACGAGGCGTGGGCGGTTTGGGAGCGCGCGCTGCGCAGCATTCCGCGCACGGTGCTGGTGGAACGCTTGGCGGCCATTGCAACCGAGCCGCAGCATCGAGATCGGTTGCGCTCCGTGCTGCAGAAGTTGCGTCCCGACCAGGTGCAGTTCGACAACGTCCGCCTGTTGAGCGCGGGCCTCCACTTGGTGGACGGAAACACCGACGCGGCCGGGTTGCAGCTCGACGCGGTCCACGCGCCGGCGACTGCGCCCGCCCTGTTGCACAGGCTGTGGGGCGACCTGCATCGCCAACGCGGCCAGCTGGAGCTCGCGGTTGCCGCTTACGCGCGTGGGCACGGGAAGCACCGTGGCGATCGCTGCACCGTCTGTCAGCGCGCCGCGGCCGATTGGGTCGCGTGGTGTCCCGCGTGTCGAAGTTGGGATAGTTATCGCTCCGACGTCGAAATCGGCGCGCCCTGAAAATGAGGACGCTTCTACTTCGCGGGCGCGACGTACCCTTTGCTCTCGAGGTAGGAGAGGATCTGCGCCACACAGACCGCCTCGGCCTCGCGATCGGTGTGCACAACGATCTCGGGATTGAGTGGCGGCTCATACGGCGCCGAGATGCCGGTGAACTCGCGAATCTCGCCGGCACGGGCCTTCTTGTAGTGCCCTTTCGGATCCCGGCGCTCACACTCCGCCACCGGACAGTCAACGTAGACCTCGATGAACTCGCCCTCGCTCATGATCTTGCGCGCCTGATCGCGATCCGCGCGGTACGGTGAAATGAACGCCGTCACGTTGATCACCCCCGCCGCCGTGAACAGCTTCGCCACTTCACCAATGCGGCGAATGTTCTCGTTACGATCCTCCGGCGAAAAGCCGAGATCCTTGTTCAGGCCGTGGCGAATGTTGTCGCCGTCCAAGACGTACGCGTGTACGCCGCGTTCCCATAGCGCCTTTTCGAGCGCGACAGCGAGCGTCGATTTGCCGGATGCGGGCAACCCGGTCATCCAAATGGTGCACGCCTGGTGCCCGCTGATCGCCTCGCGATCCGCCTTGGTGACTGCGCCCGGATGCCAGACGACGTGTTTCGATTTCAGGTTTGCCATGTGAGGTACCCCCCAAGGAAAGTGTGGGCACTCTTAACCGACCGCTGCCGTCGGCTCAAGCGCTTTTCCATCAGCGGGCCCATGACCCCACCGCCCTCCCCCGCTATGCTGCATCATCCAAGCCTGGAGGAGCGCAATGATGGAGCGGGATACAGCGGAGGGCGTCGCGTGGAACCTGTCTGATCTTTTCTCCGGACCAGATGATCCGGCCATCGTTGCGACCCTCGACGCCGTCCTGGCGGCCGCAAAGGACTTCGGCAGACGTTACCGTGGCTTGATTCACGTTGACCGTGGACCCGCCGGCACTACCGTCGCGGCGGCGGTGGGAGAGATGCAGGCAATCCTCGAACGCGCCGCCAAGGCCGGCGCCTACGCGGACCTGTTGCACGCTGCCGACGCGACCCCGCCCGAGCACGGAGCCTTGGTAGCACTCACCCAGGAGCGTGGCTCCGCGATTCGTCAGGAGCTGCTGTTCTTCGAGTTGGAATGGCTGGCTGTTGATGACGCCGCGGCGCAGCAAGTGATCGACGATCCGCAGTGTCGCCCGTTCCGGCATTTCCTGCGTAGCGTGCGCCGCTATCGTCCTCACGTGCTGACGGAGCCCGAGGAGAAACTCCTCGAAGACAAGGCAAACACCGGGGCGCGGGCCT
>JBGQHM010000141.1:0-14778 GCA_041497995.1 Binatia bacterium | reverse complement strand
TTCGCACCGCAATCGATGGCGCTACCGCAGATCAGAACACCATCAACCTCTTCACCATTACTATCGGGGCAAACGATTTTGATTTCGAGAAAGAGAGCCTCACTGGACAGAACCTGTGCCGGGTGGATTTCCGAAACTTCAACAGCTGGTTGGCGGTGACAACTGCAGGAGTCAGAGCTGACGTGAGATACTGGACCGCAGAGATCCTTCGATCTGTGCCGCATTCCGTTGTGGTCGTCACCGACTACTACAATCCCTTCAATCGCAGCAGCGACTTCTTTGCAGCGCTCAAGAAGACCTTTCCCGGCCTGAGGAATCCAGATTGCTCTACGCTCAGCACAGAGGATCTTTACACGCGCACTGAACTTGCCGTTCGATCTCTCAATCGAGCACTGGGCGACGCCGTCACTACCCTTGACGGGGCAGGCAATTTCATGGGCCGGGTAGCAATTGTATCGGTTGCGTCTCAATTTCGTAGGCACGAGTCAGCGCGTTTGAATTGCGGCTCAGCTTTCCCTGGGACAGGTACTACCTTCGTTCAATACCCAGGACTGGATATAGAAGATTTGCTTTCTCAACCAGTAGTCAATGCAATACCGGAGTTGATCTTTCATGCCTACAAGAATCGGCTGCTGCGGGGAGACGATTGCTTTCACCCCAATCAGAAGGGCGCTCTCGCCTATGCATTCGGCGTCGGTACGTGCCGCGGGACGACACGGCCGTGTGTCGAGGATTCCGAATGCGGCAATGCGGCTATCGATCCGAATGCGCGGTGCGAAAATCGCTCGGACCAAAGCGTCCTCGAAGCTAGTCGGCGTTTGCTCGGCAACGCCATCGCCCAGCTGTCAGTCGTGACAACGACGAGGCCAAACAGAATACCAATCTCGGTCCCAAAAGCTGACGCCGGAGTGGTAGCCTATGCCTGCTGTGCGGCGCAGTCTCAGCCGGGTTGTACTGCTTCGGACTGCCAGGCGTGCGTCTGCGACCTCGACCCGACATGCTGCGCGCAAGCTTGGGACGCTTTCTGCGCTGAGGCAGCAGCCATCGAGTGCCAAACGAGTTGCGGGTGCCCGCATCTCAGCGAAACACCGACGGAGACGCCGACACCAACCGCAACTGGTTCGTCGTCGACGCCCACGGTTACGGCTACACCAGGCGGTGCGTGCTGTGAGAGCCATGGGGGCCCGGGTTGCGACCTTGGTGCTTGTGAGCAGTGCGTTTGTGGGCTCGAAGAGTCCTGCTGCGGCGAGGTGTGGGGGCCGTTGTGTCCGGATCTCGCGGGCTACGAATGCCTGACCAGCTGCGGATGCCCATCACCCACGCCAGCGAATACTCCGACGCCAACCAGTGAGGGAGGGCCGCCAACCGAGACGCCGACACCTACACCCGGCGGTGACTGCTGCGCTGCACATCAGGGGCCTAACTGCAACACGGGAGCGTGTACCGCGTGCGTCTGCGCGTCCGACTCGTTCTGCTGCGACACCGCTTGGGACGAGTTCTGTACCATTACAGCAGCGAATCAGTGCCTCGGGAGCTGCGCGTGCCCATCGCCGACGAGTACACCAAGCGCAACACTGACGGCACCTCCGACGCAGATCGCTACCGTCGCGCCGACGCTCGCGCCCAGTCTCGCTCCCACACCGACTCAGACTGAAATGAGCACGTCCACCTCGACCAGCAGCCCAACGCGGACTCCGACCGCCACAAGCATGCCGATACCAACGTCAACCCCAACGCCGGTGCCAACCAAGACGCTCGTGCCCACACCAACACCGGTGCCGTGCATCGGCGACTGCGATGGCCATGGGTCCGTCACCGTCAACGAGCTGATCACAATGGTGACCATCGCTCTCAGCAACTCGCTGCTTTCGACCTGCCCCGTAGGCGATGCCGACGGCTCCGGTGGCATCACCGTGAACGAGATCATTCAAGCGGTGAACAATGCACTGAATGGATGCGAGTGGACGGGAGCGATCAGCCGTCAGCGTTCAGCTGTCAGCTCAGACTCGGACGACGCTGCGGGTCGGCACGGCGGTCGAGGCTCTGTGACAGAATTCTGCACGAACCGGAGTCTTTCGCGCCAATGATGGCCACCCTGTGCCGCATTCGCAGCCTGCGCTGAGAGGCGATTGATCACCTCGCCTTGGTATGGTACGTGGAACCATAGCAAATGGCGAAGCGCGGCCGCACGCCCGCGACAACACGGCGCATTGAACGGTTGGTCTTCGCCGATGGGTCATTTCAGGAGGGTACCATTACGCAGTTCCCGCCTACTCCACAGCGGCCAGCCGGCGTTGACTATCGCTTGGCGTACGTTGCCACCGACAGCACGGTGCTCGTCTTGTACGACAACCAAGGCGGGCACTCGCCGCACCGGCACGTAAGGGGGAAGCGTGAATTGTACGAGTTCGTTGATGTTGATCGCTTGCTCAGCGATTTTCTCGCCGATGTGGCGAGCGTTCGTTCGGGAGAACAATGAAAGTTCGCAAAGTTGTGATCGGACTTCGGAGCGTGGAGCAGTGGGCCGGCGCGATCAAGCGCACACTCCGGCAGGGGTCGTCAGGTCGACGGATCAAGACGGGTGAAGGTCTCTACTTCGAGAATGCCGCCGCGCTCCGCAACTTCTTCTCCGATCGGCGGCTCGAATTGCTGCGGGCGATACGCCACCATCGTCCTCGATCGATCAAAGAACTCGCAACCCTCGTCGGCCGGGATTTCAAGAACGTCAACGCCGACGTTCACTACTTGGCGCAGCTCGGCCTGGTGGAACTAGAAACGGAGACTGGATCGGGGACCAAAGGACGCAAGGCCCCACGTGTGGCCTGCGACGAGATCGAGTTGCATATTCCGCTGTGACGCGGGATCTGTTTGGCCATTCGGCCATCACTAGCTCTATCCCCACCGCGCTCTACTCTTCTTTATGAACGGAACCTCACGAGGATGCCCCTACGCAGACCGAATACCCAATAGCTCACGGATCTTCGCTTCGATGTCCTGCGCACGCACGACCTCGCCGATCATGGCGACGGCGTCTGCGCCGGCAGCGAGCACGTCGCCCATGGTAGCAGCGGTGATACCACCGATGGCAACCACGGGTAGCGCCACGCGGCTACGTGCTTTTCGCAAGCCCTCGATGCCTTGCACTGGATCCGGCCGCTCCTTGCTGCTCGTCGGATAGATCGGTCCGAAGCCGATGTAGTCGGCAATACCCTCACGTGCCGCAGCTTCCGTCTGCGCGACGTTGTGCGTCGAGAAGCCGATGATCTTGTCCGGCCCGAGCACCTGCCGCGCCGCTGCGACGGGAAGGTCGTCCTGACCCAGGTGCACGCCGGCTGCGTCAACGAGCTTGGCGATATCCGCGCGGTCATTGATGATCAGCTGCGCGTGATGCCGATCCGTCAGCGCCTTGACCGCGCGCGCGATCTCGACGAAGCGGCTCGTTGGGACGCCCTTCATACGCAGCTGAAGAAATCGTATGCCAGCGGAGAGGATGGCATGCGCCAACTTGATGTGCGACAGACGCGCGTCGTTGAGTGTATCGATGATCGGATAAACGCGCGATGGGAATGAGAAGCTCATTCCCATCGCGCGAATGGTGAATGCTGAATGGTGAATGGTGAATCGCTCACCACCTGCATGGCGTCCCTCTCCTTCTGCCATTCACCATTCACAATTCACCATTTTGCCTATGCGCCTTCGGGCCTCCGCTTCGGGGTAATCTTCAGCTCGGTGATCTTCTTGTGCAACGTATTGCGATTGATGCCGAGGATGGCCGCCGCCTTGAGCTGATTGCCGCGCGTGCGGTCGAGCGTCAGCTCGATGAGCGGCCGTTCGACGCGCTCCATGATCAACGCGTACAGATCGGTCGGTTCGACATCGCGGGTCTGCCGGAAGTACTCCTTCAGCTTCAGGCGCACGACCTCTTCGAGCGACATGTCGTCGTACACGGCGACCGTCGTCTCGCGCGTTGCCAGCGCCAGGTCGCGCGGCATGAGCGTCGGACCGGGGGCCATCACCGCCGCCCGCACCAGTGTATTCTCCAGCTCGCGCACGTTCCCCGGCCAGTCGTGGCTGTTGAGCACCGCCTGCGCTTCCACGGACACGCCGGTGATCGTCGTCCCCATCTCGCGATTCACTTTCTCGATGAAGTAGGCAACGAGCTCCGGAATATCGCCGCGCCGTTGCCGCAAGGGCGGCACGGTGATCGGCACAACTTTGAGTCGAAAATACAGATCCTCGCGGAAGCGCGTTTGCTGCACCGCACGTTCCAAGTCCTGGTTGGTGGCCGCGATGATGCGGCAATCGACCTTGATGACTTCGCGGCCGCCGATGCGCGTGAGCTCGCGCTCTTGCACGACACGCAGGAGCTTCGCTTGCAGCTCGAGCGGCATGTCGCCGATCTCGTCGAGAAAGAGGGTGCCCCCTTGGGCGATCTCGAAGACGCCGGCGCGTTGCTCGGTGGCGCCGGTGAACGCGCCGCGCTCGTGACCGAACAGCTCGCTTTCTAGCAAGTCGCGCGGCACCGCGGAGCAGTTGCGTGCGACGAACGGCCCGCTCCAGCGCGGCGAATGTGAATGGATGGCTCGCGCGATGAGCTCCTTGCCGGTACCGCTCTCGCCCTGGATGAGCACTGTCGCGTCGGTGTGCGCCACGCGCCCGATGGTCTTAAAGATTTCTTGCATCGCCGGCGTCTTACCGATGAGCTCCACGCCCAGCTCGAAGCGGCGGCGCGTTTGCTCTTCCAGGCGAGTGAGGTCAGCCGCCTGGCGGCGCATCTCGAGTATCCGTTGCACGAGCAGGCGCACCTCCTCGATGTCGAACGGCTTGGTGAGGTAATCGTAGGCGCCGCGTTTCATCGCCTCGATGGCGTTAGCCATGGTGTTCTGGGCGGTGATGATGACGATCGGCGTAGTAACGCCGGCTTCGCGCGCCTGCGAGAGGAGGGACAACCCGTCCAAGTCGGGCATTTTGATATCGACGAACGCCAGGTCGAAGTGATCGGTGCCGAGGCGCTTCAACGCCGTGGCACCGGTCTCAGCCTGCTCGATCGTGTGGCCCTCACCCGTGAGGGCTGTCGCGAGCACCCAACGGATGGACTCTTCGTCGTCCGCAACCAGGATCTTCCCAACGTGGGTCATGCACCAACCAATGGCAGCGTCACCGTGATCAACGCACCACCGCCGCGACGGTTCTCGGCACGGATGTCACCGCCGTGCGTCGCCATGATGCGTTGACAGATCGCCAACCCGAGTCCTGTACCACGGGGCTTCGTGCTAAAGAAGGGCTCGAACACGCGCTCGACGTCGGTGTCTGGGAACCCCGGCCCCGTGTCTGCGACCTCCACACGCAAGAACTTGGCTGTGCCCCCAGCCCCACCGCGCACGGCGCGCCAGAGAATGTGAAAGTCGGTTTCCATGCGGGTCGTCATCGTCAGGGTGCCTTTCTCGGGCATCGCCTCCATCGCGTTCTTGACGAGATTGAGGAACACGTGCGTCAGCTGCGCTTCGTCACCGCGCACATCGGGCAGGCTAGGATCGATTTGTAGACGCACGACGATGCCCTTCGCACTCAACTCGCTCTCCATGAGGGCGAGCACCTCGTGCATCACCTTGTGCACATTGAGTGGCTGGTGCGCCGGCGTCGGCGGCGCACCCAGTGTGAGCAACTGCTCGACGAGGCGGGTGAGGCGGTCGATCTCGCGGATCATCACGCCGGTGTACTCATGGACTTCCGGCTGGTCGGAGAAACGTTGCGCGAGCAACTGCGCCGCCCCTTTGATTCCGCCCAGCGGGTTCTTGATCTCGTGCGCCAGGCCAGCCACCAGCCCGCCGAGCCGGGCGAGCCTTTCACTGCGCCGCGCTTCGTCCTCGAGCTTCTTCTGGTAGCTGAGGTCCTGCATCACCAGCGCCGTGCCCTGCACTTCGTCATTCGGACCCCAGATCGGCGAGCAGCTCAGGCGCACCGGGATGCGCCGCCGTGCAATCACCAGCATCTCCTCACCGCATGACTGACTCTGTCCCGACGTGCGCGTCCGCTGCACCATCGCAACAATCGGCGGCGTCGAGTGGAAGACCTCCTCGCACGGACGGTACAGCGCGTGTGCGCGTGGCACGCCTGTGAGCTCCTCAGCCGCCTGGTTGAACAGCGTGATGGTGTCGGCGTCGTCGGCAAGGATCACCGGGTCACCCAAGCTCGAGAGGACATTCTCTAACGGTGGAGTCGCGTCGATACGCGGAGATCGCTTGCGGCGCTGTCGGCTCAAAAGCATCGCGCGATGGTAACACACGCGCGGCGCTGCGTGAATGAGGTGCGTTGACAAGATCGACGCACTCGCGTTAGCTTCGCTTCTCTCAATGATTAGCGTGCGTGCAGCCCTTGATCAGGTCCTCAGCGACCTTCCGCTCGTCGGGTCGGAGTACGTCGCGCTGCCGCAAGCGCTCGGCCGCGTTCTGTCCGCGTCTGTGTTGGCCAGCCGAGACGTACCGTCATTCCGCAACTCCGCAATGGATGGGTATGCCGTACGCGCAGCAGACATCGCTGCCGCGCGCCCCGACGCTCCTGTGCAGCTCCACATCCTGGAGGTCGTCGGGGCGGGCTCGATGCCTCGACACGCGATGAGGGCGGGCTGCGCGACGAAGATCATGACCGGTTCACCCATGCCTGATGGCGCCGATACCGTCGTGCGCGTCGAGGATACCGAGCAGGCGGACGATGTCGTGCGCATCCTGACCAGCGTCGCCGCCGGCACCAGCATCCGTCACCCGGGCGAGGATATGCGCGCCGGAGAGACCGTGCTGGTGCCCGGCCACGTTCTGCGGCCAGCGGACCTTGGCCTGTTGGCATCGCTGGGAGTCGCCGTGGTGCCCGTGCGGCGGCGGCTGCAGGTGGCGATCTTGGCGACCGGGGATGAGCTAGTCGATCTTGGGCAGCCACTCGGTCCGGGGCAGATCGTCAACAGCAACGCCTATGCGCTCGCGGCAGCGGTCCAGGAAGCCGGCGGCGTACCGCGCATGTTGGGCATCGTCCGTGATACGCCCGACGCAACGCGCAGCGCCTTCACCGAGGCGTTCGCCAGCGACATGGTGCTCTCGACCGGGGGCGTGTCCATGGGCACGTTCGATTTGGTCCGCGCAACGCTGGCTGAATTGGGCGTCAATGAGCGCTTCTGGAAGATCGCCCAGAAGCCGGGGAAGCCGATGACGTTCGGAATGCGCGACCGCGTGCCGGTCTTTGGCCTCCCCGGCAACCCGGTGTCGTCGCTCGTTTGCTTCTACCTGTACGTGCGCCCGGCGCTGCGCGCCATGAGCGGTCTGACCCGCCTGCACTTGCCCACCGCCGCCGCGACCGCGCAGGAGCGCATCCAAACGGCGCGCGGGCTAACCGAGTTCGTTCGCTGCACAGTGGAGGGAGAGCCCGGTGCCTACCGCGTCCGGACAACAGGATCACAAAGCTCCGGCGTCCTGCGCTCGCTGTCGCTTGGCCAAGGACTGGTCATCGCGCCGCCGGACGTTACGACGATCGAGCCTGGTACGTCGGTGCGGGTGATGCTGCTGAACAACGACGCCGTCGATGAGCCGCCGGCATGATCGCGAATGGTGACTCGTGATTCGTAACTCGCAACCGCAGATGACGAAGCCGACACCCGTCACGTGAGTTTTCAATGTCGCTGCGTATCGGACACGGGTACGACCTGCATCGTCTAGTGGCGGGTCGACCACTGCTGCTAGCCGGCGTGCAGATTCCGTATGACCGCGGCCTGCTCGGACATTCCGACGGTGACGTCGTGTTGCACGCCATCTGTGACGCCGTGCTCGGTGCGATGGGCGCCGGCGATCTCGGCCACCACTTCCCTGACACCGACGAGCGTTTCCTGGGCATCGATAGCAGCGAGCTCATGCGCCAAGTCGCAGCGTTGATGCGTGACGAAGGGTGGTGCGTGGGCAACGTCGACGTGACCATCTGCGCCGAGGAGCCGCGGCTGGCGTCACACCGTCATACAATGCGGAGCCGGGTCGCAGAGTTGCTTGGCGCATCGATCACCGCAGTCAGCATAAAGGCGAAGACCAACGAGGGGCTCGATGCGATCGGTCGCGGCGAAGCCATCGCCGCAACCGCAGTAGTGTTGCTGAAGGAAGAAACACCACAAAAGGGTCAGGATCAGTAGGGGACGTTTTCTTACGCTTCACGCTTCACGCTTCACGCTTCACGCTTCACGCTTCACGCTTCACGCTTACTCATCTCCCTCCCCGCCCGGATCACCTTCTCCCGATTCAATCTCATCGATCATCTGGTCGACATCCTCACCGCCGACGTCCTCGCCCATTTCCTTCCCCATCTTGCGCATCCAACGGGCGACGCTCTTCGGGTCGTTCTCGTCGATACCGGACAATGCGCTGGGATCGCCGAGCGACTCCATGCGCGCCTCCTCCGACTTCGGCATAGCGAAACGCGACATCAAGCGATCGGCAGCACGACCACCGCATTTGTCGCACTGGGGTGAGGGCTTCTCCGAGACACGCAAGGTGAGCACGGAAAACCGCTTGCCACACTTCCGACACCGATACTCATAGATAGGCATTCAGCACGCTCCGCAAACGCTCCCCCTCTACCAAAAACACTGTCGCGCGCAAGCGCAGGGGCTCTCTGCCCGGCAGGATTGACTCACCGGGGCCGGGCTCATAGCATTCGCGCCCTGCGGCCATGCACAGTTCCGACGATCTCTTGCAGGCGCTCTTTGGCGAGCGCATCGACCGCAGACGATTCCTGAAGCGTAGCGGGAGCGGCCTCGTGCTACTGGGTATCGGGTCGCTACTCCCGGCGGGCTGCAGCCGGTATCCAAAGCCTGCGGCGCCGTTGCGCTTCTTCGACCCACGCGAGTACGCCATCATGAACGCGGTGGCGGAACGGCTACTGGGTGTCGAGGGGACGATCGGGTCCGAGCCCGATCACATCGACGTTGGGGCCAACGTGGACAGCCTCGTCGTCGAGTGGGACGCGGAGGCGCTGGGACAGCTGCGGACGATGTTGCGCGTGTTCGAGCACGGCACGTATCTCTTCGATCTCCGGCGCAAGCGGTTCACACGGCTGACGGCAGCCAAGCAGGACGAGTACCTCGCCGGGTGGATGAACAGCACACTCGGCGTGCGGCGCGTCGTTTTTCGCGCTTTGAAACTGCTCGTGGCAGCCGGGTTCTACCGGGAACCCCGTGCATGGGCGCCCATCGGCTACGACGGGCCGTGGATCGGTCGGGTCGACGCCACGGCACGGCTCGCCCCCGAAGCGGCAACGCCCCTGAGCAGTTTGCCCGCGAGCGGCAAGTGATCCTCGATACCAACACCGTCGACCGCGACGTCTCGTTGACCACCGACGTCTGTGTCATTGGCTCGGGAGCCGGTGGTGCCGTGGTAGCTAAGGAGTTGGCGGAGCGCGGTCGCTCCGTGGTGGTCGTCGAGGAGGGACCCTACATCACCAGCCGCGACTTCACGCAGCGCGAGGAGCAGATGCTACCGCGGCTCTACGCCGACCAAGGAGTGCGCGGGACCGTCGACTCAACGGTGATGATCTTCCAAGGCGCTGTCGTCGGCGGCTCGACCGTACCCAGTGACTGCATCTGCGAGCGTATCCCACGGCAGATCCTGGCGCATTGGAGCACGGCGCTGGGTGTTCCCGGTGTGCGCTTCGAGAACATGGCTCCGTTCTTCGAACGCGTCGAGGCGGCGGCCAATGTGCGCCCGCTGGTGGCCGAGGATCTCAACAAGAACAATCTCCAGCTCAAGACAGGCGCGGACCGCCTGGGCTTTCGCAATCACTTGCCGTCGCACAACCGAATCGAGTGCCTCGGCTGCGGCTACTGCGGCCTGGGCTGCACGTACGACCGCAAGGCCGACGCGCTGACGGTCCACCTACCAGCGGCGTCACGGCATGGGGCCATCATCATTCCGAGTTGCCGCGTGGAGCGGGTCACCACCGCCGACGGACGGGTCACCGGCATCAGCGGACGGTTCCTCCGGTCACTTTCGGGCAAGCCGTTCGTGCTGCAGGTGCGCGCGCAGTGCGTCGTCCTAGCGGCGGGCGCGATCGGCTCGCCGGCGCTATGGTTGCGCGCCCAACTCCCAAACACGCACCGCCAGGTCGGACGCAACCTGCATCTCCACCCCTCGGTTGCGGTGGGCGCGGTGTTCAGCGAGGAGATCGCAGGGTGGCGCGGCATTCCGCAATCAGTGATCGTCAACCAGTTCCTCGATTTGGACCACGCGGTGGAAGGGGGCTACTTGATCCACCCGTTCTTCGCGCACCCAATCGCGACCGCCGCCCTGCTCCCTGGCTTCGGTGCCGACCATCGTCGGCTCATCGAAGCCTACTCACGTCTGGGCCTCGCGGCGGTCATGCTCCACGACCGAACCGCGGGAGGGGTCGAACTGGACTCGATTGGTCGCGCCGTGATCTCGTACCATCTGGGTGACGAGGACCGCGGCGATTTATTGGATGGCATGCGCCGGTTGGCGGACATCCACTTCGCCAGCGGCGCAGAACGTGTCATTCTACCGTACAACCCGATCGTGGAGCTGACGCGCCGCGGCGACTACCGTGCGATCGATGAACGGCCACTGCGGGCGAACGACCCGTTGCTGTTTTCCTATCACCCGCAGGGCACGATGCGCATGGGTAGCGATCCGAAGCGGTCGGTGGTCAACGGCATCGGTGAATCGCACGAAGTGAAGCGCCTATTCGTCGCCGATGCCAGCATCTTCCCAACATCCACGGCGGTGCCTCCCCAGCTATCCGTGATGGCGTTTGCGCTCCGCACGGCGCAACATATTGGTGACTCGTGACCGGTGACTCTCACGAGTCACCAATCACGAATCACCAGCCACGATTTCATTTCAAGGTTTTCGTCGAAAAACCGCGCTCGCCGTAGAGAAGCAGAGTTCGCTTACCGCTGATGACCGTCTCGATCGCCACGTCGCGCTGCCAGAGGCGGTAGATGTACGCCATGGTCTTCTCGGCGTACTCGACCTGCAGGTCACGGCCGTCGTGGCTGTGGACAAGGTAGAGGGTGCGGTTCTGGCCGTAGTCCGAGTCCGTCACTCTGATAACCGGGTTGCCACCCATGCCGATGTTGACGAGCAACGTTTCTTTTACCTGCCGCCAACCGGCTTTGTCCGCAACGTTGCTAACGACCAGGTCATCGCCCTTCGCTTCGTATTCGAACAGAGAGAGGTCGCGCATCAAGTTCTCGGTAAGGTGACGACGCAGGAAGGACACATCGCGGTCCGCCTCACGTACCTCGAACAGCTTCTGCGTCCCGGTGGGATGGTGCGGTCCCAACTCTTCCGCCTCCTCCGGTGTCGGCTCGTCGTAGCGACGGCGAATGTCTTCCCACACTCGCAGGCCGAGGTGATACGGGTTCAACCCACCTTGAAACGGTCGCACTACTTGATTGTGGCGTACGATGAACTCGATCTGCATGGCTTGCGGCAGATCGAGACTGTCGAGGATGCGCTTGTGCCAGTACGTTGCCCATCCCTCGTTCATGATCTTCGTTTCGATTTGCGGGATGAAGTATTGCGACGCTTCGTGAACGATCGTCAGGAGGTCCCGCTCCCATTCCGCGAGGAACGGGTTGTGGTCGCGGATGAAGAGCAGCAAGTCTTCGTCGGGTACCAGTGGAACCTTGCGCAGGTCCGGCTCGACGTACTCCTGGCGCCGATGCACATGTTGGAACGGATCCACATGCGGCTGCGCCGCATCGAGGAGGTCGCGCCGCTCCTCGGCAGGCGGTCGCTTACGAACGGCTAGGTTGCGGCGGCACTGGAGCGATACGGCGTGCGCCGCGTCGAGGAGGTTCTCGACCTTCTCGAGCCCGATGCTGGGATCTTCGACGTACACGCGCACGCGGTGGCCATGCGCTTTGAACGTGCTGATGGTGAACTCGGGTCGCGTGGTCTTGAAGGTGAAGTTGTTTTTGAAGAAGTCATTGTGGCCGTACACGTGCGCGATGGTCAGTACCTGCAGGAGCAGCGAATTGTCGCGCATCAAGTATGCCAAGCTCGGGTTCGAGTTGATCACCATCTCGTACGGCAGGCCGGAGACGCCATAGTCGTAGAGCGTCTTGAGCTTCTCGTAGGCCTTCCCGTACGACCAGTGCGGGTAGTGCGACGGCATGCCCGAGTAGGCCATGTACCCGAGCATCTGGTTGTGATTGCAGATCTCGAACTCTTGCGGAAAGCAGCTCAGGCCGAACGCAGCGACCTTCTCGCGGATGCGTGCGTCCCACTCTTCCAGGTCGCGGATCTCGAATGTAGCGGCCATCCACTACCCCTGCTCTTTGCCGCGGTCTTTCGCGAGGAAGGCCCGGAAGCTCGGCCAGATATCCTCCTTGCGCTCGATGAGGACCGTCTGGAAGTTGTCAGCCTCGAGACGACGGAAGATGTTCAGCATGGAGCTCTCGTAGTAGCGCGAACCCAGCGGCTTGATCTCGCCGTACCCGAACAAGTTGCACACCTCGGATAGCTCTTTGGCGTAGCGCAACGCCGCGGCGTTATCGGAATCGAAGTTGTCGCCGTCGGAGCAATGGAAGGCGTAGATGTTCCACAGGGACGGGTGGTAGCGCGCCGCGATGATCTCGAGCGCCTTCTGATAGCCCGAAGAGATGTACGTCCCACCGGATTCGCCCTTGTGGAAGAACTCGTCCTCCGTCACCTCCAGGGCTTCGGTGTGGTGTGCGATGAATACGATCTCGACGTTGCGGTACTTGCTGACGATGAACTGGTACAGCAGGAAGAAGAAGCTGCGCGCCAGGTACTTCTTCATCGTATCCATCGAGCCTGAGGTGTCCATGAGGCAGAGGACGATGGCGTTCGATTCCTTCTTCGTGTCGGTGATGAGGTGGCGGTAGGTGAGGTCGTCGTCGTGGAACGGGAAGCGATCGCGGTCGCCGAGGAAGTGCTCATGCGTATGGCGCGTGGCCAGCTTCCGTTTCACCTTGGCCTTGACGGTGCGGCGCTTGTCGAGGCGGATACGGATGCCGACCTGACGATATCCCTTGCGCTTGCTGAGACGGGGCGCGGCGATCTCGCGCAGCTTCTTGCGTTCGAGATCGGGTAGTTCCAGGTCCTCGAACATGATGTCGACGAGCTCTTCGAGTGTGACGTCGGTTTCGTAATAGTCGACGCCAGCCTGGTCGCCGGCGCGGTCGACGCTGCCCTTGCCCTGGCCCTGCGCCTTGCCGACGACCTGTCCGGGCTGGGTCTCGCCATCACCCTGCCCCACGCCTGCGTTGTTCTCTCCGTAGATGAAGCGATACTCTTTGATACCGCGGATCGGCACCTTGATGACCCGTTCGCGATCTTTGCCGATGATCGATTCCTCCGCAACGATGTCGGCAATGTTCTCGCGGATGGACTGCCGCACCTTTTGCCGGTGCCGTAGACGGTCGGTGCTCGAGCGGTCGCTCCGCTCGGCGTCGGAGTGACGAAAGGGCCGAAAGATGGTGTCGCTCGAAGCCATCACGTCCTTCCTTCGGCCCGTGAATCGGCCGCCGTCCTCGCTGGGCTCAATCCTTCCAGAGGTTGTTCGCGGCGTACTTCAGGACGACATCGACGCAGTTGTCGCAGTAGCTGTTGTCGAGCAGGTTCCGCACCATGACGTCATACTTGTCGGTCTGCTCCTCATCGCGTGTCCGTGCCTTGGTAATGATCCGGCTGATGTCGCGGACCGACGTCATGAGCTTCTTCTCGATCGCCTCCTTCAACGGCTCATAGCTGCGGTAGCTGACCTTCTCGCCACGGCGGCTGGCAGACCACAGGTAGGCGATGACTTCTTGGCGGAAGCCCTCCGCCGCTGAACCGATGATGGCGATCTGCTCCTCGATGGATTTCAGGAAGCCTTCGTCGGGCTGTAGCTCTTCCTTCGTATTGCGATCCTTCACCCGCGTCTTGTTGACGTAGGCTTCGGCGTGGTCGAGGTAGTTCTGAAACAGCGACTCCGCTTGCTCTTGATACGAGTAGACGAACGCCTTGGTGATCTCCTTCTCCAGCACCTCCAGGTACTCCTTGTGCAGCACGTCCTGCAGGAAATCGAGGTACTGTTTGCGCGTATCGTCCGGCAGCTCGGCCTCCTTGGTCATGTTGATGAGGGCTTCCCGTACGGTGATCGGGTTGATGCAGTTGCCGGAGACGTTGTCAGAGAGCGCGTTGTCGAGCGCTTTCATGATGAAGCGGGTGGAGATGCCGCTCATGCCTTCGCGCTTGGTATCGTCGCGCAGTTCATGCACGTCGATCTTCTTGGTCTTGCCCTTCTCGACGACCTCCTCGCCGTTGTAGAGCTTGAGCTTCGTCATCAAGTCGCACTTGTTGTTGGGCTCGAGTCGCGAGAGGATCGCGAACATCGAGGCGGCCTCGAGCGTGTGCGGCGCGACATGCGCGCGGAAGTCCGAGTTGCGAATGATCTTCTGGTAGATCTTCACCTCTTCGGACAGCCGGAGGTTGTAGGGCACCTTCACCACCACGATGCGGTCGAGGATGGCCTCGTTGGTGTGATCGGCGCGGAACTTCTGCCACTCGGCCTCGTTCGAGTGCGCGGCGATCACGGTGTCGACGTAGACGAGGCCGTGGCGGCCGGGCGCGGGAATGACCTTCTCCTGCGTGGCCGTGATCATGGCGTGCAGGTACTCGGTCTCGTTCTTGAAGACCTCGATGAACTCGACGACGCCGCGGTTGCCGACGTTGAGCGCGCCGTTGAGGTCGAGGACGCGCGGGTCGCCTTCCGAGTACTGAT
>JBGQHM010000140.1:0-14817 GCA_041497995.1 Binatia bacterium | reverse complement strand
CCGCTCCGCGCTCAGATTGAGATCGCATCCTTCCGAAAATCGCTGCTACCGATCTTGATGTTCACCAGCGCCGGCTTGCCGGCGCCGAGGGCGCGCTCGACCGCCGGGCGGATCTGCTCGGGTCGCTCGACGTACTCGCCGTGGCCGCCGAGTGCCTCCACAACCTTCTCGTAGTGGACGAAACTGAGGGCGGTCGCCACGGCACGCTCTTCGCCGTAGAGCTGCACCTGTCCGCGGCGGATCTGCTGCCACGCGGCGTCGTTGCCGACGATGCCGACGACGTTGATCTTCTGCCGCACCATGGCTTCGAACTCG
The DNA here is from genome assembly GCA_041497995.1 of Binatia bacterium. Lineage (GTDB taxonomy): Bacteria > Desulfobacterota > Binatia > HRBIN30 > HRBIN30 > DATKMS01. The sequence goes on along the minus strand of JBGQHM010000140.1, from coordinate 14,502 downwards.
AGCCCGTGCAGGCCGAAGGAGCCGTCGCCGTAGATGATGACCACCGGGTTCTGCGGCTTCGCCAACTTCGCGGCCATCGCGTATCCCGGCCCCACGCCGAGCGTGCCCAGCGGGCCCGGATCGAGCCAGTGCCCCTGCTCGTAGATCTTCAGGACCGACGCCGCCGTAGCGACGAAGTCACCGCCGTCACCGATCGCGATGGCATTGCGGGGCAGCGTATCGGCGATCTCCTTGCACGCACGCAGCGGGTTGATCGGCACGGCATCCGAGTGCATCTCGGCGGCCATGCGCTCCGACTTCTGCGTCTCGCGCTGGCGGATCTCATCGAGCCACGGCTTGGTCATCGCCGTGCTGTACCCTTCCGCCTTCGCCAAACCGGTGAGCTGCTCCATGACGATGCCGGTGTCGCCGATGATGCCGATCTCGATCGGCCGGTTGCGGCCGATCTCGCCGCCGTCGAGATCAATCTGCACGATCGCCGCCGACGGGTTGAAGTGCGAATCGCGCCCATAGCCGAGGCGGAAGTCGAGCGGCGTGCCGAAGATGAGGACCACGTCGGCCTGCTTCAGCGCGTCCTTGCGGGTTTGCGAGAAGAAGTATGGATTGTCGGGCGGCAACGAGCCGCGGCCCATCCCGTTGACGTAGATCGGCATCCCAAAGGTTTCGGCGAACACGGGGTACGCTTCGCGCCGCCGCGACCAGCGCAGCTGCGTCCCGACCAGTGCCACCGGCCGCTGCGCCTTGCGCAACAGCTCGAACGTTCTTTCGATGTACCGCGGATCGCCGGCGACGCCTGCCTCAGTGCGATACTGCGTCGGGAAGGTCACCTGCCTCTCGTCGTATGTGTTGAACAGCTGGTCGATCGGCATCTCGAGGTATACCGGACCGGGCAGACCCGTGGTGGCGATGCGGAAGGCCATACTCACGTATTCGGCAAGCCGCCGGCCTTCGGGCACAGAGACCGCCCACTTGGTGATCGGCCGCATCAACTCGACATGGTTCATGTCCTGCAGCGAGCCCATGTCGGCGAACGGCCGCGGTCCCTGGCCGCCGAAAATGAGCATTGGGATGTTCGCTCGATGCGCGCTGGCCACACCGGTGACGGCATCGGTGAGCCCCGGCCCGGCGGTCACCACCGCGACGCCGGGGCGGCCCGTGACGCGCGCCCAGCCATCGGCCGCGTGCGCCGCCGTCTGCTCGTGACGCACGTCAATGACGCGAATACCTTCGTCGATGCAGCCATCGTAGATCGGCATTACGTGCCCGCCGCACAGGGTGAAGATGTACGACACATCTTCCGCCTTGAGCGCCTTTGCTACCACTCGTCCGCCGTGGATTTCAGCCATTCGTCCTCTCAATCGTTGGAGCCGGGCGACTATATCGTCAGCCCCACCACCCCGCAACCGATTGCGGACTTCGGATTGCGGAAGGCCGCCGTACGCCACAGCCCGCAGCTTGTGAACCGGCGTTCCGACCACGTGCCATACGCCATCAGCCACGTGCGGATCGCTGATCTGAATTTGCCTATCTATCGGATGATATCGACGACCGCGTCCTTCAGATCAGGGCTCTCCGCGAGCAGATAGTTCTTGAGCTTCTTCTTGATACGTTCTTCGATCTGGCGCACACGTTCACGGCTAATGCCGTACTGGTCACCGATCTCCTGTAACGTCAGCGGCTCTTCAGCCATCAGGCGTGCGTCAAAGATCACCTTGTCTTTGCCGGTCAGCGTGTCACCGAACTCCTTCACCTTGCGCGAGATCAGCTCACGCGACTCGGCGTTGGCAACCTCCTCTTCGGTGTTGGGGTTCTTGCTCGGCAGGAAGTCGAGCATGCTCGCTTCGTCGCCCGCGTCGACCGGCGCGTCTACCGACAGATCGCGGCCGGCGAGGCGCTGCTCCATTTCGATCACTTCGGACTCTTTGACATCCAGTCGTTGGGCCAGCAGCTTCGGCTCTGCCGTAAAGCCCTCGGCCTCGAGACGGTCCTTTTCCTTCTGCAGATTGAAAAAGAGCTTGCGCTGCGCCTGCGTGGTGCCAAGCTTCACCATCCGCCAGTTGTTCATGACGTAGCGAATAATGTATGCGCGCACCCACCAGACGGCGTACGAGGGGAAGCGGACGCCGCGGTAGGGATCGAAATTCTTCACCGCTTCCATCAAGCCGATGTTGCCCTCTTGCACGAGGTCGAGCAGGTTGCGGAAGGCGCGCTGATAGTCGCGTGCGATCATCACCACCAAGCGCAGGTTGGCGGTGACCAGACGATACGCCGCGTCGATGTCGTGCTCTTCCTTGTAGCGGACGGCGAGGCGGTGCTCCTCTTCGCGCGACAGCAACGAGTACTTGCGGATCTCGGCGAGATAGCGCTGCAGCGGGTCATAGCGGACGAGCGCGCCGCCGTCGCTTTGCGGCGCCACCTCTTCCGACACCACCTCTTCCGGCTCCGCACCCGGCAGCGGCTCAGCGATAGCTTCCAGCTTCTCGTCCTGGGGCATTTCGTCGGCCATAGACAAACCTGGGATCTGAAGGACCTGTAACTGCTTTGCACCGGGGCGGCAAGCTGTAGCCTGCGCTGGCGCTCAGCGCCGCACGTGCCGCCGCATCTCCTCGACCACCGCGTCGAGAATCTCGGAAAATTGCCGCTGCATGGCGAGCATCGAATCGCGCATGTGCATGATCACCTCGACGCCGGCGAAGTTGACGTCGAGCTCGCCGGTCAGCAGCACCACCAGCCGGACTCGCTCGACGTCCTCCGCAGAAATCACCAGGTCGCCCTCCAGGGTGGGCTTGAGGCGTATCAGCTCTTCCGATTCGAGCCGGCGCAGGAAGTCGGTGTCGACGTGCAGCTCGGCCGTCACTTCGGCGACTTTCAAGTAACGGTGCATGGCACGCTACAACCGCAGGCCGTCGCGCAGACCTTTCTCGTAGCCCGATTCGATCTCTCGAATCGCATCGCGCACTTTCTCGCCCCCGTCGACGGGGACGTGCACCATGATCCGGATGTAGAGGTCGCCGCGGCTACCACCCTTCAACGCCGGCACGCCATGGCCGCGGACGCGCAGGCGCTTGCCGCTCTGGCTACCCGGCGGAATCTTCACGCGCACTTCGCCATCGGGCGTCGGCACGGTCACGGTCGCACCCAAGGCGGCCTCGCCGACCGTGACGGGAACATCGAGGTACAAGTCGTTGTCTCGCCGATCGAGCAGGGGATGCGGGCTCACACGCACGACGATGTACAGGTCTCCGGACGGGCCACCATTTTGGCCGGGGGCTCCCTTCCCTGCCACCCGCACGCGCGACCCGGTGTCGACTCCGGCGGGTATGCGCACGTTCAGCCGCTCACGGTGCACCGTTTGGCCGCGGCCGTTGCACGTTGGGCAGGTGCGCGTGCTCGTGCGCCCGCTGCCGCCGCAGCGCGGACAGGCACGCTCGAACGACATCGGACCGCGACCCATCTGCACCCGCCCACTACCCTTGCACTCGGAACACACGACCTCGGCGGCCTTGTCGTGGCCGGAGCCGCCGCAGGTCGCGCACACCTCTGGCCGTTCAATGCTGATCTCGGTCGACACACCGCGGATGGCGTCGAGCAAGCCGATCTCCAGCGACGCCTCCATATCCTGCCCAGGCTGTGGACCGGGGTGGCCAGCGCCGCCGAAGATGTCGCCGAAGATATCTTCGAAGTTCTCGTAGCGTCCGAAGCCGCCGTGGGCGGAGGTGCCAGCCCCAGACCGAGCCCGGCCCGCCCACTCATTGGCGGCACGCGCACGCGCCGCGTCGAAGCCCGCCTGCAGGCCCTCGATCCCGAACTCGTCGTAGACCTTGCGCTTCTCAGGATCGCTCAGGACGTCGTACGCCTGGGCGATTTCCTTGAACCGCTCTTCCGCCTCTTTGTTGCCGGGATTGACGTCTGGATGATGACGACGCGCAAGCTTCCGGTAGACCTTCTTGATCTCGTCGGCGCCGGCGCCGCGTTTGACGCCGAGAACTGTGTAGAGATCCTTCGCCGCCACAGGTCAGTCCTGAGTCCTGAGCCTGCCCTGAGCCCAGTCGAAGGGAGCTGATCCCGAGACCGACCCAGGACTCAGCACACAGGGCTGGTTATTCTTCCTCCACCTCGGGATAGTGCATGGATACCTTGCCATCAGCAATTTCGCGAAGCGCGGCGACCACTTCCTTGTTGTCGCTCTCGACCAGCGGGCGCGCGCCTTTCAGCAGTTGTTTGGCTCGGCGGGCACCCAAAAGCACCAGCTCGAAGCGGTTTGGAATCTTCTCGAGGCAATCTTCAACGGTAATGCGAGCCATTCGTTGTCTCCTTTGGAGCCTTTCTCTATAGCGAAATCCCGCTACGGGCGAAACCCTATAGGGAAGCGGCGGCCGGGAGGCTCACCGTGACGACGCAACCGCCCGCATCTCGGTTTCTGGCCACGAGGTGCCCGCCATGGGTCCGGGCGATTTGTTGGGCAATGCTCAGGCCCAAACCGCTGCCCGGGCTGCCCGCCAATTGCCCCTGGCCGCGGTAGAAACGATCGAGCGCCCTCGGCAGATCAGTCGGCGCAATGCCTGGACCGTTGTCGGTGACCGCCGCCTCGATGCCCTCCGCCGTGGCGTGCGCCGAGAGCAGGATACGGCCGCCGGTCGCGCCATTGCCGCCAGCGCCATGACGAATGGCGTTCTCGATGAGATTGGTGAACAGCCGGTACAGATCGCCGGGGTCACCGACGGTGTAGAGGTCCGGCGGCGCCTCTACTTCTAACGTGCAGGTGCCCAGCGCAGTCGTCCCTTCCCACGCGTCGGCGAGCTCATGGAGCATTGCGCCGACATCGACCGGCACGCGCGTGCGCGGCGCGCCGGCGGCTTCGAGGCGCGCCAGGGTCAACAAGTCGGCAGCCAAGTGGCACATCCGATCCGTTGCCTCCAGCGCCTCCGTCAAGGCGGCGCGGTACTCCGACGCGGGCCGATCGCGCGACAGCGCAACCTCGAGCCCGGTACGCAGCACGGTGAGCGGCGTACGCAGCTCATGCGCCGCATCGGCCGTGAAGTGTCGCAGCTCGGCCACGGCGTGCTCGAGGCGGTCCAGCATCTGGTTGAGCACCGTCACCATGCGCCCGACTTCGTCGTCCGGATTTTCCACTGGGATGCGGACGGACAGCGTCTCCGCCGCGATCTGCTCCAACTGATGCGACGCCCGCTCCAAAGGCCGCAGAGCACGGCCGATGACCAGCCACAGAATCGTTCCCGCCAGCACAAGGATCAGCGGCAGGCCGACCGCCAGCAGCGAGCGCAACCGTTGCTGGGCGTGGAGCGCCGCACCGACCGGGACGCCGATCGACACAGCGACCGCACGATCGGCCGACTCGTAGCGCACGATGCGCAACGACGGCTTGCCTGATTGCAGCACCACGTGTGCATCGGGTGGCGCCTCGGCAACCAGCTGTCCGCCGCGCGTGACGGTCACATACTTGCGGGGTCCCCAATCCGTCTCCGCGGCCAGTTGCGACAGCAGGGTGGTGACCGCATCCAGGTTCGTCGACGCGGCCAGCAGCTCCGCCACGGTCTCCGCCTCTTCTTGGACGGCAACGTCTACGTCGTGCAGCAGACGGTTGCCGAAGACTTGGATCAGCAACCATCCGGCGGCAGCACACAGCGGCAGCAGGAGCGCCAACGTCCACACGATCAGCCGGATACGAATCGAACGCCGCATCACGGGCCCGACCTCGGCGCATCTTCGCGCATCACATACCCTGCACCCCGAATCGTATGCAGCAGACGCGACACTCCCCGCGGCTCGATCTTCTTGCGCAGGCGGTTGATGAAGACCTCGATCAGATTCGACAGCGAATCATAGTGGTCGCCCCACACGTGCTCGGCAAGCGCCGTGCGGGTCACCACTTCCCCGGCGTGGCGCATGAGGAACTCCAGCACGCTGAACTCACGCGCGGTCAGCTCGATGCGCAGTGCACCGCGGTGCGCCTGGCGTCGCACGATGTCGAGCTGCAGATCGTCGACCTGCAGCACCAGCGGGTGGCGCTCGCGACCGCGGCGGAGCAGCGCGTGCAGCCGCGCCATCAGCTCGGCGAACGCAAACGGCTTGCTCAGGTAATCGTCGGCACCGGCGTTGAGTCCGGCCACCCGATCGTCCACCGAGCCGCGGGCGGTGAGAATGAGTACCGGAACATCCATGCCGGCTTCTCGGACACGCCGCAGCAGCACGCTCCCGTCCGCGTCCGGCAAGCCGAGATCGAGGACGATCAGATCGTAGGGGTTGAGCAACAGCAGGCGCCAGGCGTCGTCGACCGAGCCCGAGACGTCGGCTGTCCACGCGGCCTCCTGCAGGCCGCGCTGGAGATAGCGTGCCAACGTTCGCTCGTCTTCAACGACCAGGATGCGCATGTGCCTGTGCCGTCCCGGTTGGAGCGCGCGCGAGCAGCAGATAGAGCAGCGGAACGCCGATCAGCGAGAAAACCATCGACAGGGACACGCCACCGAGGATAGCGATCGCGAGTGGCTGCTGCATCTGGCCGCCGGCCCCGATCCCCAAAGCCAACGGTGCCAACCCCGCCAGCGCCGCGAGCGAGGTCATCAAGATCGGCCGCAGCCGGATGCCGCCAGCCCGAATGAGCGCGGCCTCGAGATCGTGCGAGTGCGCGTAGTCGCGGTTGGCGAAGTCGAGTAGCAGGATACCGTTCTTCGCCACGATGCCGACTACCATGATCATCCCGACCACCGACGAGACGTTGAGTGCGGTGCCCGTCACCCACAAGCTCAGCAGGCTGCCGGATAGCGCCAGGCTGCTGCCAATGACGATGGCCATGACCGCCGCCACCGACCCGAACTCGACCAACAGCAACGCGGCTACGCACGCAACCGAGGCAATAAACACCGTCAGCAACTCGGCGAACGCTTGCTGCTGGCTGGCGTACAAGCCGCCGTATTCGAGGGTCACACCCGGCGGCAGCACGAGCTTGCGGCGCAGCACGTCCTGCACGTCACGGGTGGCGGAGCCGAGGTCGCGCCCGTTCAGGCGCGCGGTGACCCGCAGCAGCTGCCGGCGGTTCTCGCGGGTGTGTTGCACTGCCGGTGTGCCGGCGTCGAGGTGCGCGATGGCGCGCAGCGGTGCGAGCCGCCCCTGTGGTGCCACCAAGGTCAGATCGTCAACGCTCCCGAGGCGGTTGCGGAAGCGGCTCGGGTAGCGCAAGCGCAGCGGGATGGCGCGATCGCCCTCCAGCACTTGACCGACCAACGTGCCGCTAATCGCCGTCTCCAGCCAGTGCTGCACCACCGTCGCATTGAGGCCGAGGAGATTGGCGCGCTGCTCATCCACATCCACTCTGTACGTCGGCCCAATGGTCGTCACGCCATCGAAGTTGTCAACGATGCCGGGGACACCGGCGATGAGCGCGTTGACGGCTGGTGCGGTCTGCTGGAGGACGGCCTCGTCGCTGCTGAACAGCTTGATCTCCACCGGGTTCGGATTGCCGCTGAGGTCGCCGATCATGTCTTGCAAGATCTCTACAAAGTCGATGCGGAGCCCGGGAACCTGCGCGTGGATCTGATCGCGCACCTCGTCCATGACCGCGTCGATGGAGCGGCGCGAACCGCCGCGCAAGCGCACCGCGTAGTCGCCGCGGTTGGTCTCGGTGAGGAAAAACCCGAGCTCGGCACCGGTGCGGCGGGAGAAGGCGCCGACCTCGGACGTCTCTTGCAGGATGGCGTCCACCTGCCGCAGCATCCGCACCGTCTCTTGCAGCGAGGTGCCGGGCGGCGCCCAGTAGTCGATGACAAAGGCCCCTTCGTCCATCACCGGCACGAAGCCGGTCTCGACGTGAGCGTACGCCACCCACGCAACTGCTACGAACGCGGCCCCGATCACCAGCGCCATCCAGGCGTGCCGGAGCATCCAGCCCAAGGCGCGCGTGTAGAAGCGCGCCAACCAGGCTGCGACGCGGTCGCCGGGTCCTTGTCGCGCGCGATGCAGATGCGGCGGTTCCACCGCGGCGGCAAGCGCCGGCGTGAAGCTCAAGGCGAGCACCAACGACAGCAACAACGCTACCGACATCGAAACCGCCAGCGGGCGGAAGAATGCTCCCGGCACACCACTGAGCACGCCCAGCGGTAGCAACACAGCGACCGGCGTCAGCGTCGAGCCGACCAGTGCCCGGCCGATCTCGCCGAGCGAGCCGATCAGGCCGACATCACCGCTGTGCCCCAGTGTGCGATGCCGGTGCAGATTCTCCAACACTACGATTGCGTCATCGAGGATCAGGCCGATGCCGGCGGCGATGCCGCCGAGTGTCATCAAGTTGAAGCTCATGCCGAGCATGCGCAGCACGATGCAGCTGATCAGCACCGTGGCGGGAATGACGGCGGCAGCGACGAGCATCGTGCGGACGTCGCTCATGAAGAAGAAGATCGTGCCCACCGCCAGCAGCAGGCCGATGGCAATGCTGTCGCGTACACTGGCGATCGCACCGTGCACGAGATCGGCCTGATCGTAGAACAGCGAGAACTCGAACTCGGGGTGCGCCTTGGCGAGGACAGCGATGCGCTGGCGCACGCCGTCGGAGATGGCAACGGCATTGCCGCTGGGTTGACGTGAGATGCCGACGAGCACGGCGGTCTTGCCGTTCGCCGAAGCGCGCGTGAAGTCCTCGCGCAGGCTCGACTCGATGTGTGCGATCTCGCCGAGGGTAACCGGAATGCCGTGGTCCTCGGAAACGACGACGCCGAGCAACGACTTGAGATCGCTCCCTTGCCCGTGCACCACCGTGAGGGCGAGGTGATAGCCGTCGCGCACCTGGCCGCCCGCCGCGATGACGTTGGCGTTGCGCACCGCGGTCTCCACACTGGCCAGATCCAAGCGGTGCTGTATCAGCGCCGTCGGGTCGATTGTCAGTGCGTACTCGCGGATGCGCGCGCCATTGAGCTCGACGCGGTATACGCCGTCGATCGTGCGCAGCTGCGGCGCCGCTTCGTAGATGACGAAGTCCGAGAGCTGTGCCAGCGAACGCTGCCGTGACGTCACCGCGAGCCCGACGATGGGAAAGGCTGAGGTGTCGAGAATGCGCGCCTCGAACTCGGTCTGCGGCGGCAGCACAGCGCGCGTCTCCTCCATTCCCGCCTGGACACGCTGCAGCGCACGCTGCATGTCCTCGTTCCAGCCAAAGAGCAGATCCATCTGCACGCCGCCGCGGGTCGTCATCGAGCGGATGGTCTCCACGCCGAGAATGCCGGTGAGCGCATTTTCGAGCGGCTGCGTCACCGCGGTGAGCGTCTGCTCGACCGGCAGGTTGCCGGCGCGCACGATGATCGAGATGCGGTGGAAGGCAACCTCGGGGAAGATCGACACCGGCATGGTCGCCGCCGCCCACAGGCCCGCCATGATGAGCAGCCCGGTCACGCCAAGGATGGCGGTGCGATTGTGGCTGACGAGATGGCCGAGGGTCATTCGCCGGGGTCCCGCACCACGTCGATCGGTGTGCCGTCCGGCAACGCGTACTGGCCTTCTGCAAGCACCAGATCACCTTCGCTAAGGCCGTTGAGCACCTCGACTCGCGACGGCGAGCGCATCCCCAGCTCGACCGCGCGCCGTTGCGCGTGGTCGTCGACGGCCACCATCACGACGCCACGCCGTGCAACCCGCGACGAGATCAGCGCCGCCGCGGGTATCACCAGCGCCCGTGCGTCGTGGGCCAGCTGGATGCGGCAGCGTACTGCGGCGTGCAGGAGGGCTGGCTCGAGCGGCGCGCTCAGAGTGACGCGAACAGGAACGGTCAACGTCTGTGGCGTGAGCGCCGTAACGATTGCCGCCACTTCGCCGTGCAACGTTTGGCTGTCGAGATCGACCTCTACCGGTGATCTCGGGTGCACCTGCCCGGCAACCTCCGCCGGCACCTGGGCGATGACATAGAGCGAGCTGGGATCGAAGAGCTCCAAGAGGACATCATTCTGCGCGACGAGCTCGCCAGGGTTGTGTAGCCGGTCAGCCACTACCGCCGCGAACGGCACACGCAGCGGGACGCTGCGCGTGCCCAGGTCCTGCCGCAGTCGCTGGGCAAGATGGCGCTCATCGGTCGTCATCCGTGACGTCCCCTCGAGCAGCGTGAAGCCGCGCAATGCCGCCTCGTTCTCGAACGAGATCACCTGCACCGCCACATCGTCTTTGGCGAGGTGGTCGCCCGGACGAACGCTGAGTGTGGTGATACGCCCGGCTACCGGCGATGCGAGGCGCAGGGTGGACAGCGCGGCGGTCTCACCCGTTACGGTCAACACGTCGGCGACGTCACCACGCGAAACGGGCACCACATGGACGCGCACCGGATGCTCCACCGCTGCTTCGGGGGTCTCGGCGGACCGTGCACAGGCGTAGCAACACACCAGCAGAGCGATCATCGCAAGCGAGCGAACATGGTTCATGGCAACGTCTCTCCGAGGATCTGGTACTGGGTCGCCACCGCCAGCCGGTAGGCGAGCTGTGCATGCGACACGTTCAGGCGGGCATCGACGTGCTGTGCGAACGCGTCGAGGACTTCCAGGAGGCGGGCATTGCCGCCGCCGAAGAAGCGCGCCCGCATGAGCTGGAACGACTCAGCGGCCTGCGGCACGGCCCGCTGCCATGCCGCCAGCTCCGCCTGTGCGCGCCGCGCTTCGATGGCCGCATGCGCCAGCGCGATGGTGACGGTCTGGCGGGACTGTGCGGCGGCGGCCTCAGCGCCGTCGGCATCAGCAACCGCCGCGGCGATGCGCGCCGCCGTGCCGCCGCTGTCGAAGATCGGCAGAGTAAATCCGAACAGGAACTGCCCGCCGCCGTTGTGGTTGAACGTATGGCCCGGTTGGATACCGAGTGCGCCACCGCTCGCGGTCAGCTCGAGATGCCCGCGCCACTCGCTGCGCACGGCATCGGCATCGCGTCGTGCCGCCTCGACGGCGGCGTGCGCGTCCACCATCACCGGGCTCGCCTCGATGGGCGCATCACCGCCGTCGACGACCCGCATAGGCGCCGGCTCGGCCAGCGTCTCGGTGCCGATTGGCGCCTCGGTCAACGTAGCCAACTCCTCGCGAGCAACGTCAAGCGCCGCCGTCGCCGTACGATGTGCAGCCTCCGCACCGACGACGGCCAGCTGCGCGCGTAGTACATCGTTGTGCGGCACGAGTCCCAGGCTCTCTTGCCGTTGCAGCAGCTCGGTGTAGTCGTGCAACGTGCGGATGGCGTCGGTGTGAATGCCCACCTCGCCCTGCGCGGCGGTCGCCGCAAAGTAGGCGGTGCGCACCGCCAGCGCCACGTCGGCGCGGCTTTGCCGCTCCTTCGCGCTGGCGCTGCGCAAGCGGGCGCGCGCCGCGCCGAACTGGGCGTCACGCAATCCGCCGTCAAGGAGTGTGGTCTCGACCGTCACCAACGCCGCAGTGACGCCGCCATTGGTGATCGCCTCGTCGAAGCCTTCGGCGTGCCCGTATTGCGTTTCGCCAAACAGACGGGGCGAGTACGCTGCGCGCGCGGCGCGCAGGCGCGCGGTTGCCGCAGCGACGCCGAGCGTTGCCGCACGCGCGGCCGGCGAGCGCGCTAGGGTGAGACGGACACAGTCGTCGACCGTCAGCGTCTCACCGTGCGCGGCCGGCACCAGACCGGCCAGGCTCAGCCAACACACGCCGGCCGCGAGCAGACGAAAGCGAGCGAGGTGAGGTACGCGTCGCACTGAGAGCCGATCTATCAGCCAGGCCCTAAACGCAGCGTGAATGGGACCTTAATTTTCATTCATCGATATCCCTCGATATCAGCCAGGCTGTGGCCGCGCGGCGAAACTATGGCGACTCAAACTTCGAGCTTGACACTTCGCGCACTCATGGGGACACTGAAGGTCAAATATTCGAGGTTCGATCAGGGGTCCCATCGGGTGCACACGACCGGCGCGCTACTGCCGACGAAAACAGGATGGTGCGCTGCGCGGCGCGCCATTTGGGAACCGGCGCGCGAGTCACCGCAATGCAACCGAGCTCAGTGAGGAGGACAGCAATGACGTTTATGCGAATGGTCGCCACGGTGGTTTGGCTGGCCACCTGCCTGGTGCTCGGCTGGGCTGGCGGAGCCGGTGCGGCGTCAGGGGGCTTCAGCGTCCAGTCGTTGAAGGGCAGGTATGTGTACCATCTCGATCCCGCGACCAGCTTCGGGGGCAGCGCGCTCGGTAACCCCGTCGGGGTCGCCGCGGCCGGCCGCCAACAGCTGATGCGGGTGGGCTACATGGACTTTGATGGGTTGGTGGGTTTGATACCCCAGGCGCGGGCGATTGCCTCCACCGAGGACAACACCGGCCAAGACATCCTCATCGACTTCATGTGGACGGGCACGTACCTGGTGAACTCCGACGGCACCGGCACCCTGAGCATGACGGTCCTGACTATTACCGATGCCAGTTGCACTCCCGCGCAGGCGCCCGGGGTCTGCGCCACCCTCGTCGGGCCAGAGACCTACGGCATCATCGTCGGCAGGCATATCAACTCCGTATCCCTCATCCAGCAGGACAACGCAGGGGGAGCGAAAATCTTCCTGCGCGGTGACGCGACCCGGCAGTACCGCGTCACGACCCCTTACTTCTTCACGACCTCAGCGCTGAAGACGCGATACAAGTTCCAGCTCGGGCCAGCTACGAGCTTTGCCGCGATTGCTCCCGGCGATCCAGGCGGTGTTGCGGTTGCGCCACGGCAGGAGATCATGCGCGTGGGCTACATCAACTTTGACGGGTTTGGCAAGCTACAGACCTCCGCCATGATCGCAACGACCGACGACAACGCGGGTCAGACGGTCATCATCAACTTCGATACAATCGGCTCGTACTCGATGAACTCAGATGGGACAGGAACCATCACGTTCACGCCGGTCGTCAACGATACTAGCTGCACCCCGGCACAAGCTCCTGGCGTTTGCGTGACGTTCGAGGCCAACCCGCAGACCTTCGCGTTCGCTTTGAGCAAGTCGCGGCAAACAATGTACCTCATGCAAATGAATACCACGGCGGGCGCCAAGATCTCCCTGCTCGGAGAAGCGATCGTCCAGTAGCTCACCGCGGCCGCGGCGGCAGCACCAGCACCTGCCCGCTCATCGCCGGCTGGTGCATGGTGCAATAGAACGTGAACAGCCCTTCCTCGTGGAAGGTGAAGACGTAGCTGGTCTCCTGCAGTGGTGGCAGCATCACGTGCATCAGCACGGTGGAGCGCGGGTCGGCGAGCATGAAGTCGTGCTCGTCGTCACCTTGCAAGTTCCAGAAGCTGATCTGCGTCGGCTCGTCGCGATGCACCGCGATGAACGCGGGTGAGAAGGTGTAGACCTCCCCGAAGCGCTTCACCGTTTCCTTCGGCCCGGTTTCCTTGATCGCCACCGCTTCGGTCAGCACCGTCACGCCGGCCTCGGCGGCGCCATCCTTCGAGACCGTCACCACGCGCGAGGCTGCGGCGTCGGGTAGATATGTGGCGCCGGCATGGTGCATGGGCGCTGCGCTGGCGCTGGCCGTGAGGCTCGACACCATCGCTACAAGCAGGAAGCAAGCAACGCACATGTGCTGTCACTCATAGCGGAGCGCGGTGATGGGATCGAGCCGCGCGGCCTTGCGCGCCGGGTAGAAACCGAAGAACACGCCGACGGCACCGGAGAACAGGAATGAACCGACCACCGCCCCCGGCGACAGCAGCGTCGGCCACTCGGCGAGGCGTGAGATGAGCTCTGCGGCGGCGATGCCCAACAGCATGCCGGCAAAGCCGCCGACCATGCTGAGCAAGATCGCTTCGACTAGAAACTGCATCAGAATGTGCCGGCTCTTGGCGCCAACCGCCATACGGATGCCGATCTCGCGCGTGCGCTCGGTCACCGACACCAGCAGGATGTTCATGATGCCGATGCCGCCGACCAGCAGTGAGATCGACGCCACGCTGAGCAGGAGATTGGTCATCACCTGGCTCGCACTCTCGGAGGCCTTGGCCATGTCGTTGAGGCTGCGCACGGTGAAGTCGTCGTCCGCACCCGGCTGGATGTGATGCCGCTCGTGCAGCAAGGCGGTGATTTGTTTGGAGGCCTCGTCAATCTCGTTCGTAGTCACCGCAGACGCGAAGATCATGTCGACGGTACCGATGAACTGCGTGCCGAGGACGCGGCGCTCCGCCGTGGAGAAGGGCATGATGACCAAGTCGTCCTGATCCTGCCCCCACGACGTCTGCCCCTTGGCTTCAAGCACACCGATAACGCTGAAGGGCACATCCTTGATGCGCACCTGCGCACCGACCGGGTCTTCGCCCGGCCCGAAGAGATGATCCACGACGGTGCGGCCGAGCACCACGACACGGTTCGCCGCATCCTCGTCACGTTGCGTATAGAAGCCGCCGGCGACCACCGGCCAGTCGCGCACACTCTGATACGACGGCGTGGCGCCCTGGGCGACCGTCGACCAGTTCTGGTCGCCGTAGATCACCTGCACCACTTGGCGACGGAAGTAGGTGACGTCGGCCACTGCCGCGCACT
>JBGQHM010000139.1:0-14823 GCA_041497995.1 Binatia bacterium | reverse complement strand
TGCGTCGCCATGTGCAAGAGCGTCTTGCCGCCAGCGCTCATTCCAATGGCTTTGAAGCGATCGATGCCCACGCGGTCGAGCAGCGCAAACACGTCGAGCGCCGATTGCCGAAACGTGAACGCCATCGACGGATTGGTCGAGCGACCGTGGCCGCGGAGGTCCGGGATGACCCGGCGGTATCCGTTGGGTGGGTCCGTGAAGACGAGCTTCCAATCGGCGCCCGAACCAGTGAAGCCATGGAGCAACACGAGCGGCTCTCCCTGGCCGAGCACCTCGTAGTACATCTGCATGCCGTTGATCGGTTCCGTCTGTCCCACCGTAGCCATATATGCCGCCTCACAACACCCGCCTGAACTTCACCAGCGTGATCTCGTCAGTCACCGGCACGAACGTCGCCTGCACTCGCATGCCGGCGGAGATTTCGTCCGGCGCGCAGTCGAGGACCTCACTCACGAAGTGCACACCTTCATCCATCAGCACGTCCACGACGTTGTAGGGCAGCTTGTGCTCGAACGCCGGCAGCGTCGGGCCACGAACGATGGTCCACGTATAGACCGTGCCGCGCCCTGTGGAGCATTCCCACGTATAGTCGCGCGACAGACATGTCGGGCACACGGGTCTCGGGTAGTGGCGGAACGCGCCGCACGCCACGCACTTCTGGAAGCGCAGCTCGCCACGCTTGGCGGCTTCGTAGAATGTCGCGTTGTCACGACTCGGTTGCGGCAACGGCAGATCGCGCGTGAGCAGGGTATTGCGGTTCGGCGTGGTCATTCTGCGGCACGACTCGGCAAATCACGACGCTGTTTCACTCCGCTGGTACAGGCTGGAAGCCTATACCACCCGATCCCTTCCAATCTGCCGGGCAGAGATGGTGGTATAGGCTTCCAGCCTGTACCAGCGCATCTGAGACCCGCCGCTGGAACTGATGCCAGATACACCATCATGCCCGCCGCAGAATCACCGCACCCGTAGGGTCGGTGTTGGCGCCCGCCACCAGCGCGAGCTCGCAGCCCTCGACCTGCGACGTCGACGTACCACGGATCTGGCGCACCGCTTCGATGGTGTTGTTGCAGCCATGAATGAATGCCTCGGAGAGCTGGCCGCCGTTGGTGTTGCACACCAAGCGACCGTTCGGCCATTCGAGCCCACCGCTCTCGACGAACGGTCCGCCCTCGCCGCGCGCCGCGAAGCCGTACTGTTCGAGGGCGATGATCACCAGCGACGTGAAGAAATCGTAGAAGAACGCGACGTCGACGTCGACCGGTGTACATTCCGCCATGGCGAACAGCTGGCGCGCGACGCGCACGGGTGACTCTTCGTCCCACTCGCGGGCGAACAAGGTCGAGAGCCGAATGTGGTGGGAGCCTGCGGCCATCGCGCCGGCGCGGATGATGGCTGGCGGCTGCTTCAAATCGCGGGCGCGCTCCGCACTCGCGACGATCATCGCCACCGCACCGTCGGTCTCGATGTTGCAGTCGAACAGCCGCAGCGGGTCGGCAATCATGCGCGACTGGTGATGCTCCTCACGCGTCATCGGGACGCGCATCACCGCGTGAGGGTTGCGGATGGCGTGGTTGCGGAACGCGATCGCCACGTCGGCGTATTGATCGTCGGTGGTGCCGTAGTCGATGCGATGGCGCATGCTGATCATCGCCATTTCTTGGAAGGCGCTGACGAGTCCCTGCGGCACGTGCCACTGATTCAATCCCGGCAGCGACGTCGCCAGCTTCTCCCAGTAGCGCCCGCCCTGCTTCGGGTCTTTTCCGTATCCGGAATACTTGCCGCGTGCACGCGAGCGGTAGACGAGCACGGTGTTCGCCATGCCTGAAGCGACGGCCGCCGCCGCGAGTACTACCACGGACGCCGAGCCGCCACCGCCCCAACCGGTGCCGGCGAAGAAGCGCAGCTGCGGATTGCCGAGCACGCTGAGCAGTTGCTCTTCGTCGATCTGCTCCATGTCGTAACGCACGATCGCGTCGATCGAGCGTGGCGAGAGGCCGGCATCGTCGCAGGCGTTGAAAATCGCCTCGACCGCCATCTCGTACTCGGAGAGGCCGAGGCCTTTGCTGAACTGCGTCTGCCCGATGCCGACGATCGCGGCTTTGTCGCGGATGGTCGCGTCAGACACAGGACAATTCCAGGGTTCCCCTCCATACCAGAGACCGTCGATGAGCAGCGAGCAGGCCCTTCGAGACGGCCCCGAAGAGATGGGGCCTCCTCAGGGCGAACGGAAATCTTTGAAAGGAACAACACAACCGTTCGTCCTGAGGAGCCGCCTTCTTTTGGCGGCGTCTCGAAGGGCGCGCTCGCGAGAAAATCGACAGCCTCACCAAGGAGGGGCCAGGGGAGGTGGTATGCTGGCAGCGCCTCAGACGGCCTCACTCGGGCTGAGTCGAATACACCGTCGCCAACTGCGCGAGCACGTCCTGCGTCGTCACCGGCCGCGCCGCACCTTCGATCGGCGGCCTGCCGCCCTGCGACTTCACCGACAGGTCGACGTCCGGCGACTCTGCACGTAAGGCAGCGACCGTGCACTTCGCCTTGGGCCGGTGCTTGAACGGGTCCATACGGAAAACGCGCAACGCGTTCTCGTAGGTGATCTTGTTGATCTCCGCATCGGGCACGCCCTCGAAGCTGCGCGCCAGGATCTCCGGCGACTGCGGCCACGTCGTGTCGGAGTGTGGATAGTCACACTCCCACGTCATCGTGTCGATGCCGATGCCGTGGCGGTTCTTCACACCCACCGGGTCGTCGATGAAGCAGGTGATAACGTGCTCGCGGAACACGTCGCTTGGGCGTTTGCCGCCGAAGTCCTGATGCGTCCAGTAGTGATGATGCGCATGCACGTAGTCGGCGCGTTCCAGGAAGTAGGGAATCCACCCGATGCCGCCCTCGGAGAGTGCGATCTTCAGGTTCGGGAAATCCTTGAGTACGCGCGACCAAAGCAGATCGGCGGCACAGTTCACACACGCGATCGGCTGCACGGTGATCATTACGTCGACCGGCGCATCCATCGACGAGAACTTCATGCCGGCGCCGGAACCGATGTGGATGCAGACGATGGTCCCTTCGTCGGAGCAGGCTTTCCAAAACGGGTCCCAGTGAGGATTGTGCAGGCTCGGCAAGCCAAGGGCGTCGGGGCTTTCCGTGAACGTCACCGCATGGCAGCCTTTCTTCGCGATGCGCCGCACTTCGTCGGCCACGAGCTGCGGGTCCCAGAACGGCAGCAGTCCGAGCGGGATGAAGCGGCCGGAATAGGCACCGCACCATTCGTCGATGTGCCAGTCGTTGTAGGCGCGCAGGATGACATGTGCGAGCGACTTGTCCGCCTGGCGGAAGAAGAGCGCGCCGCACAAGCCGGGGAACGACGGGAAGCACATCGACGCGAGCATGCCGTTGACGTTCATGTCGCGGATGCGCTCGTGAATGTTCCACGTCCCTGGGCGCAGCTGCTCGAAGGAGGTCGGCTCCATGCCGTATTCTTCCAGTGGCCGGCCGACGACGGCGTTGAGGCCGATGTTCGGGATCTGCTCGCCCTGGAACACCCACACATCACTGCCGTCTTTCTTGCGCACCACGCGCGGCGCCTGCGCTTTGTACTGCGCCGGCAGGTGCTGATCGAACATCGTTGCCGGCTCTACCACGTGGTCATCCACGCTCACGAGGATCATATCTTCGGGGCGCATCGTCGTCTCCTTCTTCCGAGTCCTTGGGTCGACCTATTTCGATTACTCGCAAACCCGCCTTCTTTGCAACAGGGGCTTGACCGATGAACGTGATCTGGCGTACGCCGCCCATGCACAAGGAGCGCACCATGCACGCCACGAAGAAGAAGCCCGCCGCTGACAGCTACGAGATCCAGGGCCGCACGGTTACCATGCCGGCGGTCGTGCGCGACGCCAGCTCGGGCAATGCGATCTTCGTGGTGCCATCCGCTGCGGCGCAGGAGTTGGTGGGTGATGCCTTCGAGGTGGTCGACATGGCGCCGGGGCAGACGCAGCTCATCCTCGGGTTCGTCGACTACCGCGACAACGACCTCGGCGACTACAACGAGGTGATGGTCATCTTCATGGTGCGTCCGCGCGGCGCCGACGACGAGCCTGCGGGCACGTTCATCTACAAGCTACCGGTCAACCAAGACTTCACCTGCGAGGCGGGGTGTCGCATTTGGGGCTTTCCCAAAAGCGTCGAGCAGATAGACATCGACTATGGCGACAAACGCGTCACCTGCGCGTTGGTGATGGACGGACAGCACGTCTTCACCCTCACGGTGCCGCGCGGCACGGCGACGGACGGCGCGGCGCCAGACATGGAGATGGCGACATACACCTATCTCGACGGACCCACCGTGGTGGGCTTCACGACAGGTGGGGCGACCGCGATGTCACCGGGGCCAGACGGTGTCGAGCTGGTCTTGGGACCTCACCCTCTGGCTGCGCAGCTGCGCGATCTCGGCCTTCCCGCACCGGCGATGATGAGCACGTGGATGGAACACATGCACGGTTCGTTCGGCTCGCCGCGGAAGGTATAGCGGGTTGCGCCCAGCGTCATTTCTATGGACCGCTCCCGTTGGTTGCTATGGGCTGCCCTCGCAAACTTGACTCAAGCGCGATAAGGTTCTGCCCTCGAAGACAATCTGCAACACGGGCGTCATGACGTGAGCCGTTTGAAGGGTAAGGTTGCTTTCATCACCGGTGCCGCGTCGGGCATCGGCTCGGCATGTGCGCTGCGTTTCGCTGCAGAAGGCGCAGCCATTGGCGGCTTCGACCAGAGCGACGACACCGACGCGCGCTGGAGTGAAGCGACGCGGCTGGCAGCTGACGTCTATTTCGCCACCGGCGACGTGCGCAGCGAAGACAGTGTCGCGGCCGCTGTTGCAGATGTCCGGCAGCGCTTCGGTCGCATCGACGTCGTGGTCAACTCCGCGGGCGTCGCCGGCGGCGGGCCCGTGCACATCATGCCGGCGGAAGAGTGGGATCGCGTCATCGACATCAACCTCAAGGGCACCTTCCTCGTCTGCAAGCACACGCTCGCGCCGATGCTCGAGCAGGGCGCCGGCAGCATCATCAACATCGCCAGCATCGAAGGGCTCGAAGGCTCGGAAGGCGGCAGTGCCTACAATGCGTCGAAGGCCGGCGTCGTCATGCTCACGCGGAACATGGCCATGGACTATGCGCGCAAAGGCATCCGCGTGAACGCGGTGTGCCCGGGTTTCATCGAGACACCGATGCTGTCGCAGGTATTCGGGTTGCCTGGCCTCGAAGAGTATCGCGCCCGGATTGTCGAAGCACATCAGATGGGACGCACGGGACGTCCGGAGGAGATCGCCAACGCGGCGCTCTTTCTCGCGTCCGACGAAGCGTCCTTCATTACCGGCCACGCGCTCGTCGTCGACGGCGGCTTTACCGCCGGCCACCGCATGGGGCTGACGAAGCTGATGGGATTGGAGTAACGCTTCGGGAAGTACTGGGGACCTAGGAAATAGGTGGCACCGGCGTCTCGCCGGTGCACACCGGCCAGAGGCCGGTGCCACCATCCTTCCATCTCCGCAAGAAAGGCTACGCTGATGAGTCTGCCCGTCGAACCATTCTCGATCTCCATCGATCAAGCCCTCCTCGACGACCTGCATCGCCGGCTCGCGGCGACGCGTTTTCCCGATCAGATCCCCGGTACCGACTGGACCTACGGCGCCGAGCTCAGCTACGTGAAAGATCTGGTCGCCCACTGGCGCGACCGCTTCGATTGGCGGGCGCAGGAGCGCGCGCTCAACCGGCTCGACCACTTCCGCACACAGATCGACGGCCAGCAGATCCATTTCGTGCACGCTCGTTCCAAGCACGCCGACGCGTTACCGCTGATCATCTCGCACGGCTGGCCCGGTTCGTTTGTCGAGTTCTTGAAGGTGATCGGACCGCTCACGGATCCTGAGGCGCATGGTGGCAAGGCGCAGGACGCGTTTCACGTCGTCTGCCCGTCGTTGCCCGGGTACGGATTTTCGGAGGTGACCAAGACACCGCAATGGGACGTCCACCGCATGGCGGAGGCCTTCGCCGAGTTGATGCACCGCCTCGGCTACGCGCGCTACGGCGCACAGGGCGGCGACTGGGGCGCACTGATCACGACGAACCTCGGCATCCTCGATCCCACCCACGTCTGCGGCATCCACGTCAACATGCCGCTGGCATTGCCGCAGGAGGATCGCAGCGATCTCACCGAGGCGGAGCGCGACGACCTCCTAACCATGCAGATGTTCGAGTTCGAGGAGACTGGCTACCAGAAGATCCAAGGCAGTAAGCCGCAGACCCTTGGCTTCGGACTCAACGACTCACCCGCCGGCCTGGCGGCGTGGATCGTCGAGAAGTTCCGCACGTGGAGCGACTGCGGTGGCGACGTCGAGAGCGTGTTCACTAAGGACGAGCTGCTCACCAACATAATGATCTACTGGGCAACGCAGACCATCACCTCGTCGACGCGGCTCTACTACGAGGTCTTCAAGCACGGCCGTGTCGGCTTCGTCACCAATCGTGTCGAAGTGCCAACGGGCGTGGCTCGCTTTCCGAAGGAGCTGATGCGCTTCCCGCGTACGTGGGTGGAGCGGCACTACAATGTGACCCATTGGACGGTCATGCCGAAGGGCGGGCACTTTGCGGCGATGGAGCAGCCTGCGCTGTTCGTTGACGACGTCCGCGCGTTCTTCCGAACGTTGCGCTGACGCGGAAGGATCCATGATAACGGTACACGACAAGTTGTTCATCGACGGTGAATGGACGGCGCCGGCGACGGCGGCGACGATCGAGGTCATCTCGCCGCATACTGAAGAAGTGATCGCCCGCGTCCCCGAGGCCAAAGAGGGAGATGTGGATCGCGCGGTAGCGGCGGCACGCGAGGCGTTCGACAGTGGCCCGTGGCCGCGCATGACCGGTGCCGAGCGCGCCGAGGTGATGGCGCGACTGGGCGCGGCGCTGCAGCAGCGCGCCGACGTGATGGCCACGACGATCACCGCCGAGATGGGTTGCCCGATTTCCTTCTCGATGATCGGCCAGGTGATGGCCGCGCACATGGTGCTCGACTACTTCACCACCCTGGCGCGGCAGTATCCGTTCGAGGAAGTGCGGCCCGGCATGCTCGGTCCCGCGCTGGTACGGCGCGAAGCCGTCGGCGTGTGCGCAGCCATCGTGCCGTGGAACGTGCCGCTGTTCGTCACCATGCTCAAGCTCGCCCCCGCACTGGCGGCCGGGGCCACGGTGGTGCTGAAGCCGGCGCCGGAGACGCCGCTCGACGCCGTGCTGCTCGCCGACGCGATCCGGGAAGCGGGTGTTCCCAAGGGTGTGGTCAACATCGTACCGGCCGGCCGCGAGGTCGGCGAGTACTTGGTGAAGCACCGCGACATCGACAAGGTCAGCTTCACCGGCAGCACGAACGCTGGACGGCGTATTGCTTCGTTGTGCGGCGAGCGCCTCCGCCGCGTCACGCTGGAGCTCGGCGGCAAGTCGGCATCCATCATTCTCGACGACGCCGACCTCGATGCGGCCATTCCCGGCCTGCTCCCGGCCGCGATGATGAACTCCGGCCAGGCGTGCGTGGCGCAGACACGCATCCTTGCCTCACGCCGGCGCTACGACGAAGTCGCCGGCGCGCTTCTGGAAGCGGTGCAGAGCATGTCGGTTGGTGACCCGATGGACCCGACAACCATGTGCGGCCCGCTGGTCGCCGCACGGCAGCGTGAGCGGGTCGAGGGCTACATCGCCATCGGCAAGCAGGAAGGCGCGCATGTCGCCGTCGGTGGCGGTCGTCCGGCTGGCCTCACCAAGGGTTGGTACGTTGAGCCGACGGTGTTCGTCGGCGTCGACAACGCCATGCGCATCGCACAAGAGGAGATCTTCGGCCCAGTCGTCGCCGTCATCCCGTACGACGACGAGGCCGACGCGGTACGTATCGCCAACGACTCGGACTACGGGCTCTCCGGCTCGGTGTGGACCGCCGATGTCGAACGCGGCATCGACGTGGCACGCCGCGTACGCACCGGCACCTACACGGTGAACGGCTTCGCCATGGAGTTCAGTGCTCCGTTCGGCGGCTTCAAGAGCTCCGGCCTCGGCCGCGAGCTCGGCCCCGAGGGCCTCAGCGCGTACCTCGAATCGAAGACGATCAACCTGCCCATGGGCTACGAGGCAACCCCGGCGGCGTAATGCTTCAGATCACCCCGTCGGTAGCAAGTGCTGCCAACTCGCGTTCGTCGAGACCGAGCCAGGTGCAGTAGACGTCTCGGTTGTCCGCACCGAGCCCGCGGCCGAGGTGACGGATGCGACCCGGCTCGTGCGCCCGCGCCGGTGACGGCGCGGCCGTAGTAATCGGACCTGCCTCGGCATCGACGACATCGACCAAATTCGTCCGCGCGCGAAACTGCGGATTCGCGGCCACACGCAGGAGTCCATCAACCGCGGCAAGGGACACGCCCGCAGCGTTGAACTTCTCGACGACCTCGTCGCGCGAACGTGCGGCGATCCATTCACTGATGATGGCGTCGAGCTCATCGACATGTGCGACGCGCGCCAGGTTGTCCCGAAAGCGCGGGTCGTCGCGCAGCTCGGGTCGCCCGAGAAGGTCGAACAGCTTGCGGACGAGATCGTCCGTGCCGGCGGTGAGCGCGACCCATGCGCCGTCTGCGGCGCGATAGGTGTTGCGCGGCGCCACGGTTGGAAAACGATTGCCATGACGTCCAGGCTCGACGCCGTCCCGCGTTGCCGTAGCGATGCGCGACGCCAGCAAACCGAGCAGCGGCTCGTACATCGCAACGTCGAGCAACTCGCCACGGCCGCTGCCGGTCGGCGCATCGCGTCCGTACAGCCCAAGCAGTGCCGCAATGATGCCCTGCAACACGCCCATATAGTCGCCGAGCCCAACCGGCGAGAGCGTCGGCGGTGCATCCACCGGACCGGTGAGCGCCGCCAGGCCGCTGATCGCTTCGGCGAGAGTGCCGGAGCCCGAGCGGTCGGCCCACGGACCCGTCGTGCCGTACGCGGTGAGGTTCACGACCACCAACCGCGGATGGCGCTGCGCCAGCTGTTCCGTGTCGAGCCCCCAGCGCATCAAGCGGTCACGGCTGAGCGCGCACACCAGCAAATCGGCGCGCACCAGAATCTTCTCAAGAAGCTCACGGCCCGCCGGCTTGGTCAGATCGAGCGTGATGCATTGCTTGTTGCGATTGACGATCTTCCACTGCAGGGCCACGCCGCGCCGGTCGACCAGGCGCCGCAACGAGTCGCCGCGCGGATGCTCGATCTTGATCACCCGCGCACCGAAGTCACCGAAAAACGCCGCGATCTGCGGCGCCGCTCCCAACGTAGCGATGTCGACGACGGTGAGGTGACGGAACGGCATGCCGCAGGCGTAGACCGGGTGATGGGAGGATTACAAGCGCCTCGCGGTGTGTTCATCTGCCCGCATCTGTGGTTAGTTCCTTCCAGCACAGACCATGGCCGACACGCTCCTGCTCATCGAAGACGAAGAGTTGCTGGGGAACGAGCTCGCCCGCCACTTCCGCCGTGACGGGTGGCAGGTGGAACTGCGCACCGACCTCGCCAGCGCGCGGCGCACGTTGCTCGAGGAGGAGATCGAGCCGCTCGTGGTGTTGTCCGACATGAACCTGCCGGACGGTAACGCGCTCGATCTGCTCGAAGAGATCCGCCAGCATGGTCGGAGCGGCGAGTGGATGTTCCTCACCGGCTACGGCACGGTGACCGACTCGGTGCGCGCACTGCGGCTCGGCGCGTACGACTTCCTCGAAAAACCGTGCGACCAGAAGCGACTCGATCTGGTGATCGCCGGGGCGGCACGCAGCGCGCGGGCGCAGCGGCGGCTGCACGAGCAGGCGCACCAGCAGCATCAGAGCTACTCGATCGACGCCTTCATCGGCGAAAGCTCCGCCGCCGGCGCCACACGCGATGTCCTGCGCAAGCTCACGCAGGTGCCGTTCAGTGCATTGATCATCGGCGGCGACACGGGAACCGGTAAGGGCTTGGCCACGCGCATCCTGCACTACAACGGCCTGCGCTCGGGCGGCCCGCTGGTGGAGATCAACTGCGCCGCGTTGCCGCGCGAGCTCCTCGAATCGGAGGTCTTCGGCCATGAAGCCGGCGCCTTCACCGGCGCCAAGAAGCGACGCCGCGGCCTCGTCGAACAAGCCAGCGGCGGGACGCTCTTCCTCGACGAGATCGCCGAGCTGCCTACCGACTTGCAGTCGAAGCTCCTGAAGGTCATCGAAGACCAGAAGGTCCGCCCACTCGGATCGGAGCACGAGGTCACCGTCGACGTGCAGTTCGTCGCGGCCAGCAACCACAACCTCGAGGAACGCGTCGAGGAGGGGACCTTCCGCGGCGACCTCTACCATCGCTTGTCGGTGTTCGGGATCACGCTGCCGAGTCTGCGCGAGCGCATCGACGACCTCGAGCAGTTGGTGCCGGTGTTGGTGGCCGAGTACAACGCACGCTCCGGGCGGAATGTGCGCCAGATCCCGGAGGAGGTGTGGGCCGCGCTCAAGGTGTACGACTGGCCCGGAAACGTCCGCGAGCTGCGCAACGTGATCGAACGCTGCGTGCTGTTCTCAGACAGCGATGTCTTTCCCATTCAGTGGCTGCAACTGCGCTCGCACGCGCCGGCGGCGGCGCAGGCAACGGTCGAGGGCGACCGCCTGATTCTGCCGCTCGACGGCAGCATGTCGTTGGAAGATATGGACCGCTACATCGTCAGCACCGCGCTGGAGCTGTCCGACTTCAATGTGATGGGGGCCGCGCGCAAGCTGGGAACGACCCGGCAGACGCTGCGCTATCGCGTTCAGAAGTACGGCATCAAGACGCCGAGTGGTGAGGGCGACGACTGATCACCTCGGCGCAGCGGCCATAGTGAGAGGGGGGAAGGCGATGAACGTACTGGTGGTCGACGTGGGCGGCACGCACGTGAAAGTGTCCGCAACGGGTCGCAAGGACACTGTCAAGATCGACTCCGGACCAAAGATGACGGCGCGGCAGATGGTCGCCGCTGTGCTCAAGGCGGCGAAGGAATGGAAGTACGACGTCGTCTCTATCGGGTTTCCAGGACCCGTGATCCACGGAAAGCCGCTTGCCGAGCCGCGCAATCTGGGCAGTAGCTGGGTCGGCTTCAATTTCAAGGCAGCGTTCAAGCATCCGGTGAAGCTGATCAACGACGCTGCAATGCAGGCGCTCGGCAGCTACGCGGGTGGACGGATGCTGTTCCTCGGGTTGGGGACCGGTTTGGGTTCCGCGATGGTTGTCGACGGCCTTCTGGAGCCGATGGAGTTGGCGCATCTGCCGTACAAGAAGGGCCGCACCTTCGAAGACTACGTCGGCCTGCGCGGGCTGAAGCGGCTCGGCAAAAGGAAGTGGACCGCTGCAGTCGAAGACGTCGTGACCCGCTTCAAAGCGAGTCTGGAAGCGGACTACGTCGTGCTCGGCGGCGGCAACGCCAAGAAGCTCAAGCATCTGCCACCCGGCGCGAAGCTGGGTGACAACGCCAACGCCTTCGTCGGCGGACATCGGCTGTGGGAACAGCCCGCCGACCGGGCTCACAAGGCATCCGCTTCCTAACCTCGATCAGAAAAAAGAGAGCACACGAAGGCACGAAGTTCACAAAGAGGAACGTTCTCTGAGACCGCCATGACCCATTTCAGAAGGCCTCAGAAACGGCGCACCACGAATTGAGGTTCAGAAACGGTCTCCTCTTTGATTCTTCGTGCTCTTCGTGTCTTCGTGGTGGGGAGCATTTCCGAGTTGGGGTTAGGGAGCGGATAGACGCGCGCCGGCAGGACCTCCGGATGCAAACTGCGCCCCGTTCGTGCATGCTCTCGGCGTGAAAATCCTGCTGCAGCTGCTGACGATGGCGGGCGCCGTGGCGCTCATCCTCTTCGGCGTCAGCTACCTCCGCAAGGCGCTCGACCGCCTGTTTGGCTCGCAGCTCGAGGGATGGATCCACGCCATGGCGGCGAATCGCGAGCGCGCACTGCTCAGCGGCCTCGGCGTGTCCTTGCTCGCGCCGTCCAGTACCACCATGGCGCTCCTGGCCGTGCATGCGGTCCAGGCGCGCCGGGCGACGGCTGTGCAGATGTTGGCGATGATGTTGGGTGCGGGTGTTGGCCTGACCGTCACGATCCAGCTCGTCGCTCTGAGCCTCAGCCCGTACGCACCGATCATCATCCTGATCGGCTTCCTCCTCGGTCAAGGCAAGCGCGCGCCGCGCACGCGTCAGGTGGGGCGCGTGGTCCTGGGCCTTGGCTTCATCTTCCTCGGCATCCTCCTGGTGCAGAACGCGCTGACCGGCGACAGCGCGCAGCACGGCGCGGTCTTCGGATGGATGGACCTGGTCGATCGACATCAGTGGAGCCTCGTACTCACCGGCCTGATACTCTCCCTCGGCACGCAGTCGGCCACCGCGACCATCGCGTTGATGATCGCGTTTGCGACCGCTGCCCGCGTGCCGCTCGCTGCCGCGATCGTCTGGGTGGTAGGCGCCAACCTCGGCATCGGGTTGACCATGCTGATCGGCGGCTGGAATGCGCTCGACTCACGCCGCCTTGGCATCGGCTTGTTGCTCGCACAGGGCCTTGCAGCCGTCCCCGTTTTCATCTGGCCAGGCGAGGCCGCCGCGCTGCTCAGCCAGGTCAGCGGTTTGAGTGCACATGCGATCGCCAATGCACACACCGGATTCAACCTTCTGGTGGCGGCGCTTGGTGTGCCGTTGCTCGGCCCGATCAGTCGCGCCGCAGCGGCCCTTGCTCCCGCACCCGCCGGCGGTGGCGTCTCACGCTACGCTGCGCATGCGATCAGCGATCGGCCGCCGGAGAGTCTGGCGCTCGCCGTCGCCCAAGCGCGCGAGGAGATCCTGTACCTCGGCGAGACAGTGCGCGATGATCTCGATGCCGCCTGGCGCGGCATCGCCCACCTCGACAGTGTTGCCACCGATGCGCTGCGGCGCGCGCGGCCCGAGGCCGACCGCTCGGTGGCGCAGCTTCGCGCCTTCCTGGCGCAGATCGCGACCCAGGAAGGCCAAGATCCGAACGTGCAATCCGAGCCGATGGCTCTGGCACGCATGCTGGCGGAGCTCGATGTGATCCACGGTGTCGTCGCCACCAACCTGACCCGCTTGGCGCGGCGGCTCCAGGAGGGGTCGATCCGTTTCAGTGACGAAGGACGCGCCGAGCTCGACGGCTACTATCGCAAGATCGCGGCCAGCTTCAACCTGCTGCTAACGTCCCTGGCGAGTAGCAACGCAGACGGGCTTCGTCGGGTCCACGCGAGCGACGATGCGCTGGCGAACGAGGCGGAGCTGCTGCGCGATCACCACCTGGAACGCGTGCGCCGCGGGCTGCCCAGCTCCGTGGAGAGCAGTCTCTTGCACCTCGAGGTGCTCACGTTCCTGCGCATGATCCACGATCATCTGGCCAACCTGGCGGCCGCCGCATTGCCCGTCGGTGCCGGCGGAGGCTGACGTGGATCCGACTGCCGCCGCAGCCCTGGAATCCTGGAACGTCCCGCCGGGCATGGTCGTCACCTTGCTGCTCACGCTCTGGGTCTACACGCGCGGGTGGCGTCAGCTGCGCCGGCAGATGCCGCGACGTTTTGGCGGCGCGCGGCTCGTCGCCTTCACCGCCGGCTTGGCCACGATCTTCGTGGCAATCGCCTCGCCGCTCGACACATTCGGCGGGCTGTTGCTGCAAGTCCACATGACTCAGCACTTGCTGCTCATGATGGTAGCGCCGCCGCTCATCTGGTTGGGCGCACCAGCCACACCGTTACTGCGCGGACTGCCGCCGGCCGTCCTGAAGCATGGGCTGGGGCCCTTCGTGGCGTGGCCGGCGTTGCAGCGGTTCGGCCATCGTCTCACGCATCCCATCATCTGCTGGCTGTCGTTCGTGGTTGCCACGTGGGTGTGGCACGTGCCGGCGCTGTACGAGCTGGCCCTGCGCTCGCCCGCGTGGCATCAGGTCGAGCACGTCAGCTTTCTGTTGACCGCGTTGCTCTTCTGGTGGCCAGTCATCCAGCCGTGGCCGAGCACGCCGATCTGGCCGCGCTGGGCAATGATTCCGTACCTGCTGCTCGCTGACATCCAGAACACCATCTTCTCGGCGTTCTTCGCGTTCTCGGAGCAGATCATCTATCCCGCCTACGCCGCGGTGCCGCGGCTGTGGGGCATCACGGTCCTCAACGACCAGGCGGCGGCCGGCGCGATCATGTGGGTGCCGGGCTCGGTGGCGTTCCTGATTCCGTTGGGCTGGGTGGTGGTCCAGTGGCTCGGTGCACCCGCGCTCGGGCGCACGCAGCTGAGCGCAGCGAGTGTCGCGCTCGCAGCCGGCGGCGTGCGCAGGCCGTGGGATTTGCTGAACGCACCGGTCATCGGATCGCTGCTGCGCTGGAGGCATTCTCGACGCGTGCTGCAGGCGATCATGTTGGTGGTGGCGATCGCCGTGGTGGTCGACGGTTTGCGCGGCCCGCAGATGGCACCGATGAACTTGGCGGGTGTGCTGCCGTGGACGTACTGGCGCGGTTTCTCCGTCGTTGCATTGCTGGCCGCCGGCAACGTCTTCTGCATGGCCTGTCCATTCATGCTGCCGCGCGACCTCGGCCGGCGCTTCCTGCCGGCGCGCTGGCGGTTTCCAAAACCGCTACGGTCGAAGTGGCTCGCGGTCGGACTGCTGCTGCTCTACCTGTGGGCGTACGAAGCCTTGAGCCTGTGGGACAGCCCGCGATCGACCGCGTGGATCATCATCGGCTACTTCGTCGCCGCGTTCACAATCGACGGACTCTTTCGCGG
>JBGQHM010000138.1:0-14862 GCA_041497995.1 Binatia bacterium | reverse complement strand
CGGCCTGCTAGACGGAACGCCATTCATTCGGGCGTTCATCGTCGGGGAAGAGGTTGACCAGCGGGTACAGCCGGTGCGGACGATTGGGGAGAACCCAGAACGGGGTCGTATCCAGGCGTGTACGTACAGCCAGCTGGTTAGGACGGCGCTGCAGCGGTTATTCCGTCTCCGCGAGCGGCTTGGAGATCGGTACGACGACGCTGCAGGCAGCGATTTGCTGCGGCGTGTATTGAACGAGCCCAAGCAGATGCCGCTGCCATCCCCGTGAGTGGTTCGGTGTCCGTGCTGCATACGATCTTCAGTCTGCGGTGCCCCGTGCGGCTTGCGCCCGGGGGCCACGACGCATGTGGCGTACTGACTTCGAGTTAGCGAAGCAGAACGGTTTGAGCACACTGCAGACGGGGTCCATGCGGGGTCGGACCTCTATAAGTCTCCGACGCGTGAACACTTTCCTCCAGCTTCGGGCGCCATTCAGCGCTTACAGGTGCGATTTCTGCACCCGAATAGCGTCCGTAAGGCGCGCTCGGGTCCCGTAGGACGCTGAAGTCACCGCACGTTTCGATGTGCCGATGCCGGCCGGCCCCGTGCGGACGCGGCACAGTCGGCAGCCGCGGCCTGCCGCTGATGCGCGCGGGAGCTGGAACGACGGCATGAAGTTGGACACCCCTCACTCGCGGTGCCCTCGCCAGTGTTGCTGGGGAGACTTCCGTCTCACTTGACGGCAAAGGCCGTTAGGTCCGTCCGCGCGAAGTCGCTGCCATTGTAGAGCAACGGTTCACCGAGCGCCTTGGCAAGAGCGTAGGAGAAGCAGTCGCCGTAATTCAGACCGGCCGGGTGGCGCCCCTTGCCGAACTGGCTGAACGCGGTGCGGGCGATCTGCGCCTGGCCGGCGTCCACAGGAACAAGCTCGATGGCCGCCTTGGCAATCAGCGAATCGAGATCCTTCGATCCTTCCGCCCCGTAGCGCGATTCGATGACAATCGACGTCTCGACAAGGGTTGCCGTCGACATCAATCGCGTCTCGGCCGCCTCGATTGCCTCGTTGAATGTGCGGCGTTCAGGTTCGTCTTGCAGGATCGCGAGCAGCGCAGACGTGTCGATCACCATCAGCGCGGCACACCCCGCTCGTCGTACCCGATGATCTCGTCGGCGCTTCTCGGGTCGAGCACGGGCAGCGACGCGCAGTGCCGTGCGATCGCGTCGAGCTCGTCGGCAAGGCGCCGTCGGGACTGTTCGCGGCGGATGCGCCCCAGCCGGTCGCGCAGCGCTTTTGTGACGGCTTCGGTCTTGGTCTCGCCAGTGAGCTCGGCGAGCGCCTCAGCCAGCTTCTCAGTCTCGGCGTTCCTAATGTTCAGGGCCATTTCACCACATCCATACGCGATGCCGCACGGTAGCATTCACGCCCCGCGAACGTCAATTTGGCCCGCCCAAGTCGCCCACATCGGATGGACGTAGTATCTATGGCCGGACATTCCGAATTGGCGGCACGCTGAACGGTCCCAACGGAGGGATACTGCGAGTCGTGAGCATCTGGATGACAGAGCGTGCCACGGGAACAACGAAGTTCATCACGCTCTACCCAGCGAAGGAGAACTGACATGGCTTACCAACTGTTTACAAAGGTCGCGTTGAAAGTGGACCTGCCCGCCCAAAAGCTGCGCCAGGGTGACGTGGCTACAATCGTCGACGCACATCCAGGCCGGCCTGGGCAGGAACCAGGCTACTCCTTAGAGGTGTTCAACGCGCTGGGCGAGACCCTCGCCGTGGTCACCGTGGGCGAATCACACATCGAGGCGTTGACGAATGACGAGGTCCTGCATGTTCGCCGCCTGGACGTAGCGGCTCCAGCTTGAGTCGGTCGAGGAACTGTTTGCAAGCGGCGATGCGCTCGCGTTTCGCCATCCGCAGCACCGCGATCGGCTCATTGCAGGGTCCATGTGGTGACTGCTTATGAGCCGACAGATGCGCGATGGTGGAACCGATACGCAAAAGCAAAAGGCCTTGCAGACTGAGCGCTCGCGACGGCGCGCTGAGACCGTTGACCGTGACGCGGTGGCTTTTGATTCGATTGACTGGGGCCGCGTGAGGACAATCGACGTTTCCGTAGACGCCACGCGGCAGCGGACCCACGATAGCCAATCACGTGGGCCGCCTGCGTCTCCCTGTTCGGCGTCCGCCGTAGTGATGGCCGCGGCTGGGGGTCTCTGATGCGCTGGGCTGCGGTGTCAGTTGCGGCGTGCCGCGCGCCGGTCCTGCTGCCGGGCGCGCGGCGCGGCGTTCGGCATTGCCTCTGGCACGCGCCCGTTCGTCGGTTTTGCGGCTGCGGATGGCGGCGATGCGCTCGGCGAGCGGGACCTCGAGGCGCGCCGACGGCCGCGCGTTGTAGTCGAAGTCGGGAACCGTGACGCGTGGCAGCCGCTTGCCGATCGCGCGCTCGATCTGCGCGAGGTCCCCTTGTTCTTGCGGCGAGACAAACGTGAACGCGTCGCCGGTGGCCTCAGCGCGCGCCGTGCGGCCGACGCGATGGATGTAGTCATCGGGCACCGTCGGCACGTCAAAGTTCACGACGTGGCCAAGCTCCTCCACGTCGATGCCGCGGGCCGCAATGTCGGTGGCGACGAGGACGCGGTACTTCCCTTCCTTGAACCCGGCGAGTGCCGCGGTGCGTTGCCCCTGCGAGCGGTTGCCGTGGATGCGCTCGGCCTTGATGCCGTGGCGGACCAAGTGTTCCGCCAGCCGGTTGGCGCGATGCTTGGTGCGGGTGAAGACCAGCGCGTCGTGCATCTCGCCGCGTTCGAGGAGCGTGACCAACAGCGCCGACTTGAGCTCCTGCGCGACCGGATACACCGCCTGCGTGATGCCCACTGCCGGCCCCGCCTGACGCCCGAGGTTGACGGCGGCCGGGTTGTGCAGCATCTCGCGCGCGAGGACGGCGATCGGCGCCGGCATGGTGGCGCTGAAGAAGAGCGTCTGCCGGCGCGCCGGCACGTGGCGCAGAATGCGGCGGATGTCCGGGAGGAAGCCCATGTCGAGCATGCGGTCGGCCTCGTCGAGCACCAGATGCGCGAGCCCACCGAGCTTCGCATACGGCGCGCGAAAGTGATCGAGGAGCCGGCCGGGCGTGGCGATGAGCACATCCACCCCGCTGCGGAAGGCGTGCTCCTGAGGCCCCATCGCGACGCCGCCGTAGACCGCCGCGGCGGTGATCGGCGTGTGCACCGCAAGGTCGTTGAGATCCTCCAGAATCTGCGCCGCCAGCTCGCGGGTCGGCGTGATCACCAAGGCGCGCGTCGTACCGCGCGGCCGCTCGATGAGCTGGTGCAGGATCGGCAAGAGAAACGCCGCAGTCTTGCCGCTGCCCGTGGCGGCACTGGCGAGCACGTCGCGCCCCACCAGCGCCGGCGGGATGGCGTTGGCCTGAATCGGAGTGGGGCGGGCGAAGCCGAGCTCTTTGAGCCCGGTGAGAAGGTTCGGATGAAGCTGCAGACTGGTGAACGGCACAATGGCTCCTTGTTGCAACGTGGCGCGCCGTAGCCGCGTCGTAGACGCGCATGGCGCTCAGCGGATGAGCTCCCATCGTAGCGTCGCCGCGGCTCCTCGCAATGCCGGCCCGCGGTAGCGTGCACAATGGGTCAGCGGCGGCCCCCCCGCCGAGCGTGAGCTGATCAGCCGGCGCCGCGCACGCGAGGCTTCGGAAAACTCGATCGTCGCCGGTTCGCTGTCCATTGACGGCATGGCGAAACACGATACAGTGCGACGCTCAACAGTAGGAGGAGCAGTCTCATGCGGGTGCACGTTTTGATGACGGCGGCGATGCTGGCTTGTATGGCGGCGGTGGCGCGAGGACAGCAGTGCGACACTGGCGATCAATGCATGGCCAACGGCATGTGTATGCCGGACGGGACGTGTCAGGGAACGCCGCTGAACAGCGGTAGCTGCGACCTAGTCTCCGATGCCCTGTGCATGGTGAATGGACACTGCGTCGACGGCGCATGCACCGGCGATCCAGCGCCGGAGGGTACCAGCTGCGCCAGCGGCTGCGGCACGTGTCAACCCGTCTTCCCCGGGGTACCAGTTTTGGAGTGCATGCCGATCCCCGCACAGCTCGGAAAGGCATGCGAGACGAACCTGGGCGCTTGCTTCAGCGCCGTGTGTACGCAGGAAGGTCAACCTCCAATCGCAATCGCAGCGTGCATTCCGGAGCTGAAACAGTGCCCCGATACCGACAACAATCCTTGCACCACAGATTCTTGCAATCCGGCCACAGGCATGTGCGAGCACTCGAATGTACCGCCGTGCGTTCCGCAATGTGAGACCTGCAACCCGGCGACGGGGTGCGAGCCGGCCAATATTGGCGCGGCGTGCAGTAGCGACTTCCAGAGCGAATGCCCGGTGGAAACCAGCTGTCAAGCCTTAGCCGGTCGCGGGTTGTGCCTGGCCGGGACACCGAGCAGTGCGGGACCGACACCTACGCACACTCCGACCCCGACGTCGACGGCGCCTCCGGTGCCGACAACCCCAGTCCCAACACTGCCACCCGGCGTGTGTGTCGGTGACTGTGCCGGCACCGGCATCGTCGCAGTGAACAATATCATCACGTTGGTGAACATCACGCTGGGCACCGCAGAAGCGTCGGCGTGTCCAAATGGCGTTCCGAGCAGCGGTGAGGTCAACGTTGCGGTGATCATCCAGGCCGTGAACAACGCGCTGAACGGCTGCGGTGTCGGCTGATCCTCTCGCACTTGGTGACACGACGAGAACGCCGAACTAGCGCGCGCGGCGCCGCCTACCTCAAGGGCTGTCGCGCAAGATGCCTCCGGGGGGAGATGCGAGTATGGCACGGTTGGCACGCGCTCAGGGAGCCGTGACGCTGTCGTTCTTTGAACCAATGGTACCGAAGCGCACGATCTACACATATCTGGATCGCTAAGGCCGCAAGGGACCGCGCTCAGCGATCCAGATCGTGCGCCGTTCTCCCCCACGGTGGCCTCTCGCTCGCACACTGACCTCGTCCACTTCGAAGCCGACGTTGCGCAGACGTTGCGCGAAGATGCGATCGGGAGCGACCGCCCAGACCGCCAACACACCCTTGGGCCGCAGCGCCGCATAAGCTGCCTCCAGCCCGGCCCGCGCGTAGAGCCGGTCGTTACTCTTTATGGTCAGACTCTCGGGGCCGTTGTCCACGTCGAGCACGATGGCGTCGTAGCGCTGGGGCCCTTCCTCGATAGTCCGGGCGACGTCGACCTCGCGAACAGTAACTCGGCCATCGTCAAGCGGATGCCCAGCCAGGTCAGCAAGGGGTCCTCTGTTCCACGCCACCACCGCCGGCACCAACTCAGCTACAATCACCTCGGCCGTGGCTCCGAGTCGATGCAGCGCGGTGGCCAGGGTGTACCCCATACCCAAACCTCCGATGAGGATCCGCGGACGGGGACGGTCGGCGATCCGTGCGCATGCGAGCTCGGCGAGCGTGTCCTCTGAGCCATGGACACGGCTGTTCATCAGCTCACGGCTCCCGACCCTGATCGAGAACTCTTCGCCCCGCTTGTAGAGGTTGAGTGTTTCGGCGCTTCGGGGCACCGGCGCGCTGTCGACGAGCTCCCAAGGAATCATCAACGACCAACCCAAATGTGGCAGAGAATCTCAACACAGCGTCACGAAGGCGCCGAGAAGTCAACGAAGGGAGTGCATGCGGCTGATGAATCCCAGGCTGACGCCAATCGGTTCCCGAGGTTCGCCGCTGGTTCTCGGTGTCTCCGTTCTCCGGGTCCCAGTGCAATCGCCGGCCGGGCTCGGTGCGCGAGGGGCACCACGGCACCGGCTCAATCCCGAAGAACTGGACCGAGGCGCGTCGTAGAGTGCTCCCTACAGTGGAGTCGTCCCTAGTTGATTGCCGGCAATGATAAGGTATAGCCTAGCGGCGCCAATCGCCGGACCTGGAGCGATCGCGTGCACGAGCGGCGCGGTGATTGCCGGTCGGCGCTTCGACTGGGGAGGACTTGAATGGCTGACGCGATCGTGGACGAGCGAATGAGGCAGCAGGTGGAGTTCTTGCAGAGATGGCTACAATACGCTCCGGAACCTCCGCCACGCGGCAGCAACTCTTACGACGCGTTCATCAGCTACCGTTCCTCCGACCGAGCTTGGGCCATGGCGCTGTACGACGTCCTCAAGCTGGCGAGGTGGGATGCGTTCCTGGATCAGTACGATCTCGTTCCTGGTGCCGACCTCGAAACGAGTCTGAGTGAGGGGCTGGAGGCGAGCTCCTCGGGCGTCATCCTGTGGTCCAGCCGCACCAAGGACTCCGAGTGGTGCAAGCGAGAACGCAACGCGATGAGGACACTCAAGGAACGGGGTGGTAGTACCTTCAAGTACCTGTTCTCCAAGCTCGACGCCGAGCCGTTGCCCCTCTTCGCTCAGTCGGACCTGTACATCGACTTCACCGACAGTCCGGAGGGACCGCGAGGGGTGAACCTGCTCAAGGTCATGTGCGGCATGCGAGGCATCGCCCTCTCACCAGAGGCCGTCACGCTGGCTGAGACGGTCGATCAGGATGCCAAGCAGTCGATGATTCAGATCAACGGGGCCATCGAAGGCGGAAACGCGCCTAAGCTCTTGCAGATTGGCGCTTCCACTGACCCCGGTGTCCTCGCCTCACCGGCGCCCATCCTGACCGCAGCCCAGGGTCTGATCCGCCTGGGGAAGTACGACGACGCTCGTGAGGTATTAAAGCAGGCGCTGGCGCACTTCCCGAAATCCATCCGGGCCAAGCAGCTCGAAGGCCTGGCGTTGCGCCGCTTGAAGAAATACCAGGAAGCGATCGACGTGCTGTCGGAGCTCAAGGCGGCGGGCCACCAGGATCCGGAGACGATGGGAATCCTCGCGGCGGCGTGGGACGGTCTCTACCAGGAATCCGGCAAGAAGCTACATCTGCGCAGCTCGCGCGAACTCTACCGCACCGCCTTCCAGAGCGATCCGAAGGACTACTACACTGGCATCAACGCGGCGTCGAAGTCACTCTTCCTGGGCGAAGCGGACGAAGCCGCGCGGTTAGCGAGCGCGGTGCTTCCCTTGGTCGCGACCGCAACCGACGGAAAAGACCTCTGGGCTGCCTGCACGTTGGGCGAGGTCCACTTACTGCGGAGAAACGTCGACGCGGCGTCAGCGCAGTACCAGAAGGTCATCGACAACCATCCGACCGCCCGCGGAGACCTCGCCGGCACCCGCCGGCAGGCAGAACGGATCTCCACCGCGCTCGGCCTATCGTCGGAGGAATCGGCCAGGGTCCTGGCGCCGTTCAAGCTGCTCGACGAGTGACGGTTCGCCGGGTCAATAGCTGCGAGCGTTGTCGAGCGCGGCACCGGCAGAATCCGCGGCTGCCAAGAGGTCCCGGACGAACAAGATCTCGTCCTTTGAGTACGCCCCGCGCCAATGAGCACGCCCTGCGCCAACGGGCGGCTATGCGGCCGGTGCGATCCCGAGTTTACGGCCTTTGAAGCGGATACCCTTGAGCTTTTTCATGACGACGTTGACGCTGTCGTCAGCGACATCGACGAATGTCTGTTGGTCGAGCAGTTCAATGGCGCCGATGTGCTCGCGCGACACGCGTGCCAATCCGGCGATCACCCCGACCACGTCGCCCGGCCCGATGCCGCTGGCTTTGCCCACATTCATCACCAGCCGCGTCATGCCCGCCTCGTGCGAGATCGGTGAAGTCGGCTCGCGCCGGCCCCGATGTGTCGCGCGAGGCCCCGAGTCGCGGTGCGATCTCTGGCCGGGCTCGGCGTGAGGGTGGCGCCGCCGTACCGGCTCGATCTCTTCAGGAATCGGCACGGCGTCGCGCGCCGTTTCGCGCCCCAGGATGTCGATCAGCGCGCTGGCGATGTCGGTCACCGCATGGCCCTGCTCGAGCAGTTGCTCGATGAGATCGTCGTGGCGTTGGTACTCGCCCTTCTCGAGCGTCTCCCGCAACGTGTCGACGAATTGATTCGTCCGCTTCGCTTCGACCTGCTCCGCCGAGGGGACTTTCTCGCGCCGCACGCGCGCTTTCGTGACCTGCATGATCTGCTGCATCTTGTAAATCTCACGCCCGGCAACGAACGTAATGGCGCGTCCGCTGCGGCCGGCGCGCCCGGTCCGCCCGATCCGGTGGACGTAGTCTTCCGCATCCTGCGGCAGGTCGTAGTTGAACACGACTTCGATGTCGTCGACGTCGAGGCCACGCGCGGCCACATCGGTGGCCACCAAGAACTCGATGCCGCGCTTGCGGAACTTCGCCATGACGCGCTCACGCATTACCTGCGAGATGCCGCCGTGGAGTTTGTCGCAGCTGTAGCCGCGCGCGGCGAGGTGATCCGCGAGCTCATCGACCATCATCTTCGTGCCGCAGAAAATGAGGGCGTACTTGATGTCCTGCAAGTCGATGAGTCGGCACAGAACTTCGAGCTTCGAGCGTCGGTCCACCTCGTAGTAGACCTGCTCCGTGGCGGGTACGGTCATCTGGTGTGACTCGATGCGGACGTTGACCGGCGTCCGTGCGTAGCGCTTGATCAGCTGCTGAATAGGAGGTGGGAGCGTTGCGGAGAAGAACACCGTCTGACGTTCCGTCGGTGCCTTCTTGAGGATCGCCTCGATATCGTCCCGGAAGCCCATATCGAGCATACGGTCGGCCTCGTCGAGGATGACCATCTTGATCTGCTCGAGACGCAACGAACCGCGCTCGAGGTGATCCATCAGGCGCCCCGGTGTTCCAATGATGATCTGCGCGCCGTCGCGCAGGCCACGCAGCTGTCGGTCGTAGGCCGACCCACCGTAGATCGGCAGCTCGCGCACGCCCCGCTTGAAGAGTGCGAGCTTGGCGACCTCCTCTGCGACCTGCATCGCTAGCTCGCGCGTCGGGCACAGGATCAACACCTGCGGAACACGCAAGCTGGCATCAACCAATTCGATCGCCGGGATCGCGAAGGCAGCGGTTTTCCCCGAACCAGTCTGTGACAGTCCGACGACGTCAGCGCCTGCAAGCAGCTGTGGAATGGTCGCCGATTGAATCGGCGACGCTTCCTCGAATCCGATCTTCGCAATCGCTTTGAGACTCTCCGGAGACAAGCCAAGATCTGAGAATTGCTTCTTCTGCATTCTTTAGTCCTTACTCGCAGCACCCGCCGCGACGGATCTTCAATTGGGAGGGGGCGCGCCTCGAGAGCAACTGTGCGCCCTGCCCTCTTAACACGATCGGGCGCACAACGCACCCTGAGACATCGAGGTTCCGTCGGCAACTGTCGGCTCGAGCGGTTTCATGCGCGGGCTCCCTCTTTCAAGAAGGTCGCGATCGCCGCGTGGGTTTGCGCCGGCCGCTCGAGCTGGGGCACATGGCCGCAGTCGAGCTCGAGATGACGAGCGGACGGCAGGGTGTCCCTCACGTGTTTTGCGAATCCGATGGGAACGAGCGAGTCCCGTTTGCCCCAGATGAACAACGACGCGGGGACGAGTTTCGCGAGACGCGTCCAGAAACCCTTCGCCCCGTGCGGCTCTTCGAGGTAGATCTGCCGCGCAGCGGCGTAGAAGGCGGCGCGCCCTCGTGGCGTAAGATAGGAACGCAGGAACTCGTCGACGCCGGCTTGAACCCAATTGGATCCTGCGACGGGAATGGTGCGGTGTACTATTGCCTCCACCATCCATCTCGGTGTGATCTGCAACAGCCCGAGCTCCGGGCGCAACAGTCGCAGCAAGGGCGCCCACGGCCGCTCGCGCCGCCAGGCCAGCGACGGCGACAGCAACACCAGCCGTCCAACACGCTCGGGATGGCGCAGACCCAGCTCGAGGGCGGCGCGTCCACCCATACTGTTACCGATCACGTGGGCGCGGGGCAGCTCGAGCGCGTTCATTAGATCGACGACAGCACGCGCGAAGAATGGCGGGTGGTAGGCGGCGCCCAGTGGTTTGACCGAGTCGCCGAATCCGGGGAGATCGAGCGCGATCATGCGGAACGAATCTGCCAACGCGGCAACCGTCGGTAAGAAGGACCCCTTGGTTGCTCCGAGGCCGTGAATCAAGATGATCGGCTCACCCGCGCCGGCCGAGAGAATGGAGAGCGCGCCCGAGGCCGTCCCGACGTGCTGGAATCGCAGCCGCTCCGGTCCAGTCGCGCCACTCGTCGCGGCGAGGAATCCAACTCCGAGGTGGAGGTTGTGACGAATGACCAGCCGGCCGGCGCGGTAGGCGTCCATTCCGCCGCGCAGGTCCTGGGCCATCTGCTCCCAGGTGGCCCGGTCGGCAGTGAGGGTCGCGTCGGCGGCCATGCCCGCATCCGCCAGTGCGACTCGCGCACCGTTGCCCACCAGGACATCCCACTGCGCGTTGTCGACGACCGCCAGTCGGATGCGTGCCAGCCCTTGCGGCGCGTCGAAAGCCGTCATGTCGAAGCGATCGACGAGCGTTTGCAGGCTATCTGGCAGCGGCGTCATGGTGACTCACGATCGGTACGCAGCGCCCAGTCCGCTGGCCGTCGCGCCAGCGGATGTGGGTACCGTCACCTCCGAACGGAAGAATAAGGCAAGAAGGACGCCACAAGCGATTCGGTGCTCGGGCGCGGCCTAGAGAGTCATGGACCGGTTCCCTCTTGCAATTCTGCCACGGGTCTCTGCTGTCGTTGGGAAGGCAGCGCACCTGTCGCCGCTCCGTGGTATGCAGGCGCGGTACCTTCGTCTCTGACAGGTCTTGTGCTTCGGCAATCCAATCGGAGGGAGCACTCGTGGCTGGTGCGTTGAGCCAGGCTGGTATCCCACCAGTCACATGGGATTCCTTGCGCATCTACCGGAGGCGCTACGCGTGGCACGGGCGTTCCTGGACGAAAGGGTGTCTCTTCGCGCACTCGAGACGGTCGGAGCGTGAAGCCGAGCGCGCCGCAGGCCGCACGGGGTCGCTCAATGGATCCTCGGCCATCGTGGGTGCGGAAACCCACCGTGCGTGGGTCGTGCGGCGCGGTTCCTCTCAACGGCTGACGATCAGCTGCACACCGCAATCGACACAGAATGCGCTCCGCTGCCGTCGCGCCGCGGCGTGCTGGATCTCGTTGCACGGCTGAGCGCGAATCTGCGCGTTCACAACGCCGCCACACTGCGGGCAGTGGCCAACGGGCGCGGACGTCCGTCGATGGTTCATGTTGTCGCAAGGGTTGGTCGCCCCGAATCGTCCCATTATGCACCGGTCTCCTTGTGCGCTTCCGCTTCGCGCTGGCCCTCGCGCACGTCGGCCCAGAAGCGCGCGCGCGCCGCACTCTGACGGCTGTCCTCCTGACTCCGTTCTCTCCTGGCAGCGACGAGAATCAGCAGCTCGCGCACTCTACTGATCGCCTGACGCAGACGTTTCCACATGCTCTTTCACACCCACACGTTCACGACGCCACCAGACGGCGTCGTGACGGCATCGCTCGGCAACGCTGTCCCTGGTCTTCGGTTATGTCGCCGTGGCACGCTGTCTCCTTCCGGAGTCCGCGTGAGCGCACGTAGGTAGGCCTGAGACCTTCTGGACGGATCGTGCTGCGGGGCTCTAAACAGACTCGAAGGGACTGTAGCGCACCGGTGGCGACAGCACAATGCGTGAAAAGGAAACACACACCGCGCCGTAAGGCGCGGCGGGCGACGTGTGCGTGCCGTCCGGTACCGGCGCGGCCGTTCCCGGGGACGATAAGGGGTGCCGCCGAGATTGACTTGGCCGGCGATCTCAGCTTCCTTGTGCACGTGAATATCTTCAGCTTGCCGCCCTGATTCTCCCTTGCGCGCCGCAGTGACGTGCTGCCACTGGCGCGTCTTCATCATTAGAGAGCCAAACCCTCACCTCGGAACCTTCGCGCGCGGGTATCCACGGGTGGGGACACAATCGCAGGCACTCGAGGAACCTGAGACTGGACATGAATAACCCGCAGGAACGACTGAAAGTGGAGGTGGCGCGCCGGCGCACTTTCGCGATCATCTCCCACCCGGACGCCGGGAAGACGACGCTGACCGAAAAACTGCTGCTCTACGGCGGTGCCGTGCATCTAGCCGGGTCGGTGAAGCAACGGCGTGACGACCGTCACGCGACCAGCGACTGGATGGCGATCGAGCGCGAGCGCGGTATCTCCATCACCACCAGCGTGATGCAGTTCCCCTATCGCGGCTACCAGCTCAACCTGCTCGACACGCCCGGCCACAACGACTTCAGCGAAGACACCTACCGTACGCTGGCCGCGGCCGACTGCGC
Organism: Binatia bacterium; assembly: GCA_041497995.1. Taxonomy (GTDB): domain Bacteria; phylum Desulfobacterota; class Binatia; order HRBIN30; family HRBIN30; genus DATKMS01. The sequence continues at coordinate 2,622 of JBGQHM010000138.1, read as the reverse complement.
CATCATGCTGTTGGACAGTGCCAAGGGGGTGGAGCCGCAGACCATCAAGCTGTTCGAGGTCTGCCGCATGCGCCGCATCCCCATCGTCACCTTCGTCAACAAGATGGATCGGGAGGGGCGCGACCCGCTCGACCTGCTCGACGAGATCGAGCAGGTGCTCGGCATCCCCGCCAGCCCGGCCAGCTGGCCGATCGGCTCCGGTCCCGGCTTCCAAGGAGTCTACGACCGGTGGAACCAGCAAGTGCTGCTGTTCGAACGTGGCGAGCGGGCGGCGCACAAGGCGGCGATGCAGGTGAGCAGCCTCGACGATCCGGCGTTCCGCGACGCCATCGGCGACCGCGCTCACGATCGGCTTTCAGACTCACTCGCCCTCCTGCACGGCGCCGGCACGGGCTTCGACAACGACGCCTTCCGCAACGGCGAGCTGACGCCGGTGTTCTTCGGCAGCGCCTTGACCAACTTCGGCGTCGAGCCGTTCCTCGACCAGTTCATCGAGCTGGCGCCGCCGCCGCTGTCGCGGGCGACGGCCGACGGCCCCGTCTCGCCTGACGCGCCCGCGTTCTCAGGCTTCGTCTTCAAGATTCAGGCGAACATGGACCCAATGCACCGCGACCGGGTCGCGTTCGTGCGGGTGTGCTCCGGGCGCTTCGTGCGCGGCATGGAGGTGATTCACGGGCGGACGGGCAAGCGACTCGCCCTCAAGCGCTCGCTACAGTTCCGCGCGCAGGAACGCACCTTCATCGAGGAGGCCTTCGCCGGCGATATTATCGGCGTCTGGGATCCCGGGCTGCTGCGGATCGGCGACTCGCTCAGCGAGGCCGGAGGCATCGAGTTCGCCGGCATTCCGCGCTTCTCGCCGGAGCACTTCGTACGAGTCATCCTGGCGGAGCCTCTGAAGCGCAAGCAACTGAAGAAGGGGCTCGACCAGCTGTCCGAGGAAGGTGCGGTCCAGGTGTTCTTCCACCGCGAGCGCCTCGAGCGCGACCCCATCCTCGGCGCCGTCGGGCGGCTCCAGTTCGACGTCATCCAGTCGCGTCTCAAGAGCGAGTACGAAGTCGACGTGCGCTTCGAAACCCTGCCATCGCAGCACGCGCGCTGGGTGGAAGGCAACTTCGATCCCGCCGACCTCGAGCGCTCCGGCGCCGTGATATGCCTGCTCGACGTGGAGGGTCGGCCGCTGCTGCTGTTCCAGAACGACTTCTGGCTGCGGCAGATCACCGAGCGCCACGCGCATCTGCGCTTCATCGCCGCCGTGCAACCGGGCCGCAGCGAGCGCGCGGCCGCCTGAGCGGAGCACTGTTAGCAGCCCGTTGAAAAAGACGAGGAACCCTTCGACAAGCTCGGGGTGAGCGGAAGAAGGTCATTGAAATCGGGGAGGGGGACCGCTCATGCTGAGCCTGTCGAAGCACGGGGCGGGGTTTTTCAACGAACTGTTAGAAGGCGAGAGGGAAAGGCGCCCTCTCTCGTAGGTCCGGACCGTCGCCCAGTCCCGTGAAGCTCTTGCCGCTGCCCGCCGAGTGTTGAATCAGGTAGCGCTGGCCGGCGCCGGCCGAACGCGCGTGCGACACCAGCTTGCGGACGGTGTCGAGCTGTTGGTAGCGCGGGAAGATCAGGAAGCGCTTGCCTGTCTTGCGGCCCTTCTCGTCCTCCTCCTCGACCTCGTGGATGAACTGGCGCACGAGGTCGAGCACGCTGTCACGCGACCACGTCTCGTCCCAGAGGTAGCCGGTGGCGTAGCCCTTCCGGGTCGGCGGCACGGGCGGGTTGCCGGCGCCCCCGAACTTCCCCTGGTTGAAGGGGAGAAAGCGCGTCTTCGCACCGGCAAGGTGCGTGGTGACATAAACCAGATCTGGATCCACGGCGAAATGGGCCAGGCAGCGGCCGTAGGCGAGCAGCGGCTCGCGCGGGTCACGGTCGGTCTTGTACTGGCGGATCGCATCCTCGACATCCTGGCCGTTGAGCGGGTTCTTGAGCTCGCCAGTGAAGATCGGAATGCCGTTCAGGAAAAGCGCCAGGTCGAGGCTCTTCTCGTTCGTCTCGCTATAGCGCAGCTGCCGCACCACGGCGAAGAGGTTCGCCGCGTGCAGGCGGCGCGTCTCCTCGTTGAGGCCGCTGGCGGGACGGAAGTAGGCGAGCCGGAACTTGCAGCCCGAGTCCTTGATGCCGCCGCGCAGGACATCGAGCGCGCCGCGTGATCTCGGCAGCGAGGCGCTTGAGAAACTGATCCTTCACCGCGTCGCCGTGGTGCTGCTTCAGCTTGTTCCACTCGTCCAGCTGTGTGGCGAGGACGAAGTCGACCACATCGCGCGGCAGGAGACAGAGCGCGCGATCGTAGTCTTCAGGTGATCGCTTGCGGTAGCCGCCCGGCGGCGTGTCGCCGTAGGGTGGCGGCGTTTCGCGGACGCCGGTCACGTCACCCACGCAAGCGTCGGGGCCGTGCTGCAGCAGGCCGCACTCGATGGCTTCTTCGAAGCTGCGCTCGGAGATCTCCGGGCTCATGCCGGCTCCTCCAGGATGTCGAGGATCGCCTGGGCGCAGTAGACACGATTGCGCTTCGCTTCCGATGCCCGGACCACCACCCCGGCGGACTCCAACCGGTCGATGGCGCGCTGGGCGGTCGTG
>JBGQHM010000137.1:0-15006 GCA_041497995.1 Binatia bacterium | reverse complement strand
TCATGGACCGCGGCGCTGCGCCCTTGGCGCCGCTGGATCATCTTCGTGCTGGTGCTCGTGGTCCTGCGTCTGGCGTTGCCGTTCGTGCTGCGCGCGGTGATCGCCTCGCAAGCCTCGAAAGCCTTGCATGCCCGTGTCGTGGTCGGCGATGTCGATCTGGCGCTCTACAAGCTCGGTGTGGCGCTGAAGGACGTAGCGGTGTACGCCGCGAGCCCGCCGGCCGATCCGGGCGCTGCGTCCGGCGGCCCGACCCCAGGCGCGACACCCGCTGCGGTGGCCGATGGTCACGCAGCAGCCGATGCGGCGCCGCTGATTGCGTGGAAACGCTTCGCCGTCTCGGTCCGCTGGCGCCCACTCTTCAAGAAGGCGGTGATTCTCCGTGACATCGAACTGGATGCGCCGAGCGTATCGCTCGACCGCCTAGCGGATGGGAAGCTCAATCTCATGGCGCTCATCCCTTCCGGCGATGCAGGTGCGACGCCGAGCCCGACGCCCGCAGAGACTGCGTCGGAAGGCTCCGGCTGGGGCTTTGGGCTCGATCACCTCATGCTCCGCGATGGCGGTGTGCGCTTCCGCGATTTCAAGCTGAAGGACAGCGAACCGATCGAACTGAACATCCCGACGGTGGAAGTCACCGACGTGTACTTCATCCCCGGACAGTACGGCGAACCGTCGAAGGTGAGTGTAACGGTGGCGGTCGACAAAGGATCGCTGCAGGTGGAAGCCACGTTTACGCAGCTCTCGGCAACCGAGAATCAACTCGAGGCCTATGCGAAGGTGCGCAACCTGCCGCTGCGGCGCGCGCGGCTCTACATCCCGAGGGTCGGGTGGAGCGCCATGGAAGGTGGGTTCGACGCGGACGTTACCTACAACTTCGATACCGAGAAGCAGAGCGCTCTGCGCGGCTCCGCGACGGTGACCGACTTTGCGGTGCGCGTGGCGAACCTCGACGAGCCGGCCCTCGGTTGGAAGACCTTGGCGGTGAAAATCGATCCCGTCGACCTCCAGGCTCAACGCGCTGTCGTCAGCGCCGTCGATCTGAACGGTGCGATCCTGTTGGTGCGGCCCACGGGTGGTGACTTGCTCCCGTTTCTGGCGGCGACCACCGAAGACGCTGCTGCGCATGCTGCAAATGCGCCGCAAGCGGAGCCGGCACCACCGCCTGCGGCCAACGCACAGCCTGGCGAGAGCGCACCGCCGTGGCGCTGGTCGGTCTCGTCACTGCACATCGGCGACACGCGCGTGCGCCTGCTTGGCGCCGCGGCACCACTCGATGTCGGGGTTGGGCTCGATCTGACCGACCTCGTCGACCACGCCGATGCGCCGGCGCACATCGCTCTTGCGTTGACGGCGGGGAAGGGAACGCTGCATGCCGACGGCGCCTTACGCGTTGCGCCACCTGGCTTTGGTGGCACGCTGCGGATCGCCGATCTGTCGCTGCCCGAGTTGGCTGCGGCTGCGGGCGCGCTGCCGCACGACCTGCTGCAGACAGCCCGCCTCGGATCGGATCTGACGGTCGAAGCGGGGTTGCCGGCAAACAAGGGCGGTGGTGAACTGGCTGCCCCCGACGTGCGGGTGCAAGGCAAACTGTCGCTCGCCGATCTGCACATGACGTTACCGTCGCCGCCGGGACTGTCGGTTGGCGTGCACTCGGTCGATCTCGCGTTCAACGAGTTGCAGGTGCCCGGGGTGCTTCCCGCACCGTCGCCTGAAGCTCGTGCAGCGGGGGCCTTGCCCCCGGGCGACGTACGCGTCCGCGGCAAGCTGTCGGTTGCCGACGTGAGCGTCGCTGCCACCGGACCGCAGGGCTTCACCTTTGGCTTGCACGCTCTCGACCTCGGTATCACCGAGCTGCTTGCCCACGCGGCCATTCCCACGACACATGGGAGTGGGCCTGTCGGCTCTTCCACCGGCGATGTGCAGGTGGCCGGTCGGCTCGCGCTTGCTGATCTCAAGCTTGCGGGTGCAGACGACAAAGCATTTGCGATTGGCACTCGGTCACTCGATCTCCCGTTCACGCAAATCATACTGCCCGGCGTGCTCGGCAGCCCGGCTGCCGGCACGCGGCGACCAATGCATGTGGCGCTTGGCGACATTCTCCTGACCGCGCCGAGCGTGCGCATCACGCGTACACCCGAGGGCCTCGTGCTGCCGAATTTCTCCGGCGCGCCACCGGCTGCTGCGCCAGCGCCTGAGCCTCCTCCTGCGCCAGCTCCCGCAGCGGCAGCGGCTGCGCCAGCGCCGCCGCGCGCGGAGGTCGCCGTGGATTCGTTCCGCTTGACGGATGGAGACGTTGCGGTGGTGGATCGTACGGTGAAGCCCTTCTACCAAGGGGGGCTCTCGGCGTTGAGCATCGAGGTCACCAAGCTGCGCTGGCCCGACTTGCTGATTGGCAATCTGCGTGTCGCGGCGACGGGAGCTGAGCGGGGGAAACTCGATGTATTTGGTGCGCTCGCGGCCGATGGTGGATGGTTGGAAGTCAACGGCGACAAGCTGGCGCTGCTGCCATTCAACCCGTACGCGTCGACACTCTCCGGCTACAGCATCGCCACCGGCAAGGCCTCCGTCGTCAGCAAGGTGTCGTTCGGGCAAGGGCGCTACGATGCCAGCAACTATCTCACGCTGCACAATCTCGACGTGCGCGGCGGTGCAGGCGAGTCGTTGTTCCAGCAGAATTTCGGCATCCCGCTGTCGATGGCCCTTGCCCTCATGCGCGACACGCAAGGCGACATTGGTCTCGACATTCCGATCGTGGTGGATCCCGAAGGGACGAAGGTCGGTATCGGTACGGTGATTCGAGGGGCACTGCAACGTGCCATCCTCGGCGCGCTTGCCTCGCCGCTCAAGCTGATGGGCGCGGCGTTCGGTGGAGATACGGTGCAGTCTGTGGTGCCGCCAGCCATCGCGTTTCTCCCCGGCCGGGCCGAGCTTGCCGCCAACGGTGCCGACCAGGTCGGCCAACTCGCTGCGCTGCTTGCCAGCCGGCCGGGGCTCGGCGTGACGCTCGACACCACGGTCACGCCCATCGACGTGCGCTGGCTGCGTGAACAGTCACTCCGTGAAGAGTGGGCGGGGCAGGGAATGCTCGCCAAACTGAAGGATCTGCCGCAACGCGGCGCCCGCGAGCGCATCGAGCGTGCACTCGATGCGCGGGCGCACAACGAGGAGGGCACGCTCGATGCCGAGGACGCTGCGACGCTTGACCACTGGCTCGACGAGCGTCCGCCCATTGCAGCCGAGCGCCTGCAGGCGCTGGCGAACACCCGCCTGTCACGGGTCGAGGACGCGCTGCGCGATCAAAACGGCGTCGAGGCGAACCGCGTCGTTCGACGCGAAGCGCCTGCTGACGCGGCGGTGGACACGCCCGCTGTGCGTGTCGACTTGGGTCCGCTGGCCGCGCAGGCCACTCCGTAAGTGCGAGGAGACTCCGCGCAGCTTGCGGTGCGCGCGTAGGAGTGCGAAGAACTTCCAAACGGATGCCGTGCATGCTCTGCACCGTATTCGGGCGAGGTGTCCGGTGCACAACGAGGAGGGAAGCCGATGGGGAGAGGTCAGGTAGGAGGCTCGGGGCGAGTGGCGTGGCGCACACTGGGTGTGGTGGCCGGGCTCTTTCTGCTGTCGTTGGGGGCACTGAACGGTTGCAGCGAGGCGACACGCCCGGCGCCGCCGCCGGCGCCACCTGCTCTCCCCGCCGAGATCCGCGTCGGCATCGCCCCGATCTACCCGCCACTGGCGTACAAAGAGCATGGTAAGATCAAGGGCATCGAGCCCGAGTTCGCACAGCAACTCTCCAAGGACCTGGGCGTGAAGTTCACCCTCGTCGAGTTACCATGGGACGATCTCATCCCCGCTTTGCGCGCCGGCCGCATCGACGTGATCATGTCGGGGATGTCGATAACCGAGCCGCGCAGCCAACTCGTCAGCTTCACCGATTGGTACGTGCGTGCCGGTCAGATGGCGCTGATCCGTCGGAACGACTACGACAAGCTGCGCAAGCCCGGATCGATGAACCTGCCGACGACGCGTGTCGGGTTCCAGACCAACAGCACCGGTGAGATCTACGCACGCTCGAACCTGACGAAGGCCAAGCTCAAGGGCTACCCGACGCTCGATGCTGGCATCAAGGCCTTGCGCGCCAAGAAGATCGATTTTTTCGTCTACGATGCCCCGGCGATCTGGCGCATACGTGGACAGCTTCGCGACCACTATGCGGATCTGACGGGTCGTTACCAGCCGCTCACCGAGGAACACCTCGCCTGGGCGGTGGGCAAGAGCGATACCATGTTGCGTGACACGCTGAACGCGGAGCTGGCGCGCTGGAAGAAAGACGGGCATCTGGAATTGGTGCTGGATCACTGGATACCGGTCCGCAAGGTCACGATACTCATGGCGCCCTGAGGCACCAGTCAGCGCTGTGGCGTTGGTCCCGCGCTCTTGCGCCGTGCGGCGGTGCCAGGGGGCGCTATGAAGAAATCGCTGTGGGTTCTTGCCGTTCTGCTCGTGGTCGGGGGAGTCATCCTGGCGGTCGCGGCATACAGCGCGAACTCGCTCGTCGCCCGCTTCAAGCCCGACATCGAGGCGGCGGCCAGCGACGCGATGGGCGCATCGGTTACGCTCGGCAACATCTCGGCTTCGGTCTTTCCGTCGGTACGTCTCAAGGTGCAGGAAGCCCGGGTCGTGGCGCAGCCCGGCGGCGCGGATGCGCTCGCGCTCAAGGGGCTGGTGCTCCATGTGAAGCTCCTGCCATTGCTGACCGGCCGCCTGGTCATCGAAACCGTCAGCCTCGACGAACCGACGGTGGTGGTGGTGAAGACGAAGGAGGGCATGTTCCTCGAAGGGCTGCCGCGGCACGCGCCGGCTGCGCTTGCGCCACGCTCGGGGGACGCGCCGCGCCCCGCCGCGTCGCGTGCAGTCGGGGCGCTCGCCGCTCCCGCGGCGCTGAACATCGATCTGCGCACGTTCCAGATCAACGACGCAACGATCACCCTGCATGACGTCGAGCACACACGGGACATTGCCGTGCGCAACATCAATGTGGACTCCGCCCTGGCCATGGCGGGGGGCAACGCAACTGTATCGCGCCTTACCCTGAATGCGGACCTGCCGGGTGGGCAGAGGATCTCCGTGAGCGGGACCGGGCAGTCATTCAACCTGAAGAGCGGTGAGCTTGTGCTCGGGAGCTTGAACGCGAGCCTGCTCGGCGGTGTGATGGCATTCGCGGGCGCCGTCAACGCGTACACGGCAGCGGGCACCACAACGCTATCGTCGGATGGCCTCAAGCTCGACAATGTCCTGCCGCTCGCTGCGGCGTTCACGCCGACCGTGGCCGACATGAAACTGCGCGGCATTGCAAAGATCGACCTGAAGGCCACTTTCGGTGCCGGCGTGTATTCAGCCGCGGGCACTGTCACGCTCCAGGATGTCGGCTACCAGCGCGGCACGTTGTCGGTATCGAGTATCTCGGGGCCGCTGATCCTCGGCGGTACTGCCAGCAGGCCGAGCGTCACGACAGACGGCCTCTCGTTTGTGCTCAACGACAAGCCCGGCAAGATTGCTTTCACCGCCGTTGTTGACGGTGACCGCCTACAAATCGATCCGCTCAGCCTCTCGGCGCTCTCCGGGTCGCTCACGGGCACCGCCGAGTACCTTCTGCCGCCGCCCCACCGGTTTGCCACGCAGGTCGAAGGCTCGGGCTTCTCGGTCGCCGAGGCGCTAGCGCTCGCGGACCCGCGTGCGCCGATGCAGATCGAGGGCGTGGTGTCGAAGCTCGCGGCGCACGTACGCGGGCGCGCGGAGGGAGATGTCGCGCAATCGCTGGACGGCACGGCGGCCTTCGGTATGAGACACGGAGTGCTTAAGGGGCTCAATCTTGGTGCCGCCGTGCTGCAGGGGGTGAACCGCATCCCGTTGCTGGCCGGCGCGATCGACATTCCGAAGTTCCAGAAGCACATGTCGTCCAGGGACACGGCGATCGAATCGCTGACCGGCGATTTCACCATTGATGCGGGTTGGATCAAGACACATAACCTCTCGGTGGTCAGCGAGCTGTTTACGCTGACTGGCAGCGGCAGGGTGTCGTTTCAGACGGACCTCGATCTGGATACGACCATCACTTTCAACCCCGAGTTGTCACGGGTGATGATCGGCAAGGCGAAGGAGCTCCGGCCAGTCCTCAACAATGATGGGACACTCACGGTCCCGGTACTCGTCAAAGGCCGGCCGCCGAACATCGATGCGCGGCCGGACTTGACGCGGCTGCTCGCCGGCAGCACCAAGAACGTTCTGGAAGGCACGGTGGGCGAAGCGCTGGGCAAGGCGCTCAACGGCGAGAAGGTCGGAGGCAAACTGCTTGACCAGCTGCTCGGACGATAGCGTCGCAGCGGCCAGGGGTTGGTAGGACAGCGTGCGGACCGCGGCAAAGCTTCTGGCCGCAGTGGGGCTACTCGGCATCGTCGCCGTTGCGTTGCTGGTGTGGCGCTTGGCGCGCGGGCCCATACCCCTCGATGCGCTGACCCCACGTGTGGCGGCGACGCTCAATGCAGCCGACGCCTCCGTCCACGTCGCCGTGGGTGGCAGCGAGCTCGTATGGGCCGGATGGCGGCGCGGCATCTATCTGCGCGCGCGCGATGTGCGGTTCACCGCGACCGACGGTGCCGTCATCGCCAACGTTCCGGCGCTCGCGCTCCGCGTCGCGCTGCGCGCGTTGGTGCGTCGGCAGCTGGCCTTCTCGACGATCGAGGTGCTCTCGCCGCTGCTGCGCCTCATTCGTGAGCCGGACGGCCGCATCGATCTCGGCCTGGGCCTGGATACGGAAGCGCGCCCCGAGAATCCGGTGGCCGGCGACGTCTTGGAAGCGTTGCTCAGCTCCGAGCACGCGGAATCACCGATGGCGTATCTGCGGCGCTTCGAGGTCGGCGACGGGGAGGTGGTCATCGAGGACCGTGCTACGGGACTGGTGGTGCGGGCGCCGCGCATACATCTGGTGCTGTCGCGGTCCGCCGGCGGCATTGCGGCCACCCTGCGTGGTGACTTGACGCTCGGTCATCAGACGATCTCCGTCGAATCGACGGCGCGCATTCACGCCGAGCCGCGGGCGGTCGATGTCCAGCTGTCCTTTCGCGGCCTGAATCCCGCCGGCGTGGCAACGGAGCTACTGAGCGACCCGGCAGGGGCGCTGGCACTGCAGCATCCGGATGTCATCAAGCAGCTCGCGGGAGCTCGCATGGACTTGACGGGTTCGATCGACGCCCACCTCGATGCCGGGCTACATCCGACCACAGCGCAGATGACGATCACCGGATCGGGAGGCACGGTTGCCGTCCCGGTGCTCGGACCGGAGCGCTTTGAGCTCAGCGGCGTGCATCTGGCGGCGCGCTTCGACGCAGCCGCAGACGAGGTGGTCGTCGAGCAGGTGGCTGTGGATCTCGGAGGTCCATCGCTCAGCGCGAGTGCACGGCTTGCGGGCCTGACGCGCGCAGGGACGCTAGCGGCGGACGCGACGCTCACCGGATTGCCTGTCGACGCGCTGGGACGCTACTGGCCAGAGGCCATCGCCTCCGGACCGCGCGCCTGGCTCACGAGCAACCTGTCGCGCGGAAGAGTGACGAACGCCAAGCTCCATCTGGGCGCCACCCTGGGGAGTCCGCTGCTCGCGGCGCCGACACTGCCACAAGCGGGACAACCGTCGTCTGCGCCGTTCGCGCTCACGGAGCTCAACGGGTCGGTTGCCTTCGAAGGCCTGTCCGTCCGCTACCTGGAGACGATGCCGCTGGTAACGGACGTGGCCGGCGGCGGGACGTTTACGGCCGATAAATGGGATCTGCGAGTCAACGCAGGTGTGGTGCGCAAGCTGCGGGTGGGTCCGGCGACGGTGGTCATCTCGAAGATTACCAGCAAAGAGCCGACGCGCATTGCGATCGCTGCGAAGGTGGAGGGCCCTCTTGCCGACGGGCTCGAAGTGATCGACGCTGAGCCGCTTGGCTTTCCGACAGAGATGGGCATCGTCCCGTCTAGCGTCGCCGGCGATATGCGTGCGCAAGTTGGGTTCGATTTCCCGATCGGCGCCGGCGACATCGGTCTCGACAACCTCGGCCTCGACGTGTCCGCACAACTCGAGCGGGTCGACATCCCGCGCGTCATCCAAGGATGGTCCGTGTCCGGCGCAGACCTCACGCTTTCGGCGAACGGGAGCGGGCTCGACCTCGACGGACGCGGTCGCCTCGAAGGGACTCCCGTCACCGTCGAGTGGCACGAATCGTTCGCGCGCCGTGCCGCAGTGCGCCGCCGCGTCGTGGCGAAGGCGGAGATCGACTCCGGCGGCCGCACCGCGCTCGGGTTTGATTTGATGCCGTGGCTCGATGGACCGGTCGGCGTCGATCTTCGGCTCACGCAATCCAACCCGGCTACGGGCCGCATTGATCTGCGACTCGATCTTGCGCCATCGCACATCGAGATTGCTGAGTTGGGGATCAGGAAACCGCCCGGAGAACCGGGACGGGCGGACGGGACGCTGCTGCTGGCGAAAGGACGGATCGTTGCCGTCGACCCGTACGAGATCAGCATGCCGGACTGCGAGGTGCAGGGACGGGCCGTGCGCAGCGGCGAGCGCTGGAGCACGATCGACGCGACCGGCACGCTCGGCGAGGTGCATGCCGACAGCGGCCGGCCCGGTGGGTTCACGCTCGGCGTGCGACCGGCCGGCGCCGTCGAATCGTTCTCCCTCACCTCGGACGACGTCTCGACGCTCTTTCGTGCGATCGGCATTTATGCGAACGGCCGCGGCGGGCGTCTCAACATGGGTGGCACCATCGATCTGGCCCACGCGCCGCACGCCTTCGACAGTCACGTGGAGATTGCGGACTTCACGGTGACCGAGGCGCCGACCCTGGCTCGCATCCTGACACTGGCCTCGCTCAGCGGTATCCAGGAGGCGTTCATGCGCGAAGGCGTACGCTTCAGCCGGATCACTGCACGCTTGTCGGGAAATACGGGTACGATCGACATCGGCGACCTGCTGGCCGTCGGCGATTCCATCGGTCTGGCGTTGGCCGGACGCGTCGACCATGCCGACGATCTCGTTAATCTGACCGGCTCGATCGTGCCGGCGTACTACGGCGTCAACGCGACGCTGGGCAAGATTCCGGTGCTGCGCGACATCTTCTCGGGCCAGCATGGCCTCGGTGTGCTCGGCATCGATTTCTCGGTCAGCGGGTCGCTCGGGCAGCCTCAGGTCTCGGTGCATCCCCTCCAGTCTCTCACGCCCAGCATCGTGCAGCGCTTCACGAACCTCTTCAGGAGTGCGCCGCCTGAGAAGAAACGCGCGACCAGCCGCAAGTGGTGGTAGCTCGGTCGCAGGTTCCCACCCCGCTTGGCCCTGGCGCGGCGTCGGGGTATGGAGAGCGCCATGGACTATCGACGCTTGGGGAACAGTGGGCTCAAGGTTTCGCGGCTCTGCCTCGGCACCATGATGTTCGGTCGCTGGGGCAACACCGACCACGATGACTGCGTGCGCATCGTGCATCGCGCGCTCGATGAAGGCATCAACTTCATCGACACGGCCAATCGTTATTGTTGGGGCGAGTCGGAAGAGATCGTCGGTAAGGCGCTGCGTGGCCGGCGCGAGTCCGTGGTACTGGCCACGAAGGTCTTCATGCCGGGCGCCGGCGGCGGACTCGATCGCGGCACATCGCGCCGGCACATTTTTCTGCAGGTTGAGGAGAGCCTCCGGCGCATGGGGACCGACTGGATCGATCTCTATCAGCTGCACCGCAACGACCGCGACACGCCGCTCGAAGAGACGCTGAGCGCGCTCACGGACCTCGTGCGCCAGGGCAAGATTCGCTACCTCGGTGTCTCCACGGGCCATGCGTCGGACCCCGTCGATCTGCAGTTCTGCGGTTGGCGCATGATCGAGTCGCTGTGGATCAGCGACCGCCGCAGCTTCGAGCGCTTCATCTGCACGCAGCCGCCCTACTCGATCTTCTCGCGCGACGTCGAGCGCGACGTCTTCCCGGTGTGCGAGCGCTTCGGCTTCGGCGCCATCGTGTGGAGCCCGCTGGAAGGTGGCTGGCTCGCGGGACGGTATCGACGTGGCCAGGCGCCGCCACCCGATTCACGCGCCACGAACGAAACCGAGTTCGGCCAGTTTGTGCGCGACAACTTCGACATGAACAGTCCGCGCGGCAAGCAGCGGTTAGAGGTCATCGAACAGCTCGTCACGCTGGCGGCGGAGCTCAACGTGTCGTTGGCTGCGTACGCCACCGCGTGGACGCTGCGTCACCCGGCGGTGACGGCGGCGATCATCGGGCCGCGCCTCTCGCGGCATCTCGACGCCGGCTTCGAGGCGCTCCCCGTGAAGATTCCGGACGAGCATCTGGCGCGTATCGATGCGTTGGTGCAGCCGGGCACTCGCGCCTGAGCGGTGCCGCTATGCGGATCGACATTGGCGACGTCACACTCTTCTTCGACGTCGAGGGCGCGAAGCTGGTTGCTGACGGGCCGCAGATGCGTGAGCGGCCGACGCTGCTCCTCCTGCACGGCGGTCCAGGGTTCGATCACTCGTCGTACAAGCCGGCATTCTCGCAGCTCGCTGACGTCGCTCAGGTGATTTATCTCGACCACCGCGGCAACGGGCGTAGCGATCCGAGCCCGCCCGAGCGTTGGAACCTGGCGCAGTGGGGCGATGACGTGCGAGCATTCTGCGACACGCTCGGTATCGAGCGTCCCATCGTCATGGGCCAGTCGTTCGGTGGCTTCGTGGCGATGTCCTACGCGACGCGTCATCCGGATCATCCGGCCAAGCTGATTCTGTCGAGCACCGCCGCGCGTCATCGACTCGATCGTGTGTTGGCGGCGTTCGAGCGACTGGGTGGACCGGAAGCTCGTGAAGTGGCGCGGCGCTATTGGGAGAAGCCGGGTCGCGACACCGTGCGTGACTATGCCCGCATTTGCATACCGCTGTACAATCGTACGCCGCAGGATCCCGACGCGACGGCGCGCACCGTGTGGAAGTTCGACGTGATGTTCGCTTTCGGTGGCGGTGAGGACATGACCTTCAATCTCCTCCCCGCGCTGTCGGGCGTTCGCTGTCCGACGTTGGTACTCGGCGGTGAGGAGGATCCCATCACGCCCATCGGCGACGCCGAGGATCTCGCTGCCGCCCTGCCGCGAGAATGGGTGCGCTTTGAGCGTTTCGCCGGCTGCGGGCACGGCGTGTTCCGCGACGCACCCGAACGTGCGTTCCCGCTGATCCGCGAGTTCATCGCAGCGTGACGCTCAACCGGGCGGCGCGCGAAGGAGGTGGTATGACGTTGCAGGAAGTGTTGGAAACCACCGGGACGTGCCGCTTCTATCGTTCCGACGCCGTCCCCGCAGATGTTCTCGCGCGCGTGCTGGATGCGGCTCGCTTCGCGCCGAGTGGCGGGAACCGTCAGCCGGTGCGCTTCATAGCCGTGCGTGACGGCGAGAAGAAGCGCACCCTCAAGGAGTGGTACCTCCCGATCTGGAACAGCTACGCGGGTCGGGTCAAGCAAGCTGCGCCGCCGGATCCAGCACGCGCGCGTCTCCTGGCGAATGCCGACCATTTTGCGCATCACCTCGACGATGTACCGGTGCTCCTCGTCGTGTGTGCGGCGCTGAGCGACGTGCTCCCGACCGATCAGGGGCTCGATCGGCTGAGCATCGTGGGTGGGGCGTCGGTCTATCCCGCCGTGCAAAACGTGTTGCTCAAAGCGCGAGAGGAGGGGCTCGGTACCGCGCTGACGACGCTGCTGTGCATGGTGGAGCCGCAAGTGAAGCAGTTGCTGCACATCCCAGACAGCATCGCCACCGCCGCCATGATCACGCTTGGCTATCCGGCGAAGCCCTTTCCGAAGCGCCTGCGCCGGCGACCACTGGCGGAGATGGCGTATGCCGATGAGTACGGCCAGCCTCTTGTCGGCTAGGCAGACGAGCGCACTTCCTCACACTACCCGGCACGATGGCAGGGTCGTCCGTCGAGGGCGCGGTGAGTCATCGCGGCTCGCGTCCCGTGCCCCCGCTGAGCATTCCGTAGAAGTACTGAGTTCACAAAGGCACGCCAATCCTGGACAGATAGACAATTCAGTGCCCATTTCAAGGCTCTACCCCCGATGAGGTATATGCCCGAGTGTTGGAACACCACGTGCTTAGCCCGTGATGCCCGGGTGCTCCAGAAAGATTCCGGCTAGACCGCCGTGCAGAACGCCGCACCGTTCCAATAGACGACCGATCTCCCAGGCGGCTAGGGCTCTTGGGCAACGGACCACCAGAGTGCATGGAGCCGGCGCGCTCGCTGTGCTTCTGCTGTTCGCGGTCACACTGCCCACCGCAACCCACGCGGCAACCTTCACCGTTAGCAACACCAGCAGCTGCAACACGGCGGGCTGCGGCTCGCTCCGCCGCGCCATCAACGATGCCAACGCAAGTGCTGCGACGCCTCACACGATCCAATTCAACATCCCGGCCTGCGCGCCGACGCCCTGCGTCGCGACGATCAACGTCACAACGGCCCTCCCGGCGATCACACGCGCCAACGTCACGATTGATGGGACGACGCAAACGGACACCAACACCGGCGTTCTCGGCGCCGGTGGCACTGTCGGCGTGGACGGCCTCACGCTTTCGACGGTGAACAAGCCCGATGTCGAAATCGCAGACGGCGGCGCCTTCGCCGTTGGCATCGACGTTCAGGCGAACAACACGACCCTCCGCGGCCTCGCGATCTACGGTTTCGGCAGCAGCGCAGCCAACGGCAACGTCCGCATTGGCAACAATTTCACCGGTACGCTGATCGAACAAAATGTGATCGGCTCGACGGCCACTAATTTCACCGACCCGGGCGCGGGTGCACGTAGCGGAGGCTCCAATATCTACAACGGCGGTGGCGACAACGGCACCATCCAGAACAACCTGATCGGCTTCGCCACGAGCTTCGGTATACTCGGCGATAGTGCCTCGACGGGTTGGTTGATCCAGAACAATGAGATTCGCGGCAACGCCATCGGAAGCGCAGTGCAAGACGGCATTAGCTTCGAAGCCGCCGGCAGCGGCACCATTAAGGTCCAGGGCAATCTTCTCACCGGGAACAAGGGGGTCGGCATTGATAGCTGGACCTTCGATGGCGGGTACACGGTCGTCAACAATACGGTGACGGACAATGGTCGCGGGACGACAATCGCCGTCGGTGAAACCGCGGGTATTCGCCTCTTTGGCTCCGGCAGTGTCATTGATCGCAACGTATCAAACGCCAACTACGGCCCCGGAATCCTCATTGTATCATCCGCGTCGACCAACACACTCACCGAGAACGCGGTCTTCGCTAACGGCACCGTGACAGCTAACAGTGGTGGCGCAGCATCCGGTGCCATCGGAATCGACTTGTCGGCGAGTGCGGCCGGAACCAACGACTCACAAGGCGATGGCGTGACGCTCAACGACACGGGCGACGGCGACAGCGGCGGGAACGGGCTGTTGAACTACCCTGTACTCGTGAGCGCGATGATCAATGGCGGGAACCTGACACTCACAGGCTTTGCCCGCCCGGGTTCGTTGATCCAATTTTTCCTTGCTGCCGCTGATCCGACAGGGTTTGGCGAAGGGCAAACGTACCTCACTACGCTGACGGAGGGCTCCGGCCAAGATACCGATGCGACCACCGGCACCTACCCCCCGCCCGCCGGTGTCGGTGCCGACACCACCAATCGATTCAGCTTCACCGTGGCCGTCCCCTCGGGTGTTGTCGACGGAAGTGTCCTGAGCACTACGGCGACGCTCGCGAGCGCCACATCGGAGTTCGGCAACAACGTCGTCGTAGTGCGCGCCACACCGACACCGACGAGCACATCAACCGTGACCCCAACGGCGACCAACACGGCAACCGCGACAAGGACGCCAACTGTCACTCCGACTGCGACCCGCACACCAACGGCGACGCGGACGCCAACTGCCACTCCGACTGCGACCAACACGCCGACGGTGACACCCACTGCGACACGGACGGCCACGGTGACCCCGACGGCGACGAACACGCCGACGGTGACGCCGACCGCGACGAGGACGCCCACGGTGACGCCGACGGCGACGAACACGTCGACGGTGACGCCCACCGCGACGAGGACGCCCACGGCCACGCCGACGGCGACGCACACGCCGACGGTGACCCCGACGGCGACCAACACCCCGACAGTAACGCCCACCGCGACGCACACGCCCACGGTGACGCCCACCGCGACGAACACGCCGACGGTGACCCCGACCGCGACCAACACGGCCACGGTGACCCCGACGGCGACCAACACCCCAACAGTAACGCCCACCGCGACGGACACGCCGACCGTGACACCGACCGCAACTCACACGCCGACCGCGACCGACACGCCGACTCAGACACCCACGGCGACGCACACCCCGACGGTGACGCCGACACCGACGCGCACGCCGACGGCCACGAACACAGCGACGGTGACGCCAACGCCGACCGACACCCCAACAATGACGCCGACGCCGACCGACACCCCGACCGTGACGCCGACGGCGACCAATACACCGACTCAAACACCCACGGCGACCGATTCGCCCACCGTCACGCCGACAGCGACCAATACACCGACTCAGACGCCCACGGCGACGCACACGCCGACCGTGACGCCAACACCGACTGACACACCCACGGTCACGCCGACGGTGACGCCAACGCCGACCGACACCCCAACAATGACGCCGACATCGACTGACACACCCACGGTCACGCCGACAGCGACGAATACAGCAACGGTGACGCCGACACCGACGGACACCCCGACGGCCACGAACACAGCGACGGCGACGCCAACGCCGACGGACACGCCCACGGTGACGCCGACACCAACTGACACGGCGACGGTGACCCCCACGCCGACCGACACCCCGACCGTGACGCCGACGGCGACGGATACGCCGACGGTGACCCCGACCGCGACCAACACGGCCACGGTGACCCCGACGGCGACC
>JBGQHM010000136.1:0-15083 GCA_041497995.1 Binatia bacterium | reverse complement strand
CCGTGTCCGCGATGCGCACGCGCTCGGGATCGACGTCAATCGACCAGTCGATGTCCGTCGAGGCATTCCACTGCAGCGTCTTGCCTTTTTCGTAGAGGCGCATGAGCTCGCCGTGGCGAACTTTATAGTCCCAGTTGAATATCGTCGGGAAAGCGGTGTTGACGCGTTCCTCCGAACCGGCCGGCGGCAACTCGATGTCGTGGTGGTGAGTATTCATACGTCCTCCCTCGCGTACGTGTATACAAGCAAACCTCCGTGGCCTCAAGCTGTAGCGCATCGGATTGATTCCGCCGCACAAACGCCCTAGCTTACGGGCCTGACATGGAACGCTCCGTCCGACTCGCGGTCCTGCTGTCCGGCAGCGGCACAACCCTGCAGAATTTTCTCGATCGTATCGCGAGCGGCCAGCTCCCGGCGCGCGTCGTGGTTGTGATCGCCTCACGCACCGATGCCGGCGGGCTCGATCGCGCTCGCAAGGCTGGCATTCCCGCGATCGCCGTGCCGCGGAAGGAGTTTGCCGATGTCGACCGCTTCAACGATGCGCTGCACGTCGAGTTGCAACGACACGCGTTCGACCTGATTGTGATGGCGGGGTTCCTCTCACCATTCCAGCTTCGCGAAAGGTACGCCGGTCGGGTGATGAATATTCACCCGGCGCTGATTCCCGCCTTCTGCGGCAAGGGCTTCTACGGCGAGAAAGTGCATCGCGCGGTGCTGGACTCCGGTGTCAAGGTGACGGGGTGCACCGTGCACTTTGCCGACGACCAATACGACCACGGCCCCATCATCTTGCAGGGGACGGTGCCGGTTCTGGACGGTGATACCCCGGAGACGTTGGCGGCGCGGGTGCACGCCGTGGAGAACGAACTCTATCCGGAAGCAATCCGCCTGTGGGCGGGAGGCCGGTTGGAGGTCAGCGGCCGGCGCGTCAAGACACGCGCGGCGTGACCATCACGACTCGGCCGGGGCTGCCTCTTTCGGCGGTTCCTTCCGCGCGGGCTTGGACACGGTCTTCTTCTTTGCACCCGGCGCCAGCACCACACCCATGAGGCGGCCTTCCATGCGCGGGTTGCCTTCGACCGTCGCAACGTCCTGCAGCGCCTCACACACGCGCATGAGTTTCTGGCGCCCGAGATCTTGATAGGCCATCTCGCGACCACGGAAGCGCAGCGCGAACTTGACCCGATCACCCTCGGCGAGAAATTCGCGCGCCTTCTGAATCTGCCGCTCGAGATCGCCGACATCGGTACGGTAGCCGAGCCGCAGCTCCTTGACGGTGGTGGTCGTCTGCTTGCGCCGCGCCTCAGCTTCCTTCTTGTGCTGCTGGTACTTGAACTTCCCGTAGTCCAAGATGCGGCACACCGGCGGCTGCGCAGTAGGTGCTACCTCGACGAGATCGAGCTGAGCCTCTTCCGCTCGACGGAGGGCGTCTTCGATGGTCACGACACCGAACGCCGTGCCGTCGGCGCCAACCAAGCGAACCTGTGGAACCCGAATGTGCCGATTGATGCGATGTGCATCTGGTGGTGGTGGAGCAAACCGTGGGCCTCGTCCGCGAAATGCCAAATGACCTCCCTTCTTTCTACGCCCCTCTTGGAGCCGGGCTTACCTTACACCGCCCCTTTGCTTGAGACAATGGTCGAGCCGCCGCCTGACCAGCGCCGCGCCAACTCGTAGAGGACGACGGCCGTCGCTACGGACGCGTTGAGTGACTCCAGCTTGCCGTGCATCGGGATGGAAACGGCAAAATCGCATTGCTTCGCCACCAGTGGACGCATGCCAGTCTCTCCACCAACCACAACAACGACGCGTTCTGGCGGGTCGAATTGATACAGGTCTACCCCGTGGCGCGCGATCAGGCCGACGGTCCAATACCCGGTGGACTTGAGCTGCTGCAGCGCACGCGCCGCGTTGGTAATGCGGCAGATGCGGACCAGTGCCGTGGCTCCGGCCGCAGCAACTTCGACCGTGGCGGTGACACCGACGGAGCTGTCCTTCGGAATGAGCACTGCTCCGGCGCCAACAGCTGCGGCGGTTCGCACGATCGCGCCCAGGTTGTGGGGGTCCTGGATCTGGTCGGCGAGAAGCAGCAACTGCGGCCGTCGCTCCACAACCCCTTCGAGCGCAGCATACGGAAAGGGCGCAGCCGTGGCGACGATGCCCTGATGGCGCGGCGTTCCCGCCAATCGAGTCAGGGTTTCGTCGCTGCAGGCCTCACGGCGAATCTGAGCTTGGACCGCTAGCGCCAGGATCTCCTCTGTCCGTTCGGGGAAGCGCGCCTCATAGTGGACACTGCGCACCTGCGTGGGAGCAGTCTGCAGCCACGCCGTCACGGGATGGACTCCGTAGATGCAGCGATCGCCACTACTCGGTTCGCGCCGTGGATTTACAAGGTTTCGGCGTTTCACTACCATTCGAGCCTCGTGCGCATCATCAATCGCTACATCCTGCGGGAGATCCTGGTTCCGTTCGGGCTCGGTCTCGCGGTGTTCACACTGATTCTCCTCATCGCTCGCATTCTCAAGCTGGTCGAGATGGTAGTGAATCGCGGTGTGCCGCTCCTCGAAGTGCTCAAGCTCTTTTCCTACATCCTGCCGGCGTTTCTCGAGGTCACGGTGCCGATGGCATTGCTATTGGCCGTCATCGTTGCCTTTGGGCGGCTGTCTTCAGACAGCGAGATCATCGCGCTCAAGACCTCGGGGGTAAGCTTGTATCAGCTCACACGTCCGGTGGCACTCTTTGCCGTTGTCGTCTACCTCGTCGCCCTCGCAACGTCGCTGTACGCCCGGCCGTGGGGGAACTCGCTGTTGCGCGATGGGCTCTACGAGATCGCGAAGACGCGCGCCAGCGCGGGCATCAAGGAGAAGGTTTTCACCGATGACTTCTCCGGGCTCGTCATCTACGTCGATCGTATCGAACCCCCGGGCAACACGCTGCGCGGCATCTTGATCTCCGACACGCGCGACTCGACGCAACGCAACACGGTATTCGCCGAGGTGGGGTTGCTCGTACCGAACGAAGCACTGCACATGCTCGTCCTGCGGTTACTTGGGGGCAGCATCCACGCGTTTTATCCGAAGGACCGCAGTTACCATCGCACCGAGTTCAGCATCTACGATATCAGCCTCGACCTCAACACGGCGTTCGCCAAGATGCAGCCGCGCGAAAAAGACCCGAGCGAGATGACGCTCCCGGAGTTGGCGGCGTCGATGGCAACGAAACGTGCCGCCGGCCAGCCCGCGAACAGCGAGGCCGTCGAAGTACAGCGCAAGTTCTCCATCCCCTTCGCGTGTCTGGCATTCGCCGCGATTGGCGTACCGCTCGGCATCCGGCCCTCGCGCTCCGCACGGTCGCGGGGTTTCACCATGAGCTTGTCGATCATCTTTGGTTATTATGTGCTCCTGTCGATGGGCGAGAGTCTCGGTGAGCGTGGCGTCCTCCCGGCTGTCGTTGCGCTGTGGATCCCGAACGTGGCGCTCACGGCGCTCGCGCTCGTCCTCTTTGCGCGCGCGCTACGGGAGAGTGAACCACGACACTTCCGCACCCTTGGAACCTGGGTACTGTCAGTCCGCCTACGGCTAGCCGCGCTGGCCGGCGTAAAGACAAACTAGCAATATGAATATGGTGCGCATACGCTCCACACCGCCGTTCGTCACCAGTCGCTACTTGATCCGCGAGTTTCTGGGCATCTTCGTGCCGATCGTGCTCACCTTCGTGCTGCTCTACGTCGTCGTCGATTTCTTCGACCGTCTCACCATCCTCCTGAAGAACCATGCGCCGGCGACGGCGGCACTCCGCTACTTCCTTTTCAAGATTCCCCTCATGGTAACGCAGATCATGCCGCCTGCCGTGCTGACGGCGATGCTCGTGAGTCTCGGCATGCTGTCACGCCGCAACGAGATCATCGCATTGCGCGCGTCGGGCGTGAGCTTGTACCAGATGGCGGTTCCCCTGCTGGGGCTCGCAGCCCTGATCAGTCTGGGCACGCTTGTCTGGAATGAGACCGTCGTCCCGTACTGCACGCGTGAGTATCAGTACGTCAACAACGTCGAGATCCGCAAGCGCGCGCAGCGCGGCATTCTCAACGAGCGCGAGATCTGGTACCACGGCGCCGACGGTTTCTACAACATCGATCACATCGATGCCCGCCGTCAGATGTTGTTTGGCGTAACCATCTACAGAACAGACACAAAGTTCGATCTGCATACCATCGTCAACGTCGCTTCGGCGCAATGGACCGATGATGGATGGGTCACTGCCGACGCCGTGGCACGCACGGTCACCGACGACGGGACGGTTGTCACCGAACGCCTCGATTCACACGAGGTACTAATGCATGAGACGCTGAACGATTTTCTTGAGGTCCGCCGAGACGCAGACGAGTTGAGCTACCTGGCCTTGCGTCAACGCATCCAGGAACTGACGCGCAAGGGCATCGACACGGCCAATTATCTCGTGGATCTCCATCTGAAGCTGGCCGTGCCGTTTGCCAGCTTCGTGCTGGCGTGCGTCGCGGTACCGCTCGCCGGCCGCGTGCAGCGGCACCCGAGTGTGGCCGCCATCCTGCTGGCGGGGCTGGTGGTGGGATTCGCCTATTGGGTGGTCCTCGCTCTCACCAATTCGCTCGGCGAGAGTGGCGTGTTGCCGGCCGTGGTCTCCGCGTGGGCGTCGAACGTCGTGTTCCTGTTGCTGGGCGTCGCGCTCTTTCTGAGCACCGAGTGAGCGTGCGGCGGCGTAACGACTAGCAGCTTGTCGGACTTGGCAGCCCGCAGCGACCCATCGGGGAGCGGGCCATAGAAATGATGATGGCCGCAGGCCCTAGCGCTTCGAGTACTGCGGTCGCTTGCGCGCCTTGTGACGTCCGTACTTCTTGCGCTCCACTTCGCGCGGGTCGCGGGTCACATATCCGGCTTTCTTCAGCGCCGGCCGAAACTCCGCGTTTGCGTCGATCAGGGCGCGCGTGATGCCGTGGCGGATCGCGGCGGCTTGCGCCGACACACCGCCACCACAGACGTTCACGCGCACGTCGTACTGTCCGGTCGTGCCGGTCAACTCGAACGGCTGCTGGATGATCATCCGCGAGGTCGGTCGACCAAAGTACTCGACGATGGAGCGCTGATTGACAACGATCTCGCCGCTGCCGGCCGCGATGCGCACGCGCGCGACGGCGCTCTTGCGTTTGCCTGTGGCCGCGTGAATTTCCTTCTGCTCGCTCATGCCTCAACTCCTCTACGACAGTGCCACCGGCTGCTGCGCCACATGCGGGTGCTCCTGCCCGGTGTAGATTTTCAGTTTTGTGGCGAGCTGCCGTCCGAGACGATTCTTCGGGAGCATCCCTTCCACGGCTTGGCGCAGCATGCGGTCCGGACGTTCCTGCAACTCGCGGCCGGCAACCCGCATCCGCACGCCGCCGGGGTAACCGCTGTGCCGGTGGTAGACCTTCGTTTCGGCCTTGTTCCCTGTCAGCCGCAATCCAGCGACGTTGATCACAATGACGAAGTCCCCGGTATCTTGATGGGGCGTGAAGGTAGGATTGTGTTTGCCGCGCAGCAGGTTCGCGATCTGGCTGGCGACCCGTCCCAACACCTTGTCCTGCGCATCGATCACGTACCAACGGCGGGCCGCCAGTGCGTCCGCTCGCTTTGCCATGTAGGTCGTTTTCATCCCAATTATCCTGTTCTCTGCTCGTACGCGCTAAGCAGAGAACCCCTCCTGAGAGGGGTTCTCCTGCGAAGCAAAATGGCGGGGTGGACGGGACTTGAACCCGCGACCTCCGACGTGACAGGCCGGCGTTCTAAACCGAACTGAACTACCACCCCGATACCCATGCCGCTCGCGGCAGTGTGCCCGCTATTCCCTTCGTATTTCCTCCACACCGCACCCCATCACGCGCAGTCCCATGACTCACGAGAGTGGGCGGTATCCGATTTGAACGGATGACCCCCGGCTTGTAAGGCCGATGCTCTCCCGCTGAGCTAACCGCCCGCTAAGGAGCCGCACCCTTAATTCAGGGAGTCTTTCAGGGTCTTACCGGCTTTGAACTTCGCTGCCCGGGAAGCGGAGATTTCGATGCTCTCTCCCGTCTTCGGATTCCGGCCGGTACGCGCCTTCCGAATTGACACAGCAAACGTACCGAATCCGGAAATATTGACCTTGTCACCCTGCTTCAAAGCCGCGACGATATCGTCGAAGAGCGTATTGACGGCACGCTCCGCGGTCGCCCGTGGCAGGTCTACTTTGCTGGCGACAGATTCGATCAACTCGGCTTTCGTCATGGCAACCCCTTCTCCACCTGTTGAAGGCGAACCGCGGCTATAACAGTGGGAAGATGGGAAGTCAAGAAAGTGTCAGTGTGTCACGATGTCAGGCTCGGCCGGCACCGGCGCTACGAAGGGCGGGGGCACCGCTTCCGGCGGCACATCAGGCTTCTTGAGGAACTCGTCGGGGCGCTCCAACACCAGTGCCTGACGCAGGACCTGATCCATGTGTTCGACCAGCGCAATGCTAATCGTCCGCAGGATCGTTGTGGGAATTTCCTTGATGTCCTTTTCGTTCTCGGCCGGGATCAGCACGGTCTTGATGCCGCCGCGGTGTGCGGCCAAGACTTTTTCCTTCAGACCGCCGATTGGCAGAACGCGTCCTCGTAGGGTCACCTCACCGGTCATCGCCAGGTCGTGTCGAACCGGAATTTTCGTCAGCGCCGACACCAACGCCGTCGCCATCGTAATCCCCGCCGAGGGACCGTCTTTTGGAATTGCCCCCTCCGGCACGTGGATGTGGATGTCCATACGCTGATAGAAATCCCGATCGAGGCCGAGCTCCTCGGCACGCGAGCGCACGTAGCTCAGCGCCGCTTGCGCGGACTCTTGCATGACATCGCCGAGACGTCCGGTGATGATCAGCTTGCCTTTCCCTGGCATCACCGTCACCTCGGTTCCCAACAGCTCGCCGCCGAGCTCGGTCCATGCCAGGCCGGTTGCCACACCGATCTTCTGCTCGCCTTCGATTTTACCGAAGCGGTAGCGCGGCGGCCCCAGAAATTTGCCGACGGTCTTGCCGCTCACTTGGACCTTGGCCTTGCGGTCCTTCTTGACCACTTCCACCGCAACCTTCCTGCAGATGGAAGCAATCTCTCGCTCCAGGTTTCGGACACCGGCTTCTTTGGTGTAGTGACGGATAATATTCAGGAGCGCGTTGTCAGAGAGCTCTAGATTTTCCGGAACCAGGCCGTTCGCTTCTCGCTGCTTTGTTACCAGGTAGCGCTTGGCAATATTGAGCTTCTCGAGATCCGTGTATCCGGCGATGCGAATGATCTCCATCCTATCCTGCAGTGGTCGCGGGATGCGATCGAGGGTGTTCGCTGTGGTGACGAACATGACCTTCGAAAGATCATAGTCGACATCTAGGTAGTGGTCATTGAAGGCGGAGTTCTGCTCCGGGTCTAGCACCTCGAGCAATGCGGCAGACGGATCCCCTCTGAAATCGGTCGACATCTTGTCGACCTCGTCGAGGAGAAACACGGGGTTTCCGGACCCCGCCTTCTTCATACACTGGATGATCTTTCCCGGTAGCGCACCAATGTACGTGCGCCGATGCCCGCGGACCTCCGCTTCGTCACGCACGCCACCGAGCGACACGCGCACGAACTTCCGTCCCGTGGAACGGGCAATCGACTTGCCGAGAGACGTCTTGCCCACGCCCGGGGGGCCCACCAAGCACAGGATCGGGCCCTTCGTCTGGCCAACGAGCGACTGCACGGCAAGGTATTCGAGGATGCGTTGCTTGACCTTCTCCAGACCGTAGTGGTCGGCCTCAAGGACCTTCTCCGCTTCCTTGATGTCAAGCTTGTCGTCCGTGTATTCGTGCCACGGCAGTGAAATAATCCAGTCGATGTAGTTGCGAACGACCGTCGCCTCGGCCGACATTGGCGACATCATCTTGAGCTTCTTGAGTTCTTTCTCGACCTTCTCCTTGGCCTCGGCCGACATTTTCTTCTGCTTGATCTTCTCTTCGAGCTCTTGGATCTCGTTCTTGAACTCGTCCTTCTCGCCGAGCTCCTTTTGGATGGCGCGCATCTGCTCGTTGAGGTAATACTCCTTCTGCGTCTTCTCCATCTGCTTCTTGACGCGAGTACGGATGCGCTTCTCGACCTCGAGAATTTCGATCTCCGAGCGCATATACCCCAGCACCTTTTCCAAACGTTCGGCCGGGTTGGTGGTTTCGAGCAATGTCTGCTTGTCCTCGAGCTTGATGCCGAGGTGAGCAACGATGGTATCGGCGAGCCGCGCGGGGTCGTCGATGGACGCCACCGACATGATCATCTCAGGGGGAATCTTCTTGTTGAGCTTGACGTAGTTCTCAAACGTAGAATTCACCGAACGGATCAGTGCCTCGACTTCAGTCGTCTTTTCGACGGGCTCCTCGATCTCTTCGGCCGTAACGAGGAAGAACTCGCCTTCGTCGAGGTAGCGCAGGACTCGCGCCCGCTTCTTACCTTCGACCAGCACCTTGACCGTCCCATCGGGAAGCCGGAGAAGTTGGACCACCGTTCCCAGCGTCCCAACCCGATAGATGTCGTCTTCCGCCGGATCGTTCGTCTTCGCCTCGCGCTGCGCGGCGAGCAGAATGTACTTCTGCTTGTTCATGGCTTCTTCGAGGGCCTTGATGGACTTGTGACGCCCGACGAACAGTGGAACGACCATGTGCGGGAAGACGATGATGTCCCGCAATGGCAGCAACGGGACTCGGATTCCAGTACCTCCGGGTCCGGGGTTATCCTTCTTGTCATTTCGAAAGAGCATTCTCGATTTCCTCTCCCCGCGCTGTGCAGACGACGTCAGGCAGTCTCTGCGGCTTTCTGGTACAGAACGATGGGCTGTTCGCGCTTGGTGACGACCTCTTCGGAGATCAGTACTTCCTTGATCGCTGGCTGTGACGGGATCTCGTACATCACATCCAACATCGTGTTCTCCAGAATGGCCCGCAGACCACGCGCGCCCGATTTCCGCTTGAGCGCCTCGCGGGCGATTGCCGTCAGCGCTCCGTCCGTAAACTTGAGATGGACGGTCTCCATCTCGAAAAGCTTCTGGTACTGACGGGTCAAGGCGTTCTTCGGTTCCTTCAGGATGCGGACGAGGTCTTGCTCCGCCAGCTCGTCGAGGGTGGCAATGACGGGGAGTCGCCCGACAAACTCAGGGATCAGACCGAACTTCAGGAGATCCTCGGTCTGGACCTCGTGGAGGAGCTCGCTGACGCTGCGCTCCTCCTTGCGCCGAATGTCCGCACCAAAGCCCATGCCCTTCATGCCGATGCGGCGTCGAATGATTTCTTCCAGACCGACGAACGCGCCGCCGCAGATGAAGAGGATATTTGAGGTATCGACCTGCAGGAATTCCTGTTGTGGGTGCTTGCGGCCCCCTTTGGGTGGCACGCTGGCAGTCGTGCCTTCGATGATTTTGAGCAGCGCCTGCTGTACGCCTTCCCCGGACACGTCACGGGTAATCGACGGGTTGTCGCCTTTGCGGGAGATCTTGTCGATCTCGTCGATGTAGACGATACCGCGCTGGGCCTTCTCTACGTCGTAGTCGGCGTTCTGCAGGAGACTGAGGATGATGTTCTCTACGTCTTCACCAACGTACCCAGCTTCCGTGAGGCTGGTGGCGTCGGCGATCGTGAACGGCACTTGGAGAAAGCGCGCCAGCGTCTGCGCCAACAGCGTCTTGCCGGAACCGGTGGGACCAATAAGGAGAATGTTCGACTTCTGCAGCTCAACGTCGCCGGTGACGAGCTGTGTGTCGATGCGCTTGTAGTGGTTGTGGACCGCGACGGCGAGCACCTTCTTGGCACGCTCTTGACCGATGACGTACTGATCGAGCACCTTCTTGATATCCGCCGGCTTGGGAACCGTGGACGTCGAAGCGAGCCCTTCTTCCTGATCGCACTCCTCCGCGATAATGTCGTTACACAGGTCGATGCACTCATCGCAGATGTAGACGGTTGGTCCGGCAATCAGCTTCCGCACTTCATCCTGGCTCTTGCCGCAGAAGGAACAGACGAGATTGCCGCTGCGGTCGTCACCGTGCTTGGCCATACGACTCCTCACACTTTCCTAATTGGCCGGCTCGCGATCACTTCGTCGACGAGGCCGTACTCAACCGCCTGCTTGCTGGTCATGAAGAGATCGCGGTCCGTGTCCTTCTCGATCTTCTTCAGGCTCTGACCCGTATGTTTCACCAGAATATTGTTCAGCTGTTCGCGCACGCGCAGGATCTCGCGCGCATGAATGTCGATATCTGAGGCCTGCCCCTGCATCCCCCCCATGAGCAAGGGCTGATGAATCATGATGCGGGCATGCGGCAGCGCGTAGCGCTTCCCTTGTGCTCCGGCAGCCAGCAGCCATGCTCCCATGCTGGCCGCTTGTCCGAGACACAGCGTCGATATCGGCGGCTTGATGTATTGCATGGTGTCGTAGATCGCCAAGCCGGCGGTGATCGAGCCGCCAGGGGAGTTGATGTAGAAATGGATGTCGCGCTCGGGGTCTTCAGATTCGAGGAACAGAAACTGCGCGGTGATCAAGTTAGCGATCTCGTCCGTGACTTGTGTCCCGAGGAAAACGATGCGGTCCTTGAGCAGCCGCGAGTAGATGTCGTATGCGCGCTCACCGCGGCCGGTTTGCTCCACCACAATGGGGACAAGACTCATGGCGCCTCTGCTACGTTTCGCATCCCGTGAGGGATTCTAGCCATTTTCATCTACGTCAGCAACGCTCGGAACGCGTTCTCTCGTGGTGATGCGCGCGACGCGCGCCACCGCATCGACAGCGCGTGCCTGCAGCATGCGGTTGCGCAACTCGCGACGCGCGTTGGCATCCTGATAGAAGGCGCGCAAACGGTCGGCCGCTGCCCCAGCATCCGCAGCCAGCGTCGTGATGCGCTCGTCGACGTCGGCATCGCTGACTGCGACGCCCTCCTGCCGTGCGATCGCTTCGAGCAGCAACCCAATTTTCACTTGCTGGCGCGCGCGCGGTTGCAGTTCCTCCCGCAACCGGCTCAGCGCCTCCGTTTCGTTCTTGGGGCGGATCCGTCGCTGCTGCCACTCGCGCCACACCTCCTCCATGAGCGCCTCGGTGCTGCGTTGCACTAGCGCGTTCGGAATCGGAATGTCGTTGGCCTCCGCCAGCGCCGTCAACAACGCCTGGCGCATCGCCTCGTCGCCCTGCTGTGCGGCCTCCGCCTCCAGACGCGTGCGCGCCCGTTGGCGCAACTCATCGAGCGTGGAACACTCGCCGTGGTCCTTGGCGAACTCGTCGTCGAGCGGCGGCACGTCTTTATGGGACAGTACGCGGACGTGGACGTGGAAGTGCACCGTCTTCCCGGCCAGCTCCGCCGAGCCGTAGTCGGCGGGATACGGCACGGCGAAGGCCACTTCGCTTCCCACCGCGGCGCCCACGAGGTGTTGGTCGAACTCCCGCGGGAAGCCGTTGGCGCCAATCTCGATTTCTCGCTGCTCTCCATGTCCTACTGCTCGCCCGTCCACGTGCCCTTCGTAGTCGACCGTAACCACATCTCCCACTTCGGCAGTCGAGCGGTCGACAATCGGCCGGAGGTGCGCGAGCGACTGGCGCAGGCGTTCAAGAAACGCGTCGACATCGGCCGCGGTGACTGGCACGAGCGGACGCTCCACCTCCAGCCCCGCGTAGTGCTGCACAACGATCTCCGGCTTCACCTCGACCGTTGCGCTGTAGCGGAGCGCCGCGCCGGGGAGCACTTGCTCCGTGACGATCTCAGGATGCCCGACTGCAGCGATGCGCTGTTCTTCCACCACCTCAGCGTACGACTGTTGGATCAGCTTCTCGAACACCTCGGCGCGGACGCGATCACCAAAGAGACGCTCGATCACGGGGCGCGGCACACGTCCCTGGCGAAAGCCATGGACCTTCGCGTCGCGCGCCAGCTGACTGTACGCCTTTTCGATCTCGGCCGATACTTCTTCAGCCGGCACTTCGACGGCGAGACGGCGCCGCACGCTGTCCACCGTCTCCACATCAACTTTGAATGTCATGCCGTGAAAGTCAGCTCTTCTTAGAGGTTAACCACAGCCACTCTTGTGATTCAACAAATTTCGGCCGGCGCGTGCCGCGTCGCAGGTTGCACACAGTGCGAGAGGGGGGACTCGAACCCCCACGGGGATCCCCACTAGATCCTAAGTCTAGCGCGTCTGCCAGTTCCGCCACTCCCGCAACTCAGTCGTGAAGTCTGTAGCAGGAGTCACGCGCGGGCCGCAAGTCGGGTGCTCAACCACGATCGTCGAGGACCTCGATGCGCAGTCGGCCGATCACTGACAGCATGGCCACGTGCTGCTCGGGCCCCCCGACGACGAATTTGATGTGCGTCGCATCCGCGGGAAATTGATGAAACGCGGGGTCGATCGAGACCCACCGTCCGAGCCATACTTCGCACCACGCGTGATACAGAAACGCACCGTCCAGATACACGGCGCCAGCGACCACGCGACTTGGGATGCCGCTGGCCCGCGCAAGCGCGGCCAGCAGCACCGCGTGCTCGTTGCAGTCGCCCTCCCCCATGTCGAGTACCTGCAGTGCATTTGGAATGCTGATCGTCGGCACCTTTCGCAGCGATGCGTATGTCCAGTCGTTCAGTCGAGCGGCAGCACGCAGCGCGTCCTGCTCTTCGCCGACGCCTGCGCGGGCGGCCGCACGAATGCGCGGATGGTCGCTCTGCAAAAATGCCGTCGGCGCCAGCTCCTGGTTGTGGTCGCCTCCCGAGTACGGGAGCCGGTAGGAGTGTACGCTCGACAGGGCAGGTCGGGTCACGGTAACCAGTGCGCCATCGCGGACCTGTTCGCCGTCACTTGGCACATCCTCCACGTTGATCCCCGACAAGCGCACCTGCAGCGTCATTCGCTGGCGTGCGTCGGCGATCGGTCGCGTCACGGGAATGGCCGCACTGGCGACAACGTCGAGCGCTGTCTGCGTAGCCCAGTCCTGCGCCGTTGCCTGCTCGGCACTCTGTCGAACCGTCACGAATCCCATCGGCCCTTCTTCACGGAGGACGGCGCCACTCGCATCGATCCAGGCAGTGGTCTGCAGCCCGCGGAACTCCTCGGTCACACGCCACGCTTCAACGGCGGACGCTGCGTGAGGAACCGGTTCGCGACCGACGACCGTGACCCGCATGCGGTCGTTCCGCAATGCGGTCGGATCAAAGACGAGCGCTTCGATCACGCGGCCTGGTTGCAGCGCAGTGGTGCCGAGCGACGCCCGCAGCGGCGCCGGCAAGTAGACCGGCTGGTCGAGCGGGAGCACCTGCCCGCTGACCTCCTTGCCCGTACGCAGCGTAAGCCGCAACTGTTTGCCATCCACCACTGCCATGGCGTGCAGATTGCCCACCCCACTGCTCAGCTCGAAGTCGACGTCGTGCAGGGCAAAATCGCGACCGAGGTGACCGTGCATGCTGGTGCGGACCGTCTGTGGCGCGTCCAGCACGGTGAGCCGCAACAGCGACGTCTCGGTGAACACGAACTGCTCGCCGGCGGGTTTCAAGCTCGAATACGTGTACCCGATCTTTTGATCCTGGTGGTAGATGCCCATCCACTGCTCGCCCGGCTCGGCTGTATGCGACACCACCAGATCGGCAGAATGCGATGGAGGAACCCATGTGCGGCGCACGAGCGCTCCGACCATCAGCACCCACAAAGAAACGACTCCGACCGAAACTGCTCGCCGCACGTCTTGCCCCTTTCCCTGCGTCCCACGTATCTTGTCAGCCGGGCACGTGATGGTCACTCCACGCTTTGCCGTCGACAAAATGCTGGGCAGGCTTGCCACTTGGCTCCGCCTGGTCGGGTACTATACTACCTATGGCTCGCACTTGGCGGGTTCCAGCTTGATACGTCACGCACGCGCTGAGGACAGAACAATCCTGACCCGCGACCACCGCGTGCTCCGAGCAGCGCGCGCACTTTCCGTCATCTTCATCGCGAGTAACGACTTCCGCCAGCAATTGCGCCAGGTCATCGACACGAATCACCTCGATCCATTCGCCGAGCTCTTCAGCCGCTGCACGACATGTAACACACCCATGGTCGCCTTGCTCAAAGCAGAGGTGGTGGACAACGTGCCGCCGTATGTATTTGCCGCGCAGCAGCGCTTCGCGCGCTGCCCATCCTGCCGTCGAATCTATTGGAAGGGGACCCATTTCGACCGCGTCCGCGAGCAACTCCGGTTGATGGGGTATCAGGGGCCGTCGAGAGACTGAACCCCTGCGTCGCACTAGCCGACAAGCCACGCCGTCCCGCTGCTAGGAGCGAGGCGTGCACCGCCGCCGATCGCGCCCGTTCGTCTGGCGGGATTGCAAGCGCTCGCGATTCCGCCACGGACGGCACCAGACAACATCGCCCCGCAACACCGCCGCACGTTGAATCACCTCTGAGGCATGTGGATTGCTGACCGCAGGATGCATGGCCAGCGATGCAATGGGCTTTGAGGGGGAGTCCGGTACCGGAGGTAGTATGCCACGCTCGAACAAGCGCTCTCTTGCCGTAGGAGGCAGTTTCAACGGCGACGACGACGAGTTGCACATGCTCCTGTTGCACCCGGTCACCGGCGGAGAGCCGCGCAGCGGTCAACTAACCGGCACGAAGGCGTTGATGCTAGCGGTCCTCGAGGATGGAATTCGCAGCTATCTTGGCAGCTCGCGAGTGATCGCCCACGAAGCCGAATTCTGGATTCACTCGCACCGCCGGCACTCTCCATTCTCCTTCGTGGTGGTGTGCGAAATGCTGGGCCTCGATCCCGGCGCTGTGCGCAAGACCTTGACGCGGATGAAGAGTGACAATGTATCGCCGCGCAGGGCCCTACCCAGAGCCCGTCACAACGTGCGTATCCCGGGACGCGTCTACGCTCGGAAGAGCCAGTGATCTGGCACCACGCTCCTGCGTTTTTCGTTAGGACCGTCGACGAGACACGGGCAGATCGACAGGGCTAGGAACGGAGAGGGGGGGATTCGAACCCCCGGACCCGCAAGGGGTCACACGATTTCGAGTCGTGCCGTTTCAACCGGGCT
>JBGQHM010000135.1:0-15092 GCA_041497995.1 Binatia bacterium | reverse complement strand
GCATGGCCGGTCGTGCACTATGCGCGCGAGGTTGATCGCCGCCAGCAGGCCCGCTGCCGCGGACTCCACGTACCCCTCCACGCCAATGAGCTGCCCGGCAACGAACGTCTGCAGGCGCGTGCGCAGCTGCAAGGTCGGCAAGAGCAGACGCGGCGAGTTGATGAAGGTGTTGCGATGCAAGCTGCCGAGGCGCACAAACTCGGCGCGTTCCAGGCCGGGAATCATGCGCAAGACCCGGCGTTGCTCGGGGTAGGTCATCTTCGTCTGGAAGCCGACCATGTTGTACAGCGTCGCCTCGTGATTGTCCTGACGCAGCTGCACAACGGCGTACGGGCGCTGTCCGGTGCGCGGATCGAGCAGCCCCACCGGACGCATCGGCCCGAACGACAGCGTGTCGGGCCCGCGACGCGCCATCTCTTCGATCGGCATGCAGCCTTCGAAGTAGACGCAGCGCTCGAAGTCTTTGGTCGGCACCACCTGCGCGTTCACCACCGCGTCGACGAAGCGGTAGTACTCGTCGCGCGACATCGGGCAGTTGAGATAGTCGTCGCCGCCCTTGCCGTAGCGCGATGCAGGAAACACGACGTCGCGGTCGATCGACTCAGCGGCGACGATCGGTGCGATCGCATCATAGAAGTAGAGATGGCCGTGAGCACAGGTCTCCTGCAGGCACTGCGACAGCGCCGGCGAGGTCAGCGGTCCAGTAGCGATGATCGTCAGCCCGTCGGGCAACGCGGTTAGCTCTTCACGCACGACGGCAACCTCGGGCAGCGCTGTGATCGCTGCAGTCAGCTGGCTGGCAAACAGATCGCGGTCAACGGCGAGCGCCGACCCGGCGGGGACGCGCGTGCGGTCCGCCACCTGCATCACCAGCGATCCGAGACACCGCATTTCCTCCTTCAGCAGGCCGACGGCGGCATCGAGCGAAGCACTGCGGAACGAATTGGAGCACACGAGCTCAGCGAGCTGATCGGTGTGATGCGCCGCCGTCGAGTGCACCGGACGCATTTCATACAAACGCACCGGAATCCCGCGCCGCGCCAGCTGCCAGGCCGCCTCCGAACCCGCCAAGCCGCCCCCGATCACGGTCACCGGGGAATTGTGGATTGCGGATTGCGGATTGCGGATTTCTCCGCCGCCCCCCGTCATCAGGCTCTCCTCTTCACAATCCGAAATTCGAAATCCGAAATATCCGAAATCCGAAATTCTTCAGACTGCTTCCGCTTCCGAGACTGTCTCCTGATACTTGCAGCCTTCGCTCAGGCAGCGGCGGACGGTGCCGTAGCGCTTCGTGATCTTCTCGACGATGAACGGCGCGCTGCACAATGGGCAGGGCTCGGGCACCGGGCGGTCCCAGGTGGCGAACTTACACTTCGGGTAGCGGTTGCAGCTGTAGAACGTCTTGCCGCCGCGCGAGCGCTTCTCCATGATCTCGCCCTCACCGCAATCAGGGCACTTCACACCAGTCGGCACCGGACGCACGAGCGACCGCACGGTCTTGCACTCCGGATAGCCGGAGCAGCCGAGAAATTTGCCGTAGCGGCCGAAGCGCACCTGCATGGGCTTGCCGCAGTTCTCGCACTTCTCATCGATGACCTGCGCCTCTTCGATCTTGATGACACCTTCGGCGTCGCGCGAGAAGTTCTTGGTGTTCTTGCATTCCGGATAGTTCGGACACGCCAGGAACTCCCCGCCGCGGCCCCACTTGATGACCATCATCGCGCCGCAGGTGGCGCAAGGGATGTCAGTCGGCTGGCCGCCGCGCTTCACGTCGCGCATGCGCTCTTCGGCATGCTCGAGGTCGCGCGCGAACGGAGCGTAGAAGCGACGCATAGCCGCCAGCCACTTCTCCGTACCGTCCTCGATCTTGTCGAGCTCGTCCTCCATGCCGGCGGTGAACTCGACGTTGAGGATGTCGGGGAACGCGTCCACCAGGAGCTCGGTCACCAGGAACCCCAGCTCGGTGGGCCGCATGCGGCGCGATTTGTCCTCAGCGACGTACTCCTTGTTGAGGATCGTCCCCATGATGCTGGCGTACGTCGACGGACGGCCGATGCCCTTCTCCTCCAGCTCCTTGATCAGCGTCGCCTGGCTGAAGCGCGGCGGCGGCTGCGTGAAGTGTTGCTCGGGCAGCAGCTCATGCAGCTTCAGCCGTTCGCCCTCGCGCAGCGACGGCAGCTGGCGCTCCGACTCGTCGTCCTCGTCGTCCTCCTTGCGCTCCTCGTCGCGGCCTTCCGTGTACACGCGGATGAAGCCGTCGAACTTCATGATCTGGCCGGTGGCACGGAACAGCGTATCGGCCGCGGTGATATCCACCGTCGTCTGGTCGAACACCGCCGGTACCATCTGGCTGGCAACGAAGCGGTTCCAGATCAGCGTGTAGAGTGCCAGCTCCTCCTTCGACAGGAACTGGGCGACACGTTCCGGCGCGTACTCTAATGATGTAGGGCGGATCGCCTCATGGGCGTCCTGCGCTCCCTTTTTGCTCGGGTACGACACCGGCTGCTCGGGCAGGTACTCCTTCCCGTAGCGCTCGTTGATGAACTCGCGCACCTGCTGCAACGCTTCCGGCGCAATCCGCGTCGAGTCGGTACGCATGTAGGTAATCAAACCGACGGCGCCTTCGCCGCCCAGCTCGATGCCTTCGTAGAGGTGCTGTGCGATGCGCATGGTGCGGTTCGGCGCGTAGCCGAGCTTGCGCGACGCCTCCTGCTGCAAGCGCGAGGTGATGAACGGCGGCGTCGGGAAGCGGCGGCGTTCCTTGCGCTCGACCTTTGTGACCAGCCAATCGGCGCCGCGCAGCCGGTCCACCAATGATGTGGCGGCGTCCTGGTTCTCGACACGGAACTTTTCGGGATCGAGCTTGTCCTTGCCGATGCGAAACAGCCGCGCCGAGAACGGCGGCGGCGCGTCGCCTTCGAGGCGCGCGGTGATCGACCAGTACTCCTTGGGCACGAACGCCTGGATCTCGCGCTCGCGCTCGCAGATGATGCGTACGGCAACCGACTGCACACGGCCGGCAGAGAGGCCACGGCGCACCTTTTTCCACAGAATCGGGCTGATCTGGTAGCCGACGAGGCGGTCGAGGATGCGGCGCGTCTGCTGTGCTTCGTAGAGATTGCGGTCGAGCTTTTGCGGATTGCGGATCGCTTCCTGCACCGAGCGCTTGGTGATCTCGTTGAACAGCACGCGATGGATGTTGGACTTGCTCTTCGTACCGAGGGTCTCCGCAATGTGCCAGGCGATCGCCTCGCCTTCACGATCCGGATCGGGGGCGAGGTAGATGTTCTCCTTGCCCTTCGCCGCTTTCTTCAGCTCGTCGATGACCTTCTTCTTGCCGTGCAGCACCTGGTATTCCGGCGCGAAGTCGTTCTTGATGTCGACGCCCAGCTTGCTCTTCGGCAGGTCCATGACGTGACCGACCGACGCCTTCACTGTGAAGTCTTTGCCCAAATACTTCTCCAGCGTGCGTGCCTTTGCGGGCGATTCGACGATGACTAGGTTCTTCGCCATGCCTTATCCCTTAGCCGGGTTGCGCCGAACGTCAACCGGAGATGCAACGAAGTGCTTGCCCAGCAGTTGCTGGACCACGCCCTTCAGCTCCAGCGCGAGGAGGATCTGCAGCACCGCCGCGGGCGGCATTCCGCTGCGCGTGATGATCTGGTCGATGTGCAGAGTTTCGTGTCGCATACACGTGACAATCGCGGTTTCCTCGCGATCGAGGTCGACGGGCACCGCGGGTGCGATCCGGGTCAACAACTGCGGCGCAATCTCCTCCAACACGTCCTCGGCGCGTTCCGTCAACTTCGCGCCGTCGCGGATCAAGCGATGTGTCCCGCGCGTGCGCTCGCCCACGGTACCGGGCACGGCGAACACGTCCCGGCCCTGCTCCGTCGCGAGTGTCGCAGTAATGAGCGAGCCACTCTTCTCGGCAGCTTCAACGATAACGGTCCCAAGCGCCAGACCGCTGATGATGCGGTTGCGATTGGGGAAGTTCTCGGCATCCGGCTGTGCGCCCATCGGCAATTCCGTCACCACTGCTCCTTGCTGGCTGATCGCGCGAAAGAGCGCATGATGCTCACTGGGATAGACCACGTCAATCCCCGACCCCATGACGGCGATCGTGCGACCGCCAGCGCGCAGCGTCGTCCAGTGCGCCGCGGCGTCGGTGCCACGGGCCAAACCGCTGACGACGGTGACGCCGAAACGGACCAAACCTTCCGCGAGCTCGCGCGTCATCCGCATGCCGTAGGCGCTGACATTGCGTGAGCCGACGAGTGCGACCGCCATGAGGTCCCGGGGCTGCAACTCCCCCTGCACGAACAAGAACGGCGGCGGGTCGTGGATCTCGCGGAGATTGGCGGGATAGGCCGGATCGTTCCACGTCACGAGCATTGCGCCCGACCGCTCGAGGCGCTCCACCTGCGCATCCACCGCCGCCCAGTCGTCGAAGGCGCGAATGGCGCGGGCCACCTCAGGGCGTACGCCGGCGCATTCGAGCGCCTGCGCACTGCTCCCAAAGACGCTGGCAGGCTCGCCGAACGCGCGCAGCAGCCCCTGATAGACCACCGGCCCCACGCCGCGCACTGCACGCAGCGCCAACCAGCCTCGCCACCCGTCATTGGGCCCCGACATCACGGACCGCTTTGTATCCCGATACTGAGCCACAGTTCAACTACGATACTCTATGCAGTTGTGCGATCCAGGTGCAGTTCTCTTGCTTCATATGAAGGTAGTAACTAGAGTCGCACTGTGTTGGCTACGGTCCTTTCCAGCGCCGTCCACGGCATCGACGCACTGCTCGTCGAGGTCGAGGTCGACATCGCCTTCGGCTTGCCGCAGATGGCAGTGGTCGGCTTGCCGGAGGGCGCGGTCAAGGAGAGCAAGGACCGTGTCCGCTCGGCACTGAAGAATTCGGGCTACGAGTTTCCGGCGCGCAGGATCACCATCAACCTGGCGCCAGCAGACGTCAAGAAGGAGGGTTCGGCGTACGATCTGCCGATCGGGCTTGGTCTGCTCGCCGCCAACGGCCTGCTGCCGGCACAGAAGCTGCGCGAGTACGCGATTCTCGGGGAGCTGTCGCTCGATGGCCGGGTCAAGGCGGTGCGCGGTGCGCTGCCGATCGCGGCGGCCGCCAGCGAGAAAGGTCTGCGCGGTATCTTGCTACCACCGGACAATGCACAGGAGGCGGCGGTGGTGAACGGCGTCGACATCATCCCTGTCAGCACCCTGTCCGAGGCTTTCGAGTTCCTGCGCGGTGAGCGCGTCATCGAGCCGGTGCATGTCGACCTGCGCGCCGTCTTTTCCAATCACGCGCACTACGATGTCGACTTCAGTGAGGTGAAGGGGCAGGAGCACGTCAAACGCGCGCTCGAAGTCGCCGCCGGCGGCGGGCACAACGTGATCATGGTCGGCCCGCCCGGCTCGGGGAAGACGATGCTGGCCAAACGGCTGGCGACGATCTTGCCGGCGCTCACGTTGGCGGAGGCCATCGAGACCACGCGCGTGCACAGCGTCATGGGCCTCATGGACGGACGCGCACTGGTAGTCACGCGCCCCTTCCGCTCGCCCCATCACACCATCAGCGACGCCGGCCTCATCGGCGGCGGCACCATTCCAAAACCTGGTGAGGTCAGCCTCGCGCATCACGGCGTGTTGTTCCTCGACGAGCTACCGGAGTTTCGCAAGAACGTGCTGGAGGTACTTCGCCAACCGCTCGAAGAGATGCGCATCACGATCTCGCGCGCCGTCGGCTCCATCACGTACCCGGCCAACGTGATGCTCGTCGCCGCCATGAACCCCTGTCCCTGCGGTTTTCTGGGCGACCCAACCAAGGACTGCACCTGTTCCGCGCTGCACGTGCAACGCTACCGCGCCAAAATCTCCGGCCCGCTGCTCGATCGCATCGACATCCAAGTGGAGGTACCTGCGGTGCGCTACAAAGAGCTCGCAGACCAGAGCACCGGCGAAACATCGGAAACCATCCGCGCCCGCGTCGACCGCGCCCGCGACGTCCAGCTCGCCCGCTTCGCCGGCCGCAAGATCTTCTGCAACGCGCAAATGAGCCCGCGCGATCTGAAACGCTTCTGCAAGACCGACGCGTCAGCCGAGAAGCTCCTCGAAACCGCAATGGCCAAGCTCGGACTCAGCGCCCGCGCCTACACGCGCATTCTCAAAGTCGCACGCACCATCGCCGACCTCGATGGCCAGCCGGAGATTACGTCGGGCCAGGTCGCCGAGGCGATCCAGTATCGGAGCTTGGATCGGTCGTTTCACTGACGTCGTGACGAGTTACGACAAGAATTCCTCTGCGCCGAGATCGAGAATCTGCGCGCCATGCCGCCGCGCCATGGTGAGGAACATCTCGTCGCCGCGCTCGGTCTGCACGACCATCATCGATGCTGCAACGGCCATCAGGAAGCCGCTGAACGCGTAGCGGCGGTACTCATTCCAGCAACGCTCCCACGACAAGCCGACAACGCCTCGTGCGTGGAGCGCGTCGTAGTACAGCCGGAGCAACGCCCGCTCGTGCTGGCGCCGGTCGTCGGGCAACAGCCCGGCGCCTAAGAAGTATGACGCGTCGGCTAGCGGCGGTCCCCAGACCACCGTCTGCCAGTCCACGACGGCGAGCGGATACCCGCCCTCGTTCGTTCCGAACAACATGTTGTCGAGTCGGTAGTCGCCGTGCTGCACCGCGAAGGGTTGCTCGCGCTCGCGCATCCACGCACCGAGTCCGCACCTGAGCCGTTCCGCGACGCTACCGTACTGGCGATCGAGTCGCGACCCGTACCGTTCGAGGAAACCGGGGAAGAGCGACGCGAGCAACTGCGCGCCCATCTCGATCGAGTCGGGGGTGTTGCGGTTCAACCACGGCAAAGCGGCCAGGTGCGGATCCCCCCAGCTGGCGGCGTGCAGCTTGGCCAGCTCCTCCATCGCCACCGCCGCCTGGTCCACACTGCAGCCAGCAAGCTGATCGCCCTGCACACACGGCGCGAGATCCTCCAGCACGAGGACGAACTCGCCGGTCTCGATATCGATATCCGCGAAGTGGCAAGCGGGCGTGCGAATGTCCACCGCATGCGCCACGTCGCGGTAGAAGCTCACCTCCGCTTCATAGGCGCGCATGGCGAGTCCGGTCGCGCGACTCATCGGGTCGGCTGACGCGAACTTACAAACGACCGAGCGCGGCGCCCGCTCTTCTGCACGGTCGTACCGCAGGGTGTAGCGCACACTCATCCCCATCTGCCCGGTGCCGACGGTCTGTGTGCTGAAGGAATCGACCACAGCGCGATCCAGCAGGCCGGCCCGTCGGAGCGCGCGCGTGATCCATTCGGGGCTGACCGCTTCCGGATGACGGACGGGTGAGAGGGCCGCGTCAGCCATGCTTCATTGCCTCCCCGGCACCGCAGACCGTCCAGCAAACCGCGCCGCTGGCCGCACGGCCGCATAGGCGTCCAGCAGCGCTGTCATCTCGCGCGGGGCGCTGGCGTGCAGAACCACTCCCGCCGCACCCGCAGCGAACTGGTCCATGATACGGCGCGCGCAGTGCGCCGCGCTGCCCACCGCGTTGCTCTCCGTCAGCCAGTGCGGCGGATAGACGTCGCGGATGGCGCGCAGCTCGTCGTCGGTGAACTCGGTGGCGTCGGCCAGCCGCCCTTGCAGCAGCGGATGTGAACGCAAGCGCTCGAGCACCGCACGGTCCCACCCGTTCGCACCGACGATTAGCTCGCCGTAGCCGGGGATCTGCATGTACGTGGTCATGCGGCGCACGACGTGGCGCAGCTCGACGGGCTCCGGCAGGTCAGATGCGGTCACCAAGCACGACCACACCTGCACGGCGTTCGGGTCGCGGCCGGCGCGCTCGGCGCCGCGGTGGACGCGGGCCACGCACTCGGCGACCGCTTGATCCGTCCAGTGCGAGTGCAACAGCACTGCATCAAAGGCGCGGCCGCCCAACTCCTGGGTCTTGGGGCCGAGCGCGGCCAACATGAGTGGCGGCGCGGGATCGGCAACGTAATCAAGACTGAGGTAAGGAAAGCGGCCGGCGGGCCCATCGTGCCCGAAGATCTTCTCCCCTGCCCACAGCCGCCGCAGCAGCTGCGCCGTATCCTCCAGCATCGCGCTGGTCACACGTGGCACGCCCCACATGTCCGAACGGATGTTGAAGCCGCGGCCAAGGCCGAGCGCGAAGCGGCCACCGCTCAGCGCATGCATCGTCGAGCCGATCGCCGCGGTCACGACAAGGTGGCGGGTATTCGGATTCGTCACGCCGACGGCAATCGCGAGCTCATCCGTCACCGCCGCAGCGGCGCCGCTCAACACGGCCGACTCCTTGACGTCGTGCCGCTCCGAGATCCACACGGACCCGAGGCCGATCTCTTCCGCCGCACGCACGTCCTGCAGCAGCGGCCGCGGATCGCTGACGCGCCCAGGAAGTGTGTAAAACCCAAGTTCTGGAAAGCGAACTGCCATAGTCCCTACCCTCGTCTCCCTACCAACTGCTCGAGCCGGATGTGATAGTGCGGTCCCCCGCCGAGGGTGTCAACGAGCGCATCACTATGCCGACATCGATGATCCGGCATTGCGGGCGCAACAAATGTGAGTACTCACTTGTATTGCGGCGTAAGCTCCGCAGACGTGCTACCAGCACCGAGAGTGGGGAAAGGAAACGAACATGAGCAGAGTGGTTGTCCTAGGAGGTTGCGGCGCCGTTGGCAGCGTTGCGGTCAGCACGCTAGCAAGCCAGGCGACGTTTTCCGAGGTCGCCGTCGGTGACGTGAACGTCGTAAAGGCGCGCGAGCTGGCCGCTTCCAACGGAGGGAAAGTCTCCGTGGTTCGGGTCGACGCCTCCAATCCGCAGAGCGTGAGACAAGCGGTCGCGGGCGCCGATGTCGTCCTGAACTGCGTCGGTCCGTTCTACAAGACGGTGAAGACGATTCTCTCGGCGGTGATCGAGGCGGGCGTGAACTACGTCGACATCTGCGACGACGTCGACGTGACCTTGGAAATCCTCGGCCTCGACGCAGCGGCAAAGAGCGCCGGCGTGACCGCCGTCGTCGGCATGGGTGCCTCGCCGGGTGTGACCAACCTGCTCGCGAAGTTCCTCGCGACCACCCAGCTCGACGAGACCGACTCTATCGACATCTTCCATTGTCACGGCGGCGAAGCCATCGAAGGCCCCGGGGTGATCGGTCATCGCTTCCATTGCATGAGCATCGACATCCCCATGTTCCTCGACGGCAAGCTCCAGTACGTGAAGTACTTCGGCGAAGACGGTATCGCGTTGCGCCAAACGTTCAACTTTCCGGTGCTCGGCGAAGTGCCCCTCTATCCGTATCCGCATCCGGAACAGGTCACGCTGCCACGCTACCTCAAGGTGCGTCAGGTGACGAACAAAGGATCGGTGCTGCCGATCGCGTACTACCAGCTGACCGCGGAGTTGTGCCGGCTGGGGCTGTCGAGCCGCGAGCCGATCGACGTCAACGGTCAGCCGGTCACGCCGTATGACTTCGCGGTTGCCTATGTCATTCGCGAGCGCGATCGCATCCTGCGCGAGACGAACTTCGGCAGCGTACGCGGCTGCATGTCCGTGGTGGTCAAAGGCCGCAAGGACGGCCAGCGGCGCGAGCTGCGCGTGCACATTTCCTCGCAGGCCGGTGGTCTCGGTGAGGGAACCGGCATTCCAGCCGCCATCGGCGCGATGCTGCTTCAACAGGGCAAGATCACCGGGAAGGGCGTGCTGCCGCCGGAAGCGTGTATCGATGCCTCGGAGTTTCTGGCGCTGGCGTCCCAGTTCTTCTCACGTGGCGGCTCCGGCGGCGGCGGCGACATTCTGTTCGAGTCGGTGGCGGCCGATGGAACCGTCAGCACGATGACGCTGTAATCTTTCTCGCGCCGTAACCACCTACATCCATGGACCAACACGTCCTCGCCATCGATCACGGCACTTCGGGAATCAAGGCGGCGATCGTGTCGGCGCGCGGCGTCGTGGTCGACTCCGACTTCGAAGCGACGCCCATCCAGTTCATCGAAGGCGGAGGCGCCGAACAGGATCCCGAAGACTGGTGGAGCGCCTTGCTAAAAGCGTCTCGGCGGCTGATCGATCGCCACACGGAGCTGGTCGACCAGATCGGGGCAGTGTGCGTGTCGAGCACGTTTTCCACCACGGTCGCCGTCGACCGCAACGGCCAGCATCTCGGCAACGCGCTCACCTGGATGGACTCGCGCGGTGCGCCGTATGTGCGCCGGGTGATGAGCGGCTTTCCGAGCCTGCTGGGCTACAATCTTCCGAAAGCCTGGAAGTGGATCTCGCGCACCGCCGGCGCGCCGACGGTGTCCGGGAAAGACGATGCCGCGCACGTCCTCTTCTGGAAATACGCGCAGCCCGAGGTGTACGCGCGGACCCACGTGTTCCTGGGAAGCAAGGACTATCTGAATCTCCGGCTCACGGGGAAGTGCGCGGCATCGTATGATTCGATGCACCTCTTCTGGGTGACGGACGCCCGCGATCCGAACGCCCTTCGATATGACGACGAGCTCATCGCCCTGCTCGGCATCGACCGCGACAAGCTACCACCCCTGCACGCCTCGACGGACGTGCTCGGTCCGCTGCGCGCCGAATGCGCCGACGCGATGGGCGTGCCGCGCGGCATCCCGGTCGTGCTCGGCTCGCCGGACCATCAGTGCGCGCTCATCGGCTCGGGAGCGGTGCGCGACTACGAACCGCACCTCTATGTCGGCACCTCGTCGTGGATCGAGTGCATCGTGCCGTGGAAGCGCACCGACATGCTGCACTCCATCGCGTCCTTCCCCACGGCGATCGCCGGGAAGTATCAGTGCGTCAACGAGCAGGACCTCGCCGGCGGCGCGCTGAGCTTTCTCGCCGACAACATTCTCTTCCATCGCAATGCGTTCCTCGAAGCGCGCATGCCTGACCGGCCCTACGAGGTCCTCGACCGCATCGCGGAAACGGTGCCGGCTGGCAGCCACAAGC
The DNA here is from genome assembly GCA_041497995.1 of Binatia bacterium. Taxonomy (GTDB): domain Bacteria; phylum Desulfobacterota; class Binatia; order HRBIN30; family HRBIN30; genus DATKMS01. The sequence goes on along the minus strand of JBGQHM010000135.1, from coordinate 4,099 downwards.
TGCTCTTCACACCCTGGCTCAATGGCGAACGGACGCCGGTCGACGACGGCACCCTGCGCGGCGGCTTTCACAACATTTCCACCGCGACCAATCTCGATCACATGATACGCGCGGTCATGGAGGGAGTTGCCTACAACACGCGCTGGAGTCTGCGCTACGTGGAACGCTTCGTCCGCCGCCGGCTGAGCCCGATCCGCATCATCGGCGGTGCGGCGCAGTCAGACGTGTGGTGCCAGATCTTCGCCGACGTGCTGGACCGTGAGCTTCACAGAGTAGAGGATCCACGGCAGGCCAACGCGCGCGGCGCAGCGTTCATCGCCGCCGTCGGCTTAGGCTGGATCCGCTTCGAAGACATCCCCCGGTTAGTTCGGTGCGACAAGGTGTACCGCCCGGACCCAGCCAACCGCCGCATATACGACGACCTTTTTGGGGCGTTCCTCGAAATCCAACGGTGTAGTAAGCGCACGTATCGGCACCTGAACGGCTAATGCCCGTTGAAAAAATCTGAAGCAAAAGGCGGAGGAACTATGGCGACGACAAAGACGGAGCGCATCTATGACGACTACTCTGCCCTGACACCCATCCACGCGGGCATCGACGTGACACGTGTGATGGGGCTCATCGCCGAGGAATCGGAGCTGTATCAGAGGCGGACGCCGAAGAGCTTCGCGCTGTTCGAGCGCGCACAGAGGCACATGGTCAAGGGGGTGCCGTGCACGTGGCAAGCGGACTGGTTGTTGCCCTACACGTTCTACGTCGACCGCGCCAAGGGCAATCGCCTGTGGGACGTGGACGGCAACGAGTACATCGACTTCCATTTCGCCGACACACCCGCCATTTTCGGCCACTCGCCGGACAACGCAGTCACGCGCGGCATCGCCGACCAGATTCTGAACAGAGGAGTTACGTCCATGGCTCCCACGGAGGACGTGATCGCCATCGGCGACATGTTGGCCGAGCGCGTGGGCCTGCCGTTCTGGTACGTGACGTTGTCCGCGTCGGACTCGAACCGCATGGCGATCAATCTCGCGCGCAGCATCACGAAGCGTTCGAAGCTCCTCATGTTCAACACGGGGTATCACGGGACGGTGGACGACACGCTGAAGTGGATGCCGCGCCCTGGCTGTGTCGAGTTCCGATGGGCTCACTTCAGACCGGGGGAAGACCCGGCCGCCGTCACCAAGATTGCCGAGTTCAACGACTTGGAGGGCGTCGAGAGAGCGCTGCGGGACGAGGACGTGGCGGTGCTGCTGACCGAACCCTTCCTGACAGACGCGGGCTTCACCATGCCGAGAGAAGGCTGGCACGACGGACTACGAAAGCTGTGCACCAAGTACGGTACGCTCTTGCTCCTCGACGAAACGCACACGCAAACCTCGGGGCCCGGAGGCCTGACGCGCGAGTGGGGATTGGAGCCGGACATTTGGGTGTCGGGGAAGAGCATTGGCGCGGGGCTGCCGGTAGGGGTCATGGGGCTCAAGGAGGAATGGGCCAAGAAGTGGCAGGCCCTGCTCGACGACTTCACGCCGTGGGGGATCTGCGGCCTGACCGGTCAAGGCACTACGAACTCGGCGAACATGCTGTGCTTGCGCGCGCTGCGCCTCTCGTTGGAGCACAACTACACCGACGCAACCTTCGCAAAGATGTTCGCCTCGATGGACCATCTCGAGCGGGGCATGCGAGGCGTCATCGAGAAACACGGCGCGCCGTTCCGCGTCGATGCCGTGGGTGCCCGGTTGAACGTCAGCTTCATGCCCGACGTGGCCTACGACGCGCTCTCCGCTGCGAAGGGCGTCGGGTTCGGCGGCTACCGCGAGTATTGGCTGTACCACTGCCTGAACCGCGGCATCGTGCTGATTCCCATCGTCAACATGATCCTCACCGGACCGGACACCACCCTCGACGACTGCGACAAACTCGTTCAGCTCTGGGACGAGACCATCGCCAATATGTACGGGAAGTGACCTGTCCCTTGCGAATTGCCCGTGTTGGGCTTCCAGAACTCCTGACAGCGCTACTTCCAGCCGCGCGGGTTGGCCACGAAGTCCTGCTCCCAGCGTTCGATGAAGCCGCGCAAGCGCGCGCTCTCGTCCGGATGACGATCGGCGACGTTGTACGACTCGCCCCGATCGATCCGTAAGTCGTACAGCATCGGAAAATTCGAGACCAGCTGAATGGTCTTGCCCGTCTTCGGGTCCGTGTACGTGTACGCCGCGGCGCGCTGTCCGGCGAGCGTGCGCGGCGAGTCGTAGGGCACCGGCCAATAGAAGCGGTTGGCGGAGCGGTAGTACTTCCACGGCCCCGAGCGCACTGCATCGATGACCTTGTCGTCGAAGAAGAACAGCGCGTCGTGCGGGCTGGTGGTGTTTTGTCCCGCCATCAGGCCCCAGATGTCGCGCCCGTCGATGACGCGATCGGTGGGCAGCTCAAGCCCGGCGAGCCCGAGCAGCGTCGGGAACAAGTCGATGTTCATCGCCGGGGCATCCACCTGGATGCCCGCCGGCAACGTTCCGGGCCACGAAGCGATCATCGGCACGCGCTGCCCGCCCTCGAAAGGCATCCCCTTGCGACCCCGCAATCCCTGCGTGCTGCCGTCGAACCAGGCGCCGTTGTCGCTGGTGAAGATCACCACGGTGTTGTCGCGTAGGCCGCGCGCGTCCAGCGCGCTCATGATCTCGCCGACGCTCCAGTCGAGTTCCTCGGCCGCGTCGCCGAAGGGCCCCGCCGCCGACCGCCCTTTGAAATTCTTGGACGGAAAGAAGGGAATGTGGACGTCCTTCTCCGCGACGTAGAGGAAGAACGGCCGGTCCTTGTTGGCATCGATGAACTGGATCGCCGCCTTGGTGAAATCCGCGGTCAGCTGCTCCTGTTCCAAGCCGACGTTGGGTGTGAGCCGCTCTTCGTTGCGGAAGTAGGCGACCGGAAACTCGTCGTTCGAATGCGGGATGCCTTCGAAGAAGTCGAAGCCGTGCCGTGTCGGGAGAAATTTCCGATCGTACGAGAAGTCGCCCAGATGCCACTTGCCCGCCATTCCCGTGGCGTAACCGGCAACCTGCAGCGCCTCTGGGAGGGTAATCTCGGAGTCCGGCAGGCCGTTGACGAAGGAGTCGTGGAACTCCGACACTCCGATGTGCGTCGACAGGCGCGTGAGCGCGAGGTTGATGCGGTGCGCGAGCGAGATCTCGCTCGCGAAGATGATGTAGCTGACGCCGGTGCGCACCGGATAGCGCCCGGTGAGCAGGCCCGCACGCGACGGCGAACACACCGAGGCACTGGCGTAGAACTCGGTGAAGCGCACGCCCTCGTGCGCCAAGCGATCGAGGTTGGGAGTACGGATCGCCGCGGAGCCGTAGCTCTCGAGGTCGCCGTATCCCAGATCATCGGCGAGAATGATGACGAAGTTGGGCTTCCTCGGCACGCTCTTGCCGTTGGGCTTGATGACCTGCGCAACCGGCTGCGCGTCTTTCGCCGTATCCGTGAACGGCGCCGCATCGATATCGGCGCGCACGCCGGGCTCGAAACTCGGGCGCGTGCGCGCGACGAGCCACCAGCCGCCAATCACCAGCAGGGCAATGAGGAGGACCCACCGAGCGGCCTTCGCCATCATCGTTCCCCGCTTAGCCGGGGAGCGCGACAACCCGTGTAGCCGTCATGGACAACCGCGCGTGTCGTCAGTCGCCGACCACCGACACGAAGCTCACGCAGCGGCCCGGCGCACCACCGAGGTTGTGGGTCATCCCGAGCTTGGGACTCTTGATCTGGCGCGCGCCTGCTTCACCGCGTAGTTGCAGCCACATCTCGTACATCATACGCAGCCCGCTGGCACCGATCGGGTGTCCGAAACTCTTCAGACCGCCGTCCGGATTGATCGGCTGCACGCCGTCGCCGTCGAAGCGCCCGGCGAGCACGTCCTTCCAGCCCTGACCGCGCGGCGAGAAGCCCATGTCCTCCATCAGGACCAGCTCCGTCGGCGTGAAGCAGTCGTGCACCTCGGCCATGCTGATTTCCTCGCGTGGGTCTTTCACGCCGGCCTGCTTGTACGCCTCCTGCGCACTGTTGACGACCTCGGGGAACGTCGTGAAGTCGTACTCCTGACTGT
>JBGQHM010000134.1:0-15153 GCA_041497995.1 Binatia bacterium | reverse complement strand
CCGGTTGGGTCGACGCCTCGATGGCGTGGATGTAGTAGTGGTTCGCGCCCGGATGCATCGGCTCCTTCTTCAAGACCGCTTCGAGCGTGGCGACAATTTCGAGCGTTCCAGGTTGCGGCTGACCATCGAGGGTCCACAGCGCCCACGGCCGCAAAACCATCAACGACTCGGCATACAATGTCGCGGCGTCCGTATCGTCCGGGTAGGTGTGCGCGACCTCGCGCATCGCGTCGGCATAGGCCTGGTCGAGCGCCTTGCGGTCGGCATCCGTCGCCAACGAGTAGCGCTTTGCCAGTGCCCCGATGTACGCGCGTTCGGCAGCGCTGGCTTTTGGAGAGAGCTTCACCGCCTTCTGCGTGGCCGCATACGCGGCTTTGTTGCGTTCGTCATCGAGCGTGAGATTGTTAGTTCGGTCCCAGCGCCACCCCGATGCCCCAGTAGGCCATCGCGCAGTTCGGGTCGAGCCGAGCGGCTTCTTTGAACGCACGCACTGCCTCATCGTGGTTGAAGGCGTAGATGAGGCGCAGCCCTTGATCGAAATAGCGCTGCGCCAACGGCGAATGGGTGGTGACGGCGTGATGGTGCGTGCCCAGATTGTCGAAGAGCGGCACCTTGCCTGCCGCCTTGCCGCTGTGCTGATGCTCCGCTGCAGCGGGGAGCGCGAAGAGGATGGAGAGCGCAACGACTAATCGTCCTTGAGTCATCGGTCACCTTTGCGAAGCAACGGGGTTGAACGGTCTCATAGCACGTCTGCGGTGCGGCACGCACCCCGGTGCCGCCGCCGAAGCACCGTCCTTCTTGCTCGGGATGGCTGATCGCTGATAGCTGAAGGCTGACAGCTTTGCGGAGGTGGCGATGAACATCGGACGCGTCGGCATTTGGACATTTGCATTGGACCTGCAGCCTGCGGCGCAGGCGCAGGCTGCCGCGGCGGAGATTGAGGCGCTCGGCTACGGGGCGATCTGGATACCGGAGGCGATGGGCCGCGAGGCCTTTACCAACTCAGCCCTGCTACTTGCAGGCACGCGCCGCATCACGGTGGCCACCGGTATTGCCAACATGTGGGCGCGTGACGCCATGGCGATGGCCGGAGCGCAGAACACCCTTGCGGAAGCCTACCCCGAGCGGTTCCTGCTCGGCATCGGAGTGAGTCATGCGCCGCTGGTCGGTATGCGCGGCCACGACTACGACAAGCCATTGAGCGCCATGCGGCGCTACCTCGACGCGATGGACAGCGCGCCGTTCATGGCAGTGGGGCCGGCGACGCCGCCCAAACGGGTGATCGCTGCCCTCGCGCCCAAGATGCTGCAGCTCGCGGCGGAGCGCGCCTGGGGCTCGCACCCGTACTTTGTTCCTCCCGAGCACACGGCGTACGCGCGCAAGATTCTGGGCAAGGGCCCGCTCCTAGCGCCCGAGCAGGCTGCCGTGCTGGAGAGCGATCCGACCAAGGCGCGGGAAGTGGCGCGTGGTCACATGGCGACGTACCTCGGGTTGCCGAACTACGTGAACAACCTGAAGCGGCTCGGCTTCACCGACGACGATATCGCCAACGGCGGCAGTGACCGCCTCGTCGATGCGATCGTGGTGTGGGGCACCGTGGACACCGTGGCGAAGCGGGTGCGCGCGCACCACGACGCGGGCGCCGACCACGTCTGCGTTCAGGTGCTCGACCCCGATCCTCGCGTGTTGCCAATGCGGCAATGGCGTGAGCTGGCGCCGGCGCTGCTGAAGTGAGTGTTCCAGACATCGAGAACCCACCTAACAGGAGAAGCGCATGCTTACTGATCACGAAGCGAAGCAACAGATCATCCAGATCACCAACGAGCTGTTCTCAATGGGCCTGCTCACGCCGACAGGCGGGAACATCAGCGCCCTGGCCAGCGACGCGGAGACGATGTGGATCACACCGAGCCAAATGTACAAGGGCGGCCTCACCGAGGCCGACCTGGTGCACATTCAGACGGACGGGACGGTGATCGAAGGAACGTGCCGGCCGTCGGTCGAGTATCAGATGCACGCTGCGGCATACCGGGTCCGCCCCGGTACGACCGGCGCGGTGCATACGCACGCACCGATCGCGACGGCGTTCGGCATCTGCAACCAAGCGTTTCCGCCGGTCAACACCGACGCCGTCTTCCTGCGCGATACGGTGACCGTGCCCTGGTACATGCCTGGCTCCAAAGAGCTCGCCGATGCGGTCGCCGAAGCGCTGCAGAAGAGCCGCGGTGCCATCTTGCAGAACCATGGGCTGATGACCGTCGGCGAGAATCTCCGCAAAGCAGCGACGCGTGCGATGATGCTGGAGGAGACCGCGAAGATTGTTCTCTACTGCAAGCAGTTCGGTGGCAGCGTGAGCCTACTTCCCGACGAGTGGGTCGAACGTCTCGCCCCGCTCGCGGATTTTGTGTAAGCGCCGGTCGAGAGTCGACAGTCGAGAGATGAGAGCCTCCTCTTGACTCTCAACGGTCGACTCTCGACTGTGTCTTGAATGCTCGGCTTCATTCTCACTCCCACCTACCGCGTTGTACGCGGTGTGCCCGAGGTCCATCTCTATGGCGTGCTGGAGTCGGGGGAGCCCTGCCTCATCATCGACGATCGGACGCGGCCACACTTTTTCGTCCTGCAGCGCGATGTAGCGCGCATCGCCACGATCCTGCCCAGTCTGAAAGTGGAGGCGAGCGATCTGCGGTCGCTCGACGGTGAGGCGGTTGCGACGATTACCGTTGGCGTGCCCGGCGACGTTCCACCGCTGCGTCGCAGGCTCGAAGAGAAGGGAGTGGTCTGCCTGGAGGCGGACATTCGCTTTGCCTATCGCTACCTCATCGACCGTGGCATCCGCGGCGCTTTCGAAGTGGACGGCGCCGCCGACTCGCGGCCCCGGTTGGGGCGGGTCTACCGCAATCCGACGCTGCGGCCGGCGCATTGGAAGCCACGGCTGAAGATCCTGTCGATCGACATCGAAACCAGCATGGCGGGGGAGCAGCTCTATTCCATCGCTCTGCACACGCGCGACTTCGATCGCGTCATCATCGTCCACGAGCACATGTTGGAGCACGCCGAGCCGGTGCACTCGGAGAAGGCGGCGATCCGCCGTTTTCTGGAGTACCTGCACGCGCTGGATCCAGACGTCATCACCGGCTGGAACGTCGTCGACTTCGACCTCGCATTTCTTGCGCGTGTCGCGCACCGTCACGGCGTGCACTTCGCCATCGGCCGCAGCGACGAGGAGTTCGCGCTGCAGAAGGACGCGTCATTTACCCGTGAGTCGCGCGCCAACGTCTTCGGGCGGCAGGTGCTCGATGGCCTCTCGATGATGCGCGGCGCGTTCATTCGCCTCGATGACTACAAGCTGGAGACGGCGGCGCAGGCATTTCTCGGCAAGGGGAAGCTGATTGCGGGCGACGGGCGGCACACGCAGATCGAAGCGCTGTATCGCAACGATCCACAGCGGCTGGTCGATTACAATCTGCAAGACGCGCGGCTGGTGCTTGAGCTGCTTGACCGCACCGGCCTCGTCGAATTGGCGATCGAACGCAGCTTACTCACCGGCATGCAGCTCGACCGCGTCAGCGCCGCGATCGCATCGATCGATTCGCTCTATCTCAATGCGCTCCGGCAGCGCGGTGTCGTGGCGCCCTCGGTGGGTGTGACGGAGCGCGAGGCGCGCATTGGCGGCGGGTACGTGATGGACTCGAAGCCGGGGTTGTACCGCAACGTCCTGGTGTTCGACTTCAAGAGCCTGTACCCGAGCATCATCCGCACCTTCAACATCGATCCGCTCACGTTCGTGCGCCAGCCGATCGATAGCGTACCGACGGTACGAGCACCGAACGCGGCGCACTTCCGCCGCGACGTGCCGGGCATCATCCCCGAGCTGCTGACGCAGTTGGCCAGCGAACGCGAGCAGGCGAAGCGGTCGGGGAATGCGGTGAAGGCGAATGCCATCAAGATACTGATGAACTCCTTCTACGGAGTCCTCGGTGCCGGCGCCTCGCGGCTCTTCTCGCCGGATGTGGCAAACGCGGTGACCTCATTCGGCCAGGACCTGATTCGCTATGCGGGAGACTTCGCGGCGAGCCGAGGGCACGAGGTGCTGTATGGCGACACCGACTCGCTCTTCGTGTACGCGAATGAACCCGACGACGAGCGCGCCCTCGAGCTCGGCGAACGTCTCCGTGCTGAGATTGGTGCGGCGGTGGCGCAGCGGGTGCAGACGGAGTTCGGCTGCGAGAGCGTCCTCGAGCTGGAGTTCGAGAAACTGTATCGGCGCTTCTTTCTCCCCGAGGTCCGCGGCGGCAAGGTGGGGAGCAAGAAGCGCTATGCTGGTTTGATCGTCGAGGACGGGCGCGAAGACATCGAGTTCGTCGGCCTCGAGTCGGTGCGGCGCGACTGGAGTGAGGTCAGCAAGCGCTTCCAGCGCGAGCTCATGCAGCGCGTGTTTCATGATCAGCCGGTGGAAGCCTTCATCCGCGGCTTCCTCGTCGATCTGTGTGCCGGCAAGTTCGATGACCAGCTGACCTACAAGAAGGCCATCCGCAAGGACATCGACGCCTACACCAAGACGACGCCGCCGCACGTCAAGGCCGCGCGCAAGCAGGTCGCACCGACGGGTCGCATCATCGCCTACGTGATGACCCGCAACGGTCCCGAGCCGCTCGGCGACCTCACCGCGCCGCCCGACTACCCGCACTACATCGAGCACCAGATCGCACCGATCGCCGACGCCGTTCTCCGCTTTCTCGGCACCGACTTTGATTCCATCGCCCAGACCAAGAAGCAGCTGGCGCTCTTCTGACGTACTTGTGCGTCAGGTCCTCCTTCGTTGTGAGCTGTGTCGATGGGTCTCCGAAGTCCTTTCGCGGTTCTGCGGTGAGCGGCTTGACCGCAGAGCGGCGAATTGAGTAGCAATGGACGCCTCACACCCAGGGGGACGATGAGTGCAGAGGAGAGCATGAGCTTGCAGCGTCTCCTGCGCCCACGGCAGGCCGCGGCGTTGCTGGAGTCGCTTGCCACACTGGTTCCCACCCTCGGGTTGGCGCTGGTGCGAGCCGACCGGCGGCCGCTCGCCAGCGCCGGACAATGGCCGCACGACTCGCTGAACGAGGCGTTGAGCGCTACGCAGGCGAATCACTGCCGATACTATCCGCTGTTCGCCGGCGCGCAGCAGGTCGGTACCCTGGTGGCGCGCGGTGAGTCCTCAGACCTGCACGCCACCACCGAGCGCGCCCTGCACCAGACGCTGTCCGCTCTGCTCTCGCAGGCGATCGAGAAGCGCGACATCGCCACCGAAGCACTACAGGGCTACCGCGAGATCAACTTGCTGTATCGCGTCGGCGAGACCGTCGGTCGCTCACTCGACCCGAACGCGATTCCGGAGTTGATGCTGCAAGAGAGCAAGCTCATCACGGCGGACGTGGGGCTGGTGTTGCTGTCGTCAGGCGATGGAAGACCCCGCGACCTCAAGGCGAGCTTCGGTGCCGTTGCCGACGTGACCGCGCTGCACGCCGCGGTGCAGCCCCTTCTGGATCAGCCGTCGGAAAGCGGCAAGGCAACGATCCTGACCGATCTCCCCGGGGACGCCTCTGCATATGCAGCGATCCTGTGGGCGCCGCTGAGCACCGGCGAGCGCATGTTGGGCGCGATTGTCCTCGGCCGCACCGCCGCACCGATCTTCACCGCCAACGATGCCAAGCTCCTCGTGGCGCTCGCCGCGCCGTCGGCGCTCACCTTGGAGAATGCGCGGCTGTTCGCCGATCTGCAGCGCACGTTCAACGAAACGTTGGAGATGAAGAACCTGATGGACGACGTCTTTGCGTCGATCGCATCGGGCGTGCTGACGACCGATCGATTGCATCAGATCGCGCTTTGCAACCCCGCCGCCGCGCAGATCCTCGGGCTGCACCGCGACCTGGTGATCGGCACGCGGCTGGACGAAGCATTGGCGCAGCCACTGTCCCGGCTGGCCGCCATCGCCGCCGCCACGGTCGAGCATGAAGCGGTGACCCTCGGTGAGGAGCTGTCGTCCACGATGCCCGACCGCGGCCTCCTGCACCTGTATCTGTCGTGTACGCCGATCCGCAGCGCCGAGCGTGGCAGCAACGGCGCAGCGATCGTGATCAACGACATGACCGAGCAACGCCGGGCGGAAGCCGAACGCGATCGCATTCGCCAGACCTTCGGCCGCGTCGTGGCGCCGCGGGTGCGCGACCGCTTGCTCTCCGATGCCAGCCATCTCCGCCTCGACGGCGACCGCCACACCATCACGGTGCTGTTCGCCGACCTGCACAACTTCACGCCGTTCAGCGAGCGCACCGAACCCGAAACGCTCTTCAAGGTGTTGAACTCGTATCTGTCGCTCGCGGCGCAAGCGGTGCTCGAAGAGGAAGGGACACTCGACAAGTTCCTCGGCGATGCGGTCATGGCCTTCTGGAACGCGCCCGACGCGCAACCCGATCACGCCCTGCGTGCGGTGCGCGCGGCGCTGGCGATGCGGCGTACCATCGAAGCCCATCGCGGCTCGCTGGAACTACACCACCAACTCCACTTCAGCGTCGGCATCACCACCGGACCGGCGATCGTCGGCAACGTCGGCACCAGCGAGCTGTTCAACTACACCGCGATCGGCGACACCGTGAACCTGGCGCAGCGCTTGGAGAGCATCGCCGAGCCCGGGCAGATCTTTCTGTCGGAGGCGACGTACCGTGAGGTGTCCGCGCACGTCACGGCGACGGAGCGTCCGCCGGTGCAAGTCAAGGGTCGCCAGCAACCGGTCGTCGTGTACGAGCTCACGGCCTGACGAAACCCGATCCCCGGAGAATCACGAAAACACGAAAGAACGAAAATGCGAACCAGAGCCGATAGTGATCATTTGCCCATTCGTGCTTTCTAGGTTTCGTGCTTTCGTGATTCTCTTTGGGGACGGTAAGGGGGTGAAATGAAGATACTGATCGTCGATGACGAGGCGCACATCCGCTCTCTCATCCAGCAAACACTTGAGGAGCTCGAAGACGCGGGCGTCGAGCTGCTGACCGCCACCAACGGGTTGGAGGCGCTGGAGCTGATCAAGAGCGAGCAGCCGCGGCTGGTGTTCCTCGACGTGATGATGCCGAAGATGAATGGCTTCGACGTCTGCCGCGCCGTCAAGCGCGAGCTGGGTCTCGTCAACACCCACATCGTCCTGCTGACCGCTAAGGGTCAGGAGGTCGATCGCCAGAAGGGCGAAGAGGTGGGCGCGGACTTGTACATGACGAAGCCCTTCGATCCGGATCAGCTGCTGGCGCACGCGCGGCAGGTCGTGGGGCTATGAACCCAGAAAGGACGGCGAGGCGTCAGCCCAGGGCAGCATCCTCGGTCGCCGCTCACAACCTCCCCCTAACCCCCTCCTTGGTAAGGAGGGGGAACACTGCAGGGGAACACTGCCGATCTCCCCTCCTTACCAAGGAGGGGCCGGGGGAGGTTGTGTGGCGGATACGTCACAGTAGTTGCGAAACGGAGCACTAACCACTCGCCGCGTACCCGCCATGCTCGAACACAGCGCAGTCGTCCTTCCCTTGTTGCTCTCCGCCGGTATGACCGGCGCGCTCGGTGTGTATGCGTGGCGGCATCGCGCCGCGCGCCCCGGCGTGGTGTGGTTCGCTGTCCTGGTGTTTGTCGGCAGCTGGTGGGCTCTCGGCAACGCACTGCAGTTTGCAACCACCAGCTTTGCCGCGCAGTACTTCTGGCTGCGGTTCACGTGGGTCGCTGTGGCGTCGCTGTCGGTGGTGTGGTTCATGTTCGCCACCGAGTACACGGGCGTACTTCGCTGGGCCAGCCCGTGGCCGGCGGTGGCCGTGTGGATCATCCCTGCGATCACGGTTGCGCTGGCGTGGACCAATGACTCGCACCACTTGATCTGGAGCAGCTATGCCGTGCCGCTGCTGGAGAGCCCATTCGGCCGCTGGTACCCCGTCCATGCGACGTACGCGTATTGCCTCTTGTTGGCGAGCGCGATCTTGTTCGTACGGGCGTTGGTGCGTTGGCCTGAGCGCTATCGCGGCCAGGCGGTCGGGTTGATCGTCGGCATTGTCACGCCATGGGTGGCCAACGCGCTGTACCTCTCCGGCGTCATGCTGCTGCCCGACAACGCCGATCCCACTCCGATGGCCTTTGGCGTCAGCTGCCTGGCCTTTGGCTGGAGTATCTTTCGCTACGGGTTGCTCGATACGATTCCGGCGGCGCGCGACACGATCATCGAGAACATGAGCGACGCGATGCTCGTGCTCGACCAGAGTCACCACCTGGTTGATCTCAATCCGGCCGCCACGCGCATCATCGGGCGCTCGCGGACCGCCGCGATCGGCCTGCCCATCGTCGAGCTGCTGCCGGAGGCGACGCGCGTGCTGAGTGCGGCAATCGCGGGACTGGAGGTCAGCGAAGCTGAGGTCGCGTTGGACGGGCGCGACTACGAGTTGCGTCTCTCCCCGGTGCGTGCCGCAGACGGATCGGTGACCGGCCGCGTCCTGCTGCTGCACGACATCACCGAGCAGAAGCAGACGCGTGAGGCGCTCCGCCAGAGCGTGGAAACCTCACAGCTGATCCTGGAGAGCATCGAGGACGGCTACTACGAAATCGATCTCGCTGGGAACATGACGGCGACGACGGACGTCACGGCCAGGATGGGCGGCCTGGCGAACAAGGAGGAAGCCGTCGGCCGCAACTTCGCCGAGTTTACGGATGCAGAGAGCGTCACGCGATTGTTCGCCGTCTTCAACCGCATCTATCGCACCGGGGAAGCGGCGACCGACGTCGAGTGGCCGTTCATCGGCCTCAATGGAAACAGGAAGTCGATAGAACTCTCGGCGACGCTGGTGCGCGCTGCGAGCGGGCAGCCGGTCGGCTTCCGCGGCATCTTCCGGGACGTGACCGAGCGCAAGCGTGCCGAGGAGGAGCTGCAGCAGGCGAAGCGGGTCGCCGAAGAAGCGAGCCAGGCGAAGGGGGCGTTCTTGGCCACGGTGAGCCACGAGCTGCGCACGCCGCTCACCTCGGTGCTGGGGTTTGCCAAGCTGATCAAGCGGCGCATGGGAGAGACCGTGCGTCCGGGGTTGGCCACGGCCGACCACAAGGTCCAGCGCGCGTTGGCGCAGGTGACCGACAACGTGGACATCATCGTGACGGAGGGGGAACGACTGACCACGCTGATCAACGATGTACTCGATCTGGCAAAGATCGAATCGGGCCGAGTGGAGTGGCACATGCGGACGGTGGCGGTGGGCGAGATCATCGAACGCGCCGCCGCGGCGACGGCGTCGCTCAGTGGTGCGAAGGGGCTGGCGGTACGCACCGAGATCGCGGAGACGCTACCCACCGTCATCGGCGATCCGGACCGCTTGATCCAAGTGATGATCAACCTCCTGTCGAACGCCATCAAGTTCACCGAGCAGGGCGCCATCACGTGCCGGGCTCACCGCGTGGGCGGCGCCATCGAGGTGAGCGTTACCGATACCGGTAGCGGCGTCGCGCCGGAGGACCAGGGCAAGGTCTTCGAGCAGTTCGTGCAGGTGGGGGACACGCTCACCGGCAAGCCGAAGGGCACGGGCCTGGGCCTGCCGATCTGCAAACAGATCATCGAGCATCACGGCGGCCGCATCTGGGTGGAGAGCGCCGTGGGCAAGGGCAGTACCTTCGCCTTCACACTGCCCATCGACGGTGCTGCGGTGCGGGACCACGTCCCAGATTCGATTCCGAGCACGACCACGAGCACGAACGGATGACCCTCCAGTACACCCCGTGGATACTTCCGCTGCTGCTGAGCGCCGCCATCACCAGTGGGCTCGCACTCTACGCCTGGCAGCATCGTCACGGGCGCGAGGGCGTGCTGGCCTTTGCGCTCGTGAACCTCTCCGCGGCGCAGTGGGCGCTGGGCGAGGCGCTGCAGTGGGCGAGTGCCGACCCAGCTGGACAGTACTTCTGGCTGCGGTTCTATTGGCTGGGGGTCGAGGCACTCCCGCTCTTCTGGTTCATCTTCGCCGCGCAGTACACCGGCAGGGGTGGGTGGCTGAATCGCCGCAGTCTGGCTTTGCTGTCGGCGGTTCCGATCGGCGGAGTTCTGCTGACGTGGACGAACGAATGGCACCACCGGGTCTGGACCGGCATGTACGGAGCGGCGTGGGTCGGCGTGCAGCGTGGTTCCTGGTGGCCCGCGCTGGTCTTTTGCAACTACGTCCTCATGCTGAGCGGCATGGGTCTGATCGTGGTGTCGCTGCTGCGGTCACCCGAGCGCTATCGCGGTCAGATGGTGGCTCTGCTGGTTGCCGTGGTCAGCCCGTTTGCCGTCAATGTCTTCTTCGTCCTGCGCCCGTCGCCCGTGGATCCCACTCCGATTGCGTTCACCATCGGCGGCGCGGCGCTCGCGTGGGCCATCTTTCGCCATCACTTGCTCGACATCGTTCCGGCGGCACGCCATACGATCATCGAGAACATGAGCGACGCGATGGTGGTACTCGATCAGAGCCACCGCGTCGTCGATCTCAATCCCGCCGCCAGGCGCATCATCGGACGCTCGGGCGCCAACATGGTCGGCGGCGTGCCCATCGCTGAAATGGTACCCGCGTGGGCGGAACTGGTGGGTGGAGACGCCGCTGACGCGGCGCTGCGCGAAGCCGAGGTCGCCCTGGAGGGGCGGGACTACGAGCTGCGCATCTCCCCAGTGCGGAGCCAAGATGGATCCGTGACCGGCCGCGTCGTGTTGCTGCATGACATCACCGAGCAGAAGCGAACACGCGAGACGCTTCGACGGAGCGAGGAGACCTCACAGCTGATCCTGGAGAGCATCGAGGACGGCTACTACGAGATCGACCTGACGGGTACGTTCGTCCGCGCGACCGAGGTGACTGCGAAAATCATCGGCCTGCCGCACGAGCGGGTAGTGGGCCGAAGCTTCCGGGAGCTGACGGATGCCGCCAGCACCGAGCGCTTGGCGGATATCTACGGCCAAGTCTTGCAGACGGGCGCGGGGCTGAAACGGCTCGAGTACGCCATCACCACGCTCGATGGCAGTACAAAGTACTTGGAGGCCTCGGCGTCGTTGATCCGCGATGCGGCGGGCAAACCGACGGGGTTCCGCGGCATCGTGCGCGACACCACCGTGCGCAAGCGCGCCGAGGATGAGCTGCAAGAGGCGAAGCGGGCCGCCGAAGAAGCGAGCCAGGCGAAGGGGGCGTTTCTGGCAACGGTGAGCCACGAGCTGCGCACGCCGCTGACCTCCGTGCTCGGCTTCGCCAAGCTGATCAAGCGGCGGATCGGCGAGACCATTGGCCCGGCAGCAGTCACAGCAGACCTCAAGGTGCAGCGCGCCCTGCAGCAGGTCAGCGACAACGTCGACATCATCGTGACCGAAGGAGAGCGGCTGACGACGTTGATCAACGAGGTGCTCGATCTTGCCAAGATCGAGTCGGGCAAAGTCGAGTGGCACATGCAGCCGCTGGCGGTAGACGAGATCATCGCCCGGGCGGTGGCGGCTACGACATCGCTGAGCGGACAGAAGGGGTTGGCGGTGCACACGGAGATCGAGAACGCGTTGCCCACCGTCGTCGGCGACCCGGACCGGCTGATCCAAGTGGTGATCAACCTGCTGTCGAACGCGATCAAGTTCACGGATCAAGGCGCGATCACCTGCCGGGCGCGCCGGGTCGACGGGGCCATCGAGGTCGGCGTCACGGACACGGGGACGGGCATCGCCCCCGAGGACCAAGGGAAGGTGTTCGAGGAGTTCGTGCAGGTGGGCGACACGCTCACCGGCAAGCCGACGGGCACTGGCCTCGGCCTGCCGATCTGCAAGCAGATCATCGAGCACCATGGTGGGCGTATCTGGGTGGAGAGCGCGCTGGGCCGCGGCAGTACCTTCGCGTTCACCCTGCCGATCGACCGGTCGGCACAGGTCGCCAGCGCGACTACCGCACCGCCGCGCGTCGAGTTGGCACAACTGGTCGAGCAACTCCGGCAGCGCATCGCCACCCTCGAGCCGAGCGACGGCGAAGCCCGCACCGTGCTCATCGTCGACGACGATCAGAGCATTCGCGCGCTGTTGCGCCAAGAGCTGGAAGCCTCTGGTCACCGGGTGCGCGAGGCGCGCACGGGTGAAGAAGCGCTGGCGGCGGTGAAGCAGCAACGTCCGGGGCTGATCATTCTCGACGTGATCATGCCGGGCTTGAGCGGCTTCGACGTCGCCGCGGTGCTGCGCAACGATCCGCAGACGCTGAACATCCCGGTCATCATTCTGACCGTCGTCCAGGATCGGGAGCGCGGGCTGCGGCTGGGGGTGGACCAGTACTTCACCAAACCGGTGAGCACCGAGGCGTTGCTGCACGAGGTCGACGCACTGCTGGCGCGCGGGCCTTCGAAGAAGAAGATCCTCGTGGTGGACGAAGACGCGGCGACGGTGCGCATGCTCAGCGACGCGCTGCAGGCGCAGGGGTACAGCGTGGTCAGCGCCTACAGTGGACCCGACGGCATCGCGCGGGCTGTGGCGGATCGGCCCGATCTAGTGCTGGTGCGCTCGCTGCTGTCGGAACAACACGATTTGGTGCAGACGCTGCGCTTCAACAAAGGTATGGAGGCGGTGTCGTTCCTCCTGTTCGAGTAGAGCGCTGATGACATTGCAGTACACGCCGCTGATTCTCGCCTTGTTGGTGTCGGCCGGTGCCACCGGCGCCCTGGGGGTGTACGCATGGCAGCATCGCCGCGGGCAGCGCGGCGTCCTGTGGTTTGCGTTGCTGATGTTCGCCGCCTGTTTCTGGTCCACCGCCATCGCCCTGGAGTGGGCCAGTGTCGACCTGTCTGCGCAGTACTTCTGGATCCGCGTCGGCTGGATCGGGAACATCTCGATCCCGGTGTTGTGGCTCTTGTTTACGGTCGTCTACACCGGACGCGGCCGGTCCCTGAGTCGGCGCACCCGGCTGCTCCTCTGGGTCATACCGGCGATTTCGTGGGTCCTGGCGTGGACCAACCCCTGGCATCATTTGGTGTGGGGCAGTGTGGCGCAGGTGCAGTCGAATCATCTGGTGCGGCTCGTGATGGTGCGCGGTCCGTGGTTCTTCGTCCATCTAACGTACTCGTATGCCTTGCTGGTCGTCGCCGCCAGCTTGATCGTCTCGGCGCTGGTGCGGTCGCCGGAGCGTTACCGCGGTCAGGCGGGCGGCCTCATCGTCGGGTCGGTGGCGCCCTGGGCGGCGAACATGCTGTACCAGTTCAATCTGGTCCCGGTAGATCCGACGGCGTTCGCCTTCGCCATTACCGGCGCCGCGTTCGCCTGGAGCATCTTTCGCTACCGCCTGCTGAACATCGTGCCGCTGGCGCACGACGCGGTGATTCGCAGCCTGCGTGATCCGGTAATCGTCCTGGACGCGCGCCAGTGCATCGTGGACATCAACCCATCGGCGGCGCGTTTGCTCGGGCACAGCGCCGACGAAGTCGTCGGCGAGGTTGGCACGACCGCACTGGCTGCGTGGCCGGACATCGTCGCCCAACTCAGTGGTGCACACGATGGAGAAACCGAGGTGAGCCTACCCTGCAACGGTACATCGCGCCCGTACACGCTGCGCCTCTCGACGCTGTCGGACCGCAACGGCCACCCCAGCGGCCGCCTGCTGCACCTGCAAGACATCGAGAAGCACAAGCAGACAGAGATGGCCTTGGAGCGCAGTGAGCAGAACTTGTACTCCGTGGTCGAGAGCTTGAAAGTCGACGCCTACTTCGAGGCCGATCCCGCCGGCACGATCACCTATGCCAACTCCGCTTTCTGCAAAGCGGTGGCGTATCCGAAGGAGGAGGTGATCGGCTCTCACTTCTCCGAGTTCACGGCGGAGGAATCGCTGCGCCCGCTCTTCCGCCACTTTCGCGCGCTGTACCAGGGCGATCCGCCGGGCGAGGCGGTGGAGTACATCTTCCGCAAGAGCGACGGCAGCGTCGGCGTCGCCGAGCTGTCCGTTTCACTCGTGCAACTGCAGGACGGCCAGTTGCGCGGCACGCGCGGCATCGTGCGTGACGTCACCGAGCGCAAGCGTGCGGAGGAGGCGTTGCAAAAGGCCAAGGAGGCCGCCGAGGAAGCGAGCCGGGCCAAGAGCACGTTTCTCACCAATGTCAGTCACGAACTGCGCACGCCGCTGACGTCCGTGCTCGGGTTCGCCAAGGTGATCCAGAAGCGGCTCGTCGAGCAGATCATTCCGCACGTCGACGCACACGATCCAAAGACCGAGCGGGCCGTCCGGCAGGTCGAGGAGAACTTGGGTATCGTCATCGACGAGAGCCTGCATCTGACCAAGCTGATCAACGATGTTCTCGACCTTACCAAGATCGAGTCAGGTCAGGTCGAGTGGCAGCGGCAGCCAGTCGTAGTCGCACAGGTCATTGAACGCGCCGTCGCAACCACTGCTGCGGCGACCGAACAGAAGGGCCTGCAGATGCGGACGGACATCGAGCCAGCGCTGCCCGACCTCATCGGCGATCAGGGCCGCCTGGTTCAGGCGCTGACCAACCTGCTCTCCAACGCCGTGAAATTCACCGACCGCGGCGGTTCGATTACCTGCACGGCGCACCGTGCGGGCAACGACGTCGTCGTGCGCGTCATTGACACCGGCATCGGCATCGCGCCGGCGGATTGCGCCAAGGTGTTCGAGCATTTCGTGCAGGTGGGCGATACGCTCACCGGCAAGCCCACGGGGACGGGCCTCGGTCTGCCGATCTGCAAGCAAATCGTCGAGCAACACGGCGGCCGTATATGGGTCGAGAGCGAGCCCGGGCGCGGCAGTGCGTTCTCCGTCGCGCTGCCGATCGCACCGCGGTGAGCACTGGCGCGCCGGTGAGCTTGCCAGTGCTGTCCAGCGTGCCGACAACTTGGATGACCAGCTGACGTACAGGAAGGCCATCCGCAAGGACATCGGCGCCTACACCAAGACACCGCCGCCGCACGTTAAGGCGGCGCGCAAACAGGGCGCACCGACGGGTCGCATCATTGCCTACGTCATGACCCAACGGCCCCGAGCCGCTCGGCGACCTGACTGCGCCGCCCGACTACCCGCACTACATCGAGCACCAGATCGCACCGATCGCCGACGCCATACTCCGCTTCCTCGGCACCGACGTTGATTCTATCGCGCAGACGAAGAAACAGCTGGCACT
>JBGQHM010000133.1:0-15226 GCA_041497995.1 Binatia bacterium | reverse complement strand
CCCCGAACGCTCCAAAGCCGACGAAACCAAGAAGCAGGATGCCGATCAGGCAGCCGAGTTTGGTGCGGATACGGAGATTGCCGATTAGAGTACGCATTGTGCCTCCTGCCCCGAGTGGGGTGAACTGCCGCGCATCGCTGTCGGTGCGAGAGCGGCCTCGATCTGTGGTTGGAACCGCCCGGGGCGGCGGTTGAGCGCTATCAGTCCCGCGACGTCGAGGATCAGCGCGACGCACCCGTTGCCAAGGATGGTCGCCCCGGCGATGCCCTCGACCCGTTGGAAATTGCTATCCAAGCTCTTGATGACAACTTGTTGCTGCTCCAGCAGGCCATCGACGAACAGCGCAACCTGGGTGCATTCGGCGTCGACGATGACGAGCAGCCCGGCCGCCGGGTCGGTGGTGGCGGGGACAACGTCGAAGAGCTGGTGCAGGCGCAGAATCGGCAGCACTTGGCCGCGCACGCATACCACTTCCCCGTCCGCGAGGCAGTGTTGGATGTCGTCGCGCCGCGGCCGCAGCGACTCGGCGATGTTGACGAGTGGGAGCACGTAGACGTGCTCACCCACTTGCAACAGTTGTCCATCGAGCATCGCCAACGTGAGCGGCAGGCTGATGCGAAAGCAGGTCCCGTGGCCCGGCTGTGTGGCAATGGTGATGTGGCCGCCCAGAGCGACAATGTTGCGCCTGACGACATCCATGCCGACCCCGCGCCCTGACACCGCCGTGATCGCGTCGGCGGTGGACAGCCCGGGATGGAAGATGAACTGGTCGACGTCTTCCTCGCTCAACGGGGCATCCGTAGACACCAGTCCGGCGGTACGCGCCCGCGCGAGAATCCGTTCCCGGTCCAGTCCACGCCCATCATCCGCCACCTCGATGTAGATACGCCCCCCTTGCTGATAGGCGCTGAGCGTGACTGTGCCGGCCTCTGGCTTGTGTTGCGCCCGCCGCGCCTCGGGCGGTTCGATGCCGTGATCGATCGCATTGCGCACCAGGTGGATGAGCGGGTCGGTAATTTTCTCGCTGACGGCCTTGTCGATCTCCGTCTCCTCGCCGGTCACAACCAAAGTGATAGGCTTGCCGCACTGGTGCGCGAGATCGCGGACGACGCGCGGCAAACGGCCGAAGACGCCGCGTAGCGGCAGCATGCGAATTCCCATGACCTGTTCTTGTAGCTCACGGGCATTGTGCTCCATGGCCGTCACAGCCTCGCGCAGCCCGGGCAGTTTATCGGGGGTGAACGTGCCGACGAGTTGCGCCACCATCGACTGGGTGATTGCCAGCTCCCCGGCCAAGTTGACGAGCTGATCGACCTTGTCGGTCGCCACGCGGATGGATCCCGGCTCCAGCTCCGCCGCGGTGACCGGGGGCCGCTCGGTGCGTTCGGCCGCTGTGCTGGTCGAGGGCGCTGCTGGTCGCGAGTCAGCCGAGGACACTAACGCGCTCAGACGTGCGAGGAGGTCATCATACGTAGCGGGCACTGGAGCGTTTTCCCGGACGACCCCGAGCAATCCCTTGAGGACGTCGAGCGACGCGAGCAGCGTATCGATCGTGTCGGGTGCGTGCGGCAGCCGCCGGTCGCGCAGGCGGCTCAGCACGCTCTCGACGGCGTGGGTGAATGCAGTGATGTCCTCCAGGCCCATCATGGCGCTGTTGCCTTTGATCGTGTGGGCGGCGCGGAAGGCGGCGTGCACCGCTTCCGAGTCGGTGGCATCCCCTTCCAGCGCAAGCAGGTTCCGCTCGAGTTCTTGCAGCGATTCCTCGGCTTCATCGAGGAAGGCCTCTATCAATGCCGGGTCGTGTGTCATGTCACTCATCAGGTTGGCCTCGTGCGCCGCCACATCGCAGAGCATGCGGCCCGTGTGCCAGCCTGCGCCTGCGCGTGCGGCTCCTGGCGTGCCGTGCTGCGGGCTGCTGCGCAGGCGCCCTATCGACGAACGATCGCAGAGCGACCACCGCGTGACGGTCGGCGGATCCGGCTTGTCGACGAATCCATGGAAGCGCGGTTCAGGGGTGTCGTACTCAACTGAGAGTTACGAGCGCTTCTTTGAGTCGATCCACTTCCGCCTCGAGCGCCGCATACGTTGCCGAGGCATCATCCAGGTTGCCGTCGCGACCCATCGACTCCATTTGCTTGGCCAGGCCCGCTACGGTGTCGGCGGCCAAGTTGGCCGCGGCCCCCTTGAGGGAATGCGCGGCTTGCTGCAGCGCCTTACCATCGTGCTGAGCCAGGGCGCCGCGGATGCCGCGGACCAAGCCGGGTAGCTCTTCCAGAAAAAGTTGGAACAGCTCGTTCAGCAACTCTTCGTCTCCCTCGATTCGGGCCAGAGCAACGTCTCTATTGATGACAGCGTCCATGACCGGCCTCCTCCTTGGTTGGCTGCACGTTGCGTTCCGCGTTCCACGCGAAGCTTGGAAGACGGAGACACGGCAGGGGGGCCGATAGACGCGTCGGCGCGACGCATCTTCCGCTCCGTCGTGGAAGTGACGACACGCAGAGAACGACCACCGCATGCCGGTGCCGCAGGACCGGCCACCGCTGATGGCCAGCTATCGTGTGGCGGGGCCTTCAGAGCCTGAGCGTGAACTCCAGGTAGCCGAAGTCGGCGCCGTTGCCGGCAAAGATGCGATCCACCACGGCCCCGCCGAAGACGTGGGTGTAGTAGAGGTTGGTGTTGAGGAAACGGTTCCAATCGTAGCCAATGGACGTCTCGATGAGGGTGAAGAGCTCGCGCTGTCCGTTGGCCGGGCGGCCGGTGAAGCCGAATCCTTCAGGGCGGTTGCGGTTGCCGAGTATCGCGCCGGAGCCCTGGTACCACAGATCACGGGACTCGGTGAGGCGCAGCGCATGTAGCGTCGTACGCGCCAACAGGCCTGGCTTCGGACGCAGGACGAGTTCGCCGAAGCCGTCCGTATTGTTCATCATGTTGTAGAACGTAGAGTACGAGTAGAGCCGCGCGGTAGGTAAAATCTGGAAGAACGTGCCGTGCGTGCCATTGTTGGGATTGTTATCGCCGGAGCTACGGGTGTAGCCGGCTCGAACCCACGGCTTCCACGGTAGGGTTGGCTGCCAGCCCGCCTCGGCGTCCCATGACCACGCCGATTGGTCCAGGGTTCCCCAGTCGCCCTGCTGAATCGCTCCCCACAGCAGCCCGTCGATGGTGCCCGCAGCCGTTGGGACGACGTGAATGAGGTTGGCGCCCTCGGTGTGAATGGCAATGTCGCTGTTGCGCTCGACTGGGTTGTTACGCTGGGCCAAAGTTCGATTGTCGGTTTTCGTTTGGTGACGGCGGTCGTCGTAGTAGATGTAAAAGAGGCGGGCATCGGCGCTCGAGGACGCCAGCAACTTGGTGAGGTTGAAGGCGGCGTATGCTACGTCGACGTCGTCGAGTGTGGGCATGCCGTTGAGATCAAAGCCTCCCTGTGTCGGATGCGAGGCCATCGCCGTGACATTGAACGGCGCTTGGTTGAACGCGACGACCCCGCCGTCGAAGGAGCGGCCGACGTCCGACCAGCCGAACGGCCCGATGAGCCGCTGCGCGATCCGCAGGTTCTTCAACCAGTCGACGGTCGGGTCGCCACTGAGCACTTCGTTGCCTTCCGAGAACTCGAAGCGGCCACCTTTGACGGAGAGGCCCGGGAGACCGAGTTGCTTGAGTGTGAGAAAGCCCTGCTTCAGGAACACACTGGCATCGTTGCGCTTGCGGTTGATCTGAAAGTACACGCCGCCGAGGCCGAGATTGCCCTGCGGTGCGGGCGCCGACGCGGTGGTCGGCAGGTCGATGAGTGCGGAGTTTTGCGCCTCGACGAAGACTTCGAACGCGTCATCCTTCCACTTCACCGAGGTGCGAGCGATCGTGCCTATGAAGTCGTAGTCGTTGTTCTGCGTGCCCGTCGGCTCGAACCAGTTCCACAGCTCCCAACGTGTGCGCAGGCTGCCGGCCACGGAGAGCTTGGGCGACAGCTGATCGAGCGTGACCTCCGCGCGCCCTGCCGTCGGCAGGAGCGCGAGACCTAGGCACACTACGGCGGTGCAACGAGCCGTTGCCTTCATACTGAGCTCCTTTGCCTTTGAGATGTGGTCGGTTGCTAAGTGTGATTCTCAAACTGCCAGCGGCACCTGACGCGCCGTTTCGACTGCACTCACACACTCCACCACCAGCGCGCGCGGTTCATGAGCGGTGGATGCGTCAGGATCGGCGACCGCAGCTCCGTCAAGGAATGCCAGGAGCTTCTCGCGCGCCTGATAGTAGTTCGGGTCATCGACGATCTTCGCCCGGAGGCGCGGGCGCGGCAGCGGCACCGCGAGCACGTCGCCGACGGTGGCGGCCGGGCCGCTAGTCATCATGACCACGCGATCGGCCAGCAGCAGGGCTTCGTCGACATCGTGGGTCACCATCACCACCGTCTTCTTCTCCTGCTCCCACAGGCGCATCAGCTCCTCCTGCAACTCCATGCGAGTGAGCGCATCGAGGAGACTGAACGGTTCATCGAGCAGCAACACCTTCGGGTTCAGCGCAAAGGCGCGGGCGATGCCGACACGCTGGCGCATGCCCGCGGACAGCTCTCCCGGGTGTCGATCGGCGCAATCGGTGAGGCCGACGAGACGCAGCGCATCGTCCGCGTGCCGCACGCGCTGTGCCCGCGTTTTCTCCGGCATCACCTGCTCCACTGCGAGTAACACGTTGTCGCGTGTGGTCAGCCACGGCAGCAGTGCCGGCGACTGGAACACGACGCCGCGATCCAAACCGGGGCCAGCGACTTCGCGTCCTGCCACGATGGCGCTACCCTCGGTCGCCGTGTTCAAGCCCATCAGGATCGACAGCACCGTCGATTTGCCGCAGCCCGAGTGGCCAATGAGGCAGACGAACTCACCCTCGCGGACGCGCAGATTGAAGTCGCGGACAATGACCGCCGGGCCATTGGGGGTGTCGTAGCTCTTGCCCAGTTGCGTGAGCTCGACGAAGCGTTCGTTCATAGCGCCGCCTCTCGCAACCCCACCTGCTGCTTGGCGTGGCCATTCCCGTTACGCTGGCTGACCAGGAAGTCCACGATCGCATGGCGCACGTGGTGGTAACTCGGGTGCAGATTCAGGCCGCGACTCGAACGCGGGTGCGCGATGTCGACGACGATCTCCGGCCCGAGTCGGGCGGCGGGACCATGCATCAGTGGGTAGATGCGGTCAGCGAGCAGGATGGCTTCCTCGACGTCGTTCGTAATCATCACTACCGTCTTCCGTTCAGCCATCCAGATTCGCGCCAGCTCGCGTTGCAGTGTCGCCCGTGTCAGGGCGTCCAGCGCGCTGAAGGGCTCGTCCAGCAGAAGGAGCTTGGGATCCATCGCCAGCCCGCGGGCAACAGCAACGCGCTGACGCATACCGCCCGACAGCTCGTGCGGCCGTTTGTGCGCCGCAGCACCCAGATTGACCATGTGGATCAGTTGGTCGGTGCGCTCCCGTTTCTGTGCCGTGGAACGTTGCGGCGACACCGCATCCACCGCGAGATACACATTCTCGAACACCGTCATCCACGCGAGCAGTGAATAGTTCTGAAACACGATGCCGCGATCCGGACCGGGGCCGTGGATCGGCTCGCCTGCCAGCCGAATCTCCCCCACGTCGGGTTGGGTCAGGCCAGCGATGAGTGACACCAGCGTGGTTTTCCCCGATCCCGAGTAGCCGACGATACACACGAACTCGCCTTCCGCCACGTCGAGGTCGAGGTCTCGCAGCACGACCTGCCGCCCGCGTGGCGTGTCGTAGCTCTTGGAGATGCCCCGGACCTCGAGAAATCCCATCTTCATGCTCACAGTCATACCGTCTGGAAGCGACGCTCGGCGACGCCCATCAATCGGTCGAGGAGAAAGCCGATCACGCCGATGGTGATGATCGACAAGAGAATGTGCGAGTAGACGAGGCTGTTGTACTCCTGCCACAGAAAGCCGCCGATACCCGGTGCTCCAGTGAGCATTTCCGAGGCGACGATCACCAGCCAGGCGATGCCGAGCGACAGGCGATAGCCGGTGAACACGTAGGGCAGGCTGGCCGGAATGATGATCTTGCGCAGCATGGTGATCGGCGACAGGCGCAGCACGCGTCCAACGTTCAAGTAGTCGGGATTGATGCTGCGGACGCCGACGGCGGTGTTGATCACCGTCGGCCACATCGCACACACCGCGATAGTGAAGATGGCCGCCGGCTCGGACCGCTGGAAGACGATCAGACCGAGGGGCAACCACGCCAGCGGTGAGATCGGCCGCAACACCTGAATGACCGGATCGAAGGCGCGGTGAAACGTCGGCGACAGGCCCAGCAAAAATCCGAGCGGCGTTCCCACCACGATCGCCAGGAGAAAGCCCTTGGCCACGCGCACCAGACTCAGCACCGCGAAGCGCCCGATCCCTTGATTCATCTCGCCGTCCTTGAAGAACGGCCGGACGATGTAGGGCTTCGATTCCTGCCACGTGCGCCACGGCGACGGCAGGTCCGGGGCCACGGTCTGACTGAGGATCGCCCACACCGCCACCACCAAGGAGACGCCGACCAGTGGCAGCGCTACGGACCCAACGTCGAGTCGTTTCGTCATCACTCTTCTCCTTCACGCCAAACTGTTCACCGAAAAACTCGTGGCATACTTCTCGGGGTCGGCCGGATCGAACGTGACTCCGTCGAAGAAGGCTTCCTGCTTGAGATCCTCGGGCGGCACGTCCAATCCCATCTCCTTGCCCACTTCGCGGAACAGGTCAGGGCGGTGCACCTTGTTGACGATGCTCTTGTAGTCGACGTCGCCGCCCACCATGCCCCAGCGGCGGAACTGCGAGATCCACCAGAGGCCGTGCGACTTCCACGGGAAGTTGGTGTGGCGATCGAAGAACGTCATGTAGAAGGGATCCTGCTCGCTGCGGCCGTCGCCGTAGTCGTAGCGGCCGAGCAAGCGGCCGAGGATCACTCCCGGCTCGCAGTTGATGTATTGCGGCCGCGACACCACCTCGGCGACCTGCGGGCGGTTGTCGAGCTTGTCGATGAACTGGCTCGATTCGATCATCGCGCGCAGGATGGCTCTCACGGTCTTGGGGTTCTTCTCGGCAAACTCTTCCGTGAACGCGAGGACCTTCTCCGGATGGTCCTTCCAAATCTGCTGCGTGGTGACTGCGGTGAAGCCGATGTCGTCGGCAACGGCGCGCGCGTTCCAGGGCTCGCCGACGCAGAAGCCCTGCATCTTGCCCACCTTCATGTTGGCGATCATCTGCGGCGGCGGAATGGTGATGAGCGTGACGTCCTTGTCGGGGTTGATTCCGCCTGCCGCCAGCCAGTAGCGCATCCACATCGCGTGCGTACCAGGCGGGAAGGTCATGGCGAAGGTGAGCGGAGTGCCGTTCTTCTTGGCCTCGTCGGCCAGCGGTTTTAGATCCTGCGGTTGCTTCACGCCCTTGTCGCGTAACTCCTTGTTCAGCGTGATGGCCTGGCCGTTGTGGTTGAGCCCGAACGGGATGATCATCGGCTTCTTCGGCGACCCGAGCAGGCCCATCGTCGACGCGTACGGCATTCCGTAGAGCATGTGGGTCGCTTGGTTCTCGCCCAACGTCAGGCGGTCGCGAATCACCGCCCACGACGCTTCCTTCGAGACCGTCGATTCGATGCCGTACTTCTTGAAGAGTCCGAGCTCGTGGGCCATGACGATGGACGAGCAATCCGTCAGCGCGATGATGCCGATACGGATCTGCGGCGTCTCCGGCCCATCCGCCGCGTACACTCGTCCAACCCATCCGCGCGGCAGACCCGCGAGCAGTGCGCCGATCGCGCCGCCAGATACCTGCAGAAACTGTCGGCGTGAAACTGCAGACGCCGTCTTCGTCCGCGGCATGTGTTGCTTCCGTTGCGACATCAGCCAACTCCCTTCTCTTCGTTTCTTCGACGTAGCCACACCTCGGTACCGCGGAGCTCGAAGCCGATCGGCTCGAGGCCGCGCCGCGGGGGGCCCTGCAAGACAGCGCCGGTGCGGGCGTCGAACGCGGCGGCGTGACACGGACACTCGAAGCGTTCGCGGCTGGCAGACCACAAGACCGGACAGCCGAGGTGCGGGCAGCGGCGGTCGAAGGCGACGAGCGATTCGGCGTCGAGTCGGACAAGCAGCATGGCCTGTGGCGAGCCGTCCAGTGTGAGCGCGCGGGCCTCGCCTGGCGCGAGGGTACCGGCGTCAGTGAGACGGACCGGTTCACCCGGCGGTCGTGGGTCGAGACTCAGCAGCGATGCACTCCACTCACCAACCAACACGGCCGCGGCAGCTGCGGTTGCAGTGCGCAGGAAGCCGCGCCGGTTGAGCCCCTGCGCGTCGGCGCTCGCGATCGGAAATGCGTCACGCTTCATAGCAACGCCTCCTCGAGGCAGCGTTCAGCTATCGAGCTTGCCCGTGCGTTGGCGCCGCTGACCGCGAGCACCGTCGTAGTGGCCGGAACCAGGTAGCTCACTTGGGTGTGCACGAGCTCATCACCGAACTGGAAGACATTGAGCGGCCGCGCCTGCCTGAGGTCTTCGACCTCCGCCTGCGTCCCGTAGAACAACGCGCCCGACGGACACACGGTGGCGCACATCGGCTTGAGGTCACGCGACGTGCGGTCGTAGCAGAGGTCACACTTCATCATCAGATCGAGCGGCGCCTCGTACTTGGGCACACCGAAGGGACAGGCGAGCACGCAGTTCGAGCAGCCGATGCAGCGTTCCGTCATCGCCGTGTGCACCACCCCGTCCGGCCCCTTGTGGATCGCATCGGCCGGGCACACGCTAGCGCAGGCGGGCTCGTCGCAGTGCATGCACACCGTCGGCGCTGTCTGCACGGTGAGCGCGCGCGCCAGGTCATCCAGGTGAATCATCGAATGCCCGCCATGCCCCGGGCACTCGCTGCACGCTTCCACGCAGGCCCGGCAACCGATGCAGCGCTGCGGATCGATGAAGAGTTGTTTCACGGCGCGTGTCACGCTGCGCACCGCTCGATCCGTACCGCGCTCACCTTGTACTCGGGAATCTTCGCGACCGGATCGTAGACACGCTGGGTCAACTGATTCGCCGACTGCGCGCCGGGCCAGTGATACGGAATGAAGACGGTGTCCGGTCGAATCGTGGCGACCACGAGTGCCGGCAGCGTCATTTCGCCGCGGCGGCTGATGACGCGCACCTGCTCGCCATCGACGACGTGCAGTTGTGCGGCGAGACGCGGGTGCATCTCGACGCGCGGTTCCGGGTACTGGTCGACCAGCGGCCCGATGCGCCGCGTTTGCGTGCCGGTGAGGAACTGGGACACCACGCGCCCCGTCGTCAACAGGATCGGGTACGCATCGTCCACGTCTTCAGCGGGTGGACGGTACTCGATCGGATGGAACCGCGCCTTTCCGTCGGCGTGCGCGAAGCGACCGCCTTCAAAGAGCCGTGGCGTGCCGGGATGCTCCAGCGTCGGACACGGCCAGAACACACCCATTTGCTGGTCGATCTTCTCGTAGGTGATCCCGAAGTAGTCGGCGGTCCCACCGCGCGACGCGTGTCGCAGCTCCGTGAAGATCTCAGCTGCCGAGTGGAAGTCGAAGTGCTGTCCCTTGCCCAAGCGGCGCGCGAGATCGCAGACGATCTCCCAGTCGCGCCGCGCTTCGCCGGGCGGGTTGACCGCCTGTCGGATGTGAATCACACGGCCTTCGGTGCTCGTCACAGTGCCTTCGTCCTCCTCCTGCAACGAACCAGGCAGGATGAGATCCGCATGCCGCACGCTCTCAGACATGAAGAAGTCGATGACGACGTAGAAGTCGAGACGCTCGAGAGCCGCGCGGGTGAACGCAGTGTCGGGCAGCGACACGGCGGGGTTCATGCAGATCGACAACAGCCCGCGAACCTCTCCGCGGTGCGCCAGCTCGATAATCTCCGGCGCCGTCGCGCCTTTGCGCGGCAGCTCCTCCTCCGCCACACCCCATACGGCGGCGATGGCGCGGCGGTGCTCCGGATTCTCGATGTCACGCGCACCGGGGAGCTGGTTGCAGCGCTGCCCGTGCTCGCGTCCGCCCTGCCCGTTGCCCTGACCGGTGATCGTTGCATAGCCGCAGCCGGGCTTACCGATCTTGCCGGTGGCGAGAACCAAGTTGATGCACGCCAGCACGTTGTCGACGCCCGTGACATGGTGCTCGATGCCGCGGGCGTGCAACAGCATCGTCTTCGGCGCCTGGGTCCAGAGCTGCGCGGCCTCGATGATGCGGTGCGCCGGGATGCCGACGAGCCGTTCGACTGTCTCGGGGCTGTAGCGTTCGACAGTCTCACGGACGTCATCGAAGCCGTGCGTGTGCGCCGCGATGAACTCGTGATCGACGCCGCCTAAGCGAATGACCGCGTGCAGGATGGCATTCATGAGCGCGGCATCGCGTCCGGGGCGGACCGGCAGGTAGAGATCCGCGGTGCGGGCGATGGGGGTCAGGCGCGGATCGATGACGATCAGCTTGGCGCCACGGTCGCGCGCCCGCCAGATGTAGTCGACGGTGATCGGGCTGCACTCGGAGACGTTGGAGCCGGTCACCAGAATGAGGTCGGTGTTGGCAATGTCGGCCCACGGGTTGGCGGCGCGGTCCATGCCGAAGGCCTTCAGGTTTGCGGCACCGGCGGCGACCATACACAGCCGCCCGTTGTAGTCGATGTGCCGTGTGCCGAGCGCGACGCGGGCGAACTTACCCATCAAGTAGGCCTTCTCGTTAGTGAGCGACGCGCCCGACAGCACCGCGATGCTGTCGCGCCCGTAACGCGCTTGCAGTCGCTCAAAGCGTTCCGCGACGAGATCGAGTGCTTCGTTCCACGGAATGCGCGCGAAGCCCTGGCCGGTGCGGACGAGTGGATGCAGCAGCCGATCCGGATGGTTGTTCTGCAGATAGCGCTTCACGCCTTTCGGGCAGAGCTTGCCCTGGTTGAAAGGAAACTCCTCCCAGGGCTCGATACCGACGACCCGCTCATCCTTCACCAGCAGCGTCACACCGCACTGTTGGCCGCAGAAGCAACAGTGCGTCTGCACCTTGCGGTCGACGTGCGCGCGCGCCGCGAACCCGCCCGGTGGCTCGTACTGCAGATGCGGGCCGTACTGCGCGATGAGCGCTTCAGGGGTTGCAGGGAGCCGGCTCATTTCTACGCGGCCTTTCGTTCAGGAACACGCGTGCTGGCGGGCCGCGGCTGGAACTGCGCACCGAGCAACTCGGTCTGCGCTGTCGCGAGTGCGCGCCGCCGGCACTGTGGGCAGAGCTGCTGATGTCCGGCGAAATGAAAGCCGCGCGCCAATAGGGTGGCCTCGACGGCGGTCTGTTGCACGGCTGGCGCCAGCGCGGCGTTACAGCTCTTGCAGTGCGCGGCGGTTGCTGAGGTCGTGCGAACGAGTTGCGCGCCCAGATGCAGTGGCCGGATGAACAGATGAATCAGCTTGCCGTACGGCAATGCGACCAGGAGCGCGACGACAGTGGCTTCGTGGGCGATCGCCGCCGTACGCAGCAGCCACGGCGCGCCAACCTGACCGACCGCTGGCAATGCCAAGCCCGTCAGTGCGACCGCAAGCAGGAGTAGCAATGGCACGAGGTGAAAGGCGCTCAGAACCTCGGGCTCTCGGCGAATCCGCACGCGTTGCACCAGAAAGTAGGTGACCCCGAGGATCACGGCCACGGCGGCGAGATTGAGCGCGTGAAACACCAGCCAGCCGAGGACGCCGTCGGTCGCGAAGCGCGTCACCCGGAAGGAGAGAAAGACTGCACGGTACGTATCATTGTCCGCTGCCTCGAAGTGGAGCCACCCCCAGACCAATGGAAGCGTGACGGCGAATCCAACCAGCGTGCCCCACGACAGCAGCATATGCGCCAGCCAGCGGTACACACTGCGTCGCGCGATGAACTGCTGCGCTGCCACGTCGCGGCTCGCCGCGCGTAGCACCTGCAGCACGTCTCGGGGATGGCGTAGCGCCTGGAAGAGCGCGCGACCGTAGACCGCAGACGGCGGGCGACGCCAGAAGGCGGCCACCTGATACGTGACGGCGAAGCACGCGACCACCGTCGCAACGCAATAGCCCGTCAGCGCACGGTCGAAGTGAGCGAGGCGGTCCGAACCCAGATAAATGCTGGCGACGAGGATCGCCGTCGCGACCGTCGCGTCGCGCTGGGCGGCCCGAATCGCCTTGCGGCTCAGCTGGGCACCGCGCGCCGACACACTGGCCGTCGTTGATGCACCGCCGGGGAATGAAGAGGGCGTCTCAACACTGGCTGACACGCGGGCACGGAGGCCCGCGCCACCATGATTTTCCTCGCGCTGGGTGGACGCTTTGGTGGCGCGGGCCTCAGTGCCCGCGTGTCTTAGGACACCCTCTGAATTCGCCGGCTGAGTCGAAGGGCAGTCCCCTGAAGGGGGCCCACACGACTCCTTTGCCGTCGGCTTCAGATGATCGCGCGCCACAGTTCACTCCGGCAGGAAGACAACGACGCGTTCGCCGACTTGCTGCGCGTCGTACGCCTGCACGCTGGCCGACTCGCCGAGACACTTGCCGCTGCTCAGATCGATCTTCCATCCGTGGAGGGGGCAGATGACTTTGCCGTCTCCGGCCACTCCCTCCGCCAGCGGGCCGCCGCGGTGCGGGCACTGGTTGTCGATGGCGAACACGCGGCCGTCGCGTTGCCGGAACACAGCGATCGTCCGCTGTCCGACCACGTAGGCCCGTCCCTGGCCGAGCGGGATGTCGTCGACTGATCCCAAGTCGACGACCACTCGGTTTGAAGAGGCAGGGATCGGGAAACCGTCCGTGGCGCTTCCGCACGCGACGCCGTTGGCGATCATTGCTGCACCTGCACGGCTTCCGACGTGACCGGCACGGCGCCGGTGAACTGTGCCTCGTGGGCAGGTTGTGCCGCATCGGTGGCCCACGGATCCTTGTAGGCGGCGACCGCCGTGTCGATCTCGGCGTCCAGACGCGCACAGATGCCGTCAGAATCATTGACCAGAACATCGCGCAGTCGCTCGATGCCGATGCGCTCGAGGAAGCCGTAGCTGCGTTCCATGTACTTGGCGTTTTCGCGGTAGTGCTGGATGAAGCGGCCCATGTACTTGAGCACGTCGGCATGCGAGTCGACGGTGCACAGCAGATCGCCCTTGCGTACCGTGCCCCCGGCGGCGCCGCCCAGGTAGACCTCCCACTTGCCGCCTTCGATGGCGACGGCGCCGAGATCTTTCACATACGCCTCGGAGCAGTTTCGCGGGCAGCCGGCGGTCGCCAGCTTCATCTTGTGCGGCGATTCGACGCCTTGGAAACGCCGCT
This sequence comes from Binatia bacterium, assembly GCA_041497995.1. GTDB lineage: Bacteria > Desulfobacterota > Binatia > HRBIN30 > HRBIN30 > DATKMS01. Next base: position 1,921 of record JBGQHM010000133.1, on the reverse strand, counting down.
CGATCTTCTGCGCCAACGCAATGGCGTCACCCACGCCGTAGCGGCAGAAGTCGGTGCCGACGCAGCTCTTGCAGGTGCGGAACGCCTTCGTGTACGCGTGTCCGCTCGGCATGCCGAGGTCCTTCCAGATCAACGGCAGCTGCTCTTTCGTCACGCCGAGGAGATCGATGCGCTGGCCCCCTGTAATCTTGACCATCGGCACCTGGTACTTCTCGGCGACGTCGGCGATGCGCCGCAGCTCAGCCGCCGAGGTCACACCGCCGTAGATGCGCGGCACGACACTGAACCTGCCGTCGCGCTGGATGTTGGCGTGCACCCGGTCGTTGATGAAGCGCGCGTCGCGCTCGTCTTCGTACTCGCCCGGCCACAGCGACTTGAGCAGTGAGGCGAGCCCCGGCTTACTCGCAGGGTCTTCCTTGCCGCCGGCGAGATCGCGAAAGACTGCGCTGACGCTCTTCAGCTGACGCTCCTTGATGGCGGCGATGAGGTCGGGCTTGGTGAGCGCGACGCCGGGAACGTAGTAGTGCTCACTCGGGTCCGCTTGAACGTCCCCGCCATACACTTCGAGAAACTGCATGATCAGCGGTTTGCAGCTCCCGCATCCGGCGCCCGCTTTCGTGCATGCACCGACTTTGGATACGGAGCGGCACTTACCGACCAGGATCGCCTCCTTGATCTGTCCCTTCGAGACGCCGTTGCAGTTACAGATCTGGGCGTGGTCCGGCAGGTCGAACACAGACAGGATGGGCGCGCCGGTCGACGTGCCGAAGAGCAAGTCGGCGCGGCGTTCCGGGACCGGTGTGCCCATCGTGAACATCTGCATCAACACGCCCGCGGTCTCCGCCTCGCCGAGCAGGATGCCGCCGATCAGCGCGCCGTCGCGGATGACGAGCTTCTTGTAGACACCGCGGCGCGGCTCGCGGTAGACGACCACCTCGTCCTCCGGCTGCGCGTTCTTGACCTCGCCCATCGAGGCCAGCTCGACGCCCATCACCTTCAGCTTCGTCGCGAGCTTCGAGCCGTGGTACTCGGCGCCGGGGTTCACGCCGGTGATGACGTCGGCGATGGTTTTGGCCTGCTCCCAGATTGGATCGACCAAGCCGTAGATGGTGCCACGGTGTTGCACGCATTCACCGACCGCGAAGATGTCCGGGTCGTTGGTGCGGAGCTGGTCGTCACACACGATGCCGCGCTCGACCGCAAGCTCCGAGTGCGCTGCAATCTCAGTGATCGGCCGAATGCCGGCACTGACGACAACCATATCCGTCTCCAGCGTAACGCCGTCCTTGAAGCGCAGCCCGGTCACGCGCTCCTCACCAAGAATATGGGTCGTGATCTTGTCGGGCAGGACCTGCACGCCCATTTTTTCCATGGTGACCTTCAGCAGCGCGCCGGCTTCTGCATCGAGCTGCGCGATCATCAGCTGCGGCGCCGCCTCGATGACGGTGACCGCGACCCCGTGCGTCAGCAGTCCGCGCGCGGCCTCGAGACCCAGCAAGCCGCCGCCGATCACCACGGCGCACCGGCAGTGTCGGGCATAGGCGGCGATGCGCTCGCAATCATCGAGTGTGCGAAAGAGAAAGGTGCCTGGCGTACCCATACCGTCCATCGGCGGTACAAACGGTCGCGAGCCCGTCGCGATGATCACGTGATCGTACGGCACCTCGACGAGCGCAGCCGTCTCGTCACCACTGTCCACGTCGTACGCGCGCGCCGAGGTCGGCAGCGGTCGGCCGACCACGCGCTTGCGTTCGCGGTCGATGCGCAGGGCTTTGACGCCGGCATGCAGTGTGATGCCGTGCTCGGCGTACCAAGACAGCGGATTCAGGAAGATCTCCTCCATCGGCTGCGTCCCGTTGAGGACGTTGGACAGGAGGATGCGGTTGTAGTTCCCGTAGGGCTCGGCCCCGAACATGGTGAT